>JBFJVZ010000127.1:0-17068 GCA_041623895.1 Pirellulaceae bacterium | reverse complement strand
TCTCCCCCACAAGTGAAAGCGAGCAACACTCGCTTTCACTTGTGGGGGAGAAGGGTGCCAGAACGGAGTGTGAGTGAGCACACCGAAGACAGAAACCGCGTATTGATTCGTGCTGGCGGATGCATCGACTGAGGCGGATTGCGTTCCAGGCTAACTCGCATCGGTGAACGGGACCGAAGTGCCGAATTGTGGTCAATGCTCTTGGTTGCGAGGGTTCCACTTCTCGAAACCGGCAATCTTGACTGAGGAGAGCCCAGTCGAGGCAGATACAACTGCGAACTCCCCCTGAGTGCTATCTTTGGTTTCGAGCCCGCTTCCGGGACGAAGCCTGTCCGTTTTCGAGCGAGTAGAAACTAAGCGAACGGCATCGATCCGCGGAAGCGTCGACCAAATGCGATGAGGTCCGTTGCGTCGACATCGTTGTCTCCATCGCCGTCAAACAACGGATTGAACTCAAGGTCACCACTGTTCTTTCGAAAGGTCGCGCCAAACCGGACCAAGTCGGTGGCGTCAGCGTCTCGGTCACCATCTTGATCGGTGAAGAAGCGGAAGAAGTTGTCCGCCTCTTCGTCGCCTAGGTTGTAATCGCTCACCATGTTGGGCCCGCTTCCGACTTTGGCAACTTGGAGGCGATTGATCGTCAACTGATAGTTTCCGTCAATCAACGAGTTACCGCCGTTGGGTCGGTCGTCAACCAGATTACCGCCGTCGCCGAACGTCAACGTGGTCACTGTTTTGCCTTCACCATTGACGATCGAATTGACAATTAAGGTATCGAGAACCTCTCCCCTTCCCCGATGTTTGATCTGAAACGCGGATGGCGGCGTGCTGACTTCACTGTCAAACGTCACGACGACTTCGGTCAGCACGGACCGCTGCACTTGGCCACCATTGATGGACACGTCTTCAACCGTCGGCGCCGCATCGCCGTGAAGCGTGACCAGGTAATCTTCGACTTCACCGTCGGTGGCCAGTCCGTTGTGTTCCAGATTGCCCGCCGAACTGATGCGAAGGCGAGCGTAGGTGTCACCGGCCACGGCATCGGCATTGACGGAGAAGTTGAGGGTTTGAAAGCCCGGCACTTCGGAGACCAGAATGTCGTCCAAAATCTTTTCATCGGCTTGCCAAATACCGTCGCCATCAAAGTCCAACCAGGCATCAACGCGAGCATCAGCGGCGTTTTGCAGATCGATGTTCACGCCGGCCAGCGCGCTGCCGATCCCGATTGTGCCGAACATCACTCCGTCTTCGTCGCTACCATCACCATCGGCGCCGACCGATGGTTGTCCATCCCTTTCTGTATCGCGTTTCGATCCAAGACGTGGACCTTGGGCAGCGTGCCGCGCTCCGTCAACGCTTCGCAATGTTTCCGATGGCGCATCGCCGAAGTCGAGCGCGACATCGGGCGCCGAGAGTCTCACCTCGTCCATGTCGCCGACGAAATTTGATTTGTTCTTCCGCGAACCGATGTAAATATTCCGCCGATCGGGGACGAACGGACCGATGCCGCCACCAGAAACACTTTCGATATCGGTACAAAGTTTGATCGTCGACCCGTCATACATCGCGTCAATGTACTGCCACTGATCGGTCGGGTTCAGTCCGGCGGAAACGGATACGTAGTTCGTTGGGCTCGTATCAGAAGTGTCTCCACTTCGATTGATTGCGAACGTCGCGGTCGAGTTGTTAACACTCAAGTAGACCTGATCGTAGACATGAGCAAGGTAGCCTGCAGTGTCGCCGGACCTGAGTCGTATCCAACCCTGGAAACGGAACGTGCCCACATCGGCAGGCCAGAGTTCTGATCCCGTGATCATGTATTGATCGCCGGCCTCGAAATCGAAACGGACGGCACTTCCGAACTTGCCGTCGCTGATCACCGAGATACTGTCGCTGCCTTGACCATGCTCACGGGCTTCGATCGAATCTCTGGTTGCTGCGGTGGTATCGTCGGCGTAGAACGTTCCGTTCGCATCCGACTGCTCTTGATCCAGGTGCCAGAGCGCGATCGTGTCGGAGTAATTCGCAAAGGGCGCCACACCGAGAACGGTGCGGTCATTGCCGTAGTCGATCGTAACCGTCCCGCTGCCAAAGTCTCCCTGCAGATAAGGACTGTCGTAAGCCTTGGACGTCGAGAAGTCCAACGGAACACCGTCGACCTGCGGTGGCGCGCTTTCATCCGCGAAATGCGTCAGCGTCGTACCGTAACCGGCGCTGGTGTAATCGAGTCGCGTGCCGTTCCATTCGAGTCCGTTACTTTGAATCTCAGCTTTGAACGCGTCGAAGTCCGCGTACTCTTGCTTACGGCCGACCTCCAAAATGATTGGCGAAAACTGCTCGTTCAGCACGGCCCATTCGCCCACGGTCACGTCGGTGTCGGGTTGCCATGTGAAGCCACCGTGCACAACACGAACAGCGGCGAAGGCATCCGCAGCTTCTGCAAAAATCCAGCCGTTCGTTTCTTCGCGGTTCAGTGAAAAATCGAACCAGATCATCTGACCGGTCGCACTATGAGCCTGAGAAAGACGCTGCAGGATCATGGCCCCTTTTTCCTGCACGCCCCACTCGGCGTTGTAGACACTGCCGCGGGCTGGTTTCGGACGCTGCGTGAAGATCCGCGCCGTTTCATGTCCACTGAAGACCACGCCGTTCCAGCGATTCTGGCTGCTGATCGCTGTCCAGTCTTCGTGCGGGCGCGCCTCGACCTGACTCATCCCCATCACAAAATCAGGCGTGCTCCATGTGGTCCGCAACAAGCTGCCGCCATCCGGGTCAACCGGATTGTAAGCGCCTCCGTGAAAAGCGGGCGGCTCAGTCGGCGGAGCCTGGTCCTTCAGGCCCAGACGACGGGAAGTGTATTGATAGCTGCCACGTCCCACTTCATCCAGTGCTAGAGCGACAACGGCGCGCGATGGCCGCCAGGATGTGGTCGCAGCCGACATCGCACCGGGATGTTTACTTGCTTCAATACCTTTGCCAAACAAATACCACGCGTGCGACGCCGCGCCGGTCGATATCGAAGATCGCCCCGGATAGGAACGGTGGCGGCTACCACCCCGCACACCATCGATCTGTTCGAGATTCCAATCAGCCCAGTACACATCCAGCAGCATTCCTGTTGCTTCCTTCAGTTCGGGATCCTCCGCAAAATCGAATAGGTTGAGCCAAGTGTTCAGCGTGTATTTCGCGTAGGTTGGCGAAGCAATCTCTATCGGCAACCCTTTCAAGGTGTAGCTGCGAACATAGGCTTTGAAGTAATCATCAAACGCGGCCGCCATCGCTGCGGGCGTTGAGCCGTCGCCATAAGTTCGGTTCTGGTAGTCGGAATGATCCTTGAAGATCTGCGATGCGCCCCAAAGACTGACCCAGGCTTGTGCGTCATGGTTTTCGCTCCCCCAGTAAAAGTTGAGCTTGTCAGGTGACGCCAAACCAATCTCGCTAATCGGCGCCGCCCAATCCCAAAGCATCTGCAGGACAGCATCTTCGGCCGCTGTACTCATGCGCCCCTGAAACTGCGGGAAGTCACTCTGGCTGGAATAAAGAAAGTAGATTCGCTCCAACAAGTAGGCGTGCCAGTGAAAAGAATCCGCGGCAACAGTCGCCTGATAGTGTCCGTCATCGATCAAGCTGATTAATCCGGCGTCGGCCTGCGACGTTTGTTGATTAAGCCAATAGGCCGCCAGCGCGAAATCCTCGTGAAACCACATTGGGTTCGACGCGGGAAAGGTATTCGCCAACTGCGCTTGCAATCCCTGTGTCTGCCGCGCGACCGTCTGGTTCAACACATCATCGATCGCCTGGTCCAACGGATCATTGTCGGCAATACCAACTTCGTGACTGCCCGTTGGCCCAATCGTCAATCCCGGCGATGGGTTGGTGATCGTGATCGTCGCCGTCTCGGGTCCTTCGAACTCCGCATCATCCAGAATCGTAAAGGTCGCTGTGCCTTGCGTGCCGGAATCAGCAATGGTGATTTGAGGACTGGATAACGAGTAGTCACCGCTCGTGATACGCGTTCCGGTAACTTCAATGTCAACCGTCTGCAAACCTGTGACCGGCTGATCGGCGGTTGCCGTCAGCGCGACCACGGTCATCGCGGTTTCACTGCCGGAATTGATGTCGACCGACAGCGCAACCTCGGCTGCCAGCAATCGCCGTTGTTCGAGTGACTCGACGCGCGGGCGCGCATGTTTTCGCCGCCGTCTTACGCGTTCATGGCAAGACAGTCGCTGACGCGGGCTGCGGAGGATTCCTCTTGCGATCATTCAAGTAGAAAAGCAAGTGTTTACCCAGATGACGAGAATCCAAGTTTAGCAGCCGAGCCGTAGGCTTTGTAGTCGATTCTCCGAATTCGATAACAACACAGACCGCCTTCCAGCACGCGTTTTTTTCGCGAAGGGTAGCGCGGTACGTGTTGTTATCCGGTCGCATAGTCGCCGAGCTCTCCAAGTCGTCGTCGGCGATCACGTTGAGACCGGTAATTCGATCTTCCACCGTGTCCTTCGCCGCCAGGATCAAGGCGTGCGTGTCCTTCTGTTTCTCGATATTTCTGCGCAGGCAGGTCGTGTTTAATACCGTGGAGCGCTGGCAGACTGCGTACCTGCCGGTATACGCGGTGTGGGCATGGGTGATCGTGGTCATCTTCCCGTTGGCATTCAGCTTCCGATAGTGGGCAGTTTCAACGACCGCCAGCGTCGAGCGCATGCAAGGTTTTCAGCAGCGACTACGAAGCGTCTGAATGTTTGGTGCCAACGGTGCGCAATCAGCCTTTACCGAAATCGGGCATTCGGTTGCCAACTGCGGAGGGTGCATCGACCGAGGCGGATTCGATCCGCCCGAAAACCGCGTCGGTCCTCCACACCTCCGCGCCGAAAAGCATCCCGATTTCGATGCTCCGGTTGCATCGACCGGTGAATCAACATTCCTGCGTACCTAGCGCGGGGCAATGAATCGAGGGGGCGTTGCCCGCAGAAATTGACTTGCCACCATAAGCGAGTGTTGGCGAGTTGGTACCGATAAACGAGAAACCGCAAGCAGCAAACCTTGCTCCGAGAATCATTGATTGGACCCCAGCCCGGACGTTCGCCCCTCGTAGTACAAGAACAGCACTCTCCCAGTGGGGAATTGATGCCAACTGTGCGTTTCCGCCCACGCACGCCTCCTCGTTTGCTGTTGGTTGAAACATTCGGACGCGTCTAGAACGTGAGCATCGTCAATGAACGCTGATCTGGCACACGATTTGCGAATAGGACGGAGATTCCAGGTTGGTCTGCCAATCTTATTTTGAAACCTTTTTAGTGAGCGAGGTGATCACATGGCTTTGACTGGATGGGACCCAATCCGAGAAATGGAACAGATGCTGACACGACAGGCTCAGCGGCGTGGTTTGGCGGGCAATGGGGCGAATCGAGAAGAGATGATCGTTGCTGATTGGGCGCCATTGGTCGACATACACGAAACCGATTCGGAGTATGTGATTCGCGCCGAGCTGCCAGATGTCAAGAAAGAGGACGTCAATATCTCTGTCAACAACGACCGCTTGGTGCTGCAAGGAACTCGTTCGTCCGAGAAAGAAGAGAAGACCAAGAAGTACCATCGGATCGAGCGTTCTTACGGTACCTTTGCACGCAGCTTCGCGTTGCCCGATGACGTTGATGTCGACCGAATCGAGGCGGAACACAAGGACGGGATGCTGAACCTAACGCTTCCCAAACACAAAGAACCGCCGACAAAGAAATTAAAAATCAAGGTGAAGTAGAGCGGCCCAAGAGGTCATCTCGGGATTCTGTTTATGCCGCCGATCCCTACGATTTGTAAGATCGGCGGCATTGCTTCCCCCCAACAAAGCCCACCTTTGAACCAAACCTAACGGATCTCGGTGAATTTCTTGACTTGTTCGGTCAGCGCGATTTCGGTTGGCAGGCGTTCCATCGAACTGGCTCCGTAGAAACCGTCGACGCTTGGTAGCCGGTCCAGGATGTACTTTGCGTCTTCCGGCATGGCGATCGGACCGCCATGACACAATACGATCACATCGTCTCGTATTGCTCGCGCGGCGTCGGCGATTTCCGCGACTTTTCCAACCGAATCTTCCAGCGTCAGCGCGGTCCTTGCCCCGATCGAGCCGCTGGTGGTTAGACCCATGTGGGCGACGATGATGTCCGCTCCTGCGGCTGCCAGTTGACCAGACTCTTCGGCGTTGAATGCATAGGGCGTTGTCAGCATTCCCCTTTGGCGGGCTGCTGCGATGCACTCGACTTCCAGATGAAAGCCCATGCCCGTTTCTTCCAGGTTGGCTCGCAGGTTACCATCGATTAACCCTACGGTGGGAAAATTTTGGATGCCGGCGAATCCCATCTCTTGGAGCTCGCCCAAGAAATGATCGCGCAACATGAACGGATCGGTGGCACAAACACCGGCAAGTACCGGGGTATGTTTGACGGCGGTGAGTACTTCCTGGGCCATCTCTTTGACAATAGCATTGGCGTTGCCGTATGGCATCAGACCGGCCAGCGATCCGCGTCCGGCCATACGAAATCGTCCGGAGTTGTAGATCACGATCAAATCGATGCCGCCGGCTTCCTCGCATTTGGCACTGATGCCGGTACCGGCGCCGCCGCCGATGATCGGCTTGCCGGCGGCGATCTTTTCACGAAAACGGTTCAGAATCGATTCCCTGGATTCAGACACAAGTCACCTTTTTAGTCGTCAAGTTCGCGCCTTCGGCTCAATTTCATGCCTCACGCTGTGAACGATTCTTGGTAGCCGAATTCGGGTGAATTCACAGGAATTCAGAGGTTCTTAGCTGCGGTTGAAGTCTCCCGACTTCAGCGATCACGTCGTTGCAGTTGCAGCATCCGCCCAGCGTAACTTTTAGTTAAGATACGTGCTGTGCCGTACTCACAAAAGACGGCACTGGCAGATTCCTTTCTCGTACAGGTAGGCGATCGATGAGAATTTCAAACCTGGTCGTGGCTCTTACTCTAGGAGCATTCTTAGTCATGTCTGAATCAGCAAACGCGGAAGTCGCCGTTGGTGACGACGTTCCGGAATTCGAGATGGTCGGTAGCGATGGAAAGACCTACAGCAGTGAGCAGTTTAAGGGCGAACAGGCGATTGTGATTGCCTGGTATCCCAAGGCTTTTACCGGGGGATGAACGAAGGAATGTCAGTCGCTCCGTGAGAGTGGCAAGGCTTTGCGAAAGTTTGACGTCGCCTACTTTACTGCCAGTTGTGATCCGATCGAAAAAAACGCAGACTTCGCAAAAAGCCTGGATCTTGACTATCCGATTCTAAGTGACCCGGACAAGAAAGTAGCCAAGGCGTTTGGCTGTTTGAATGACCGTGGGCTTTCCAACCGCTGGACCTATTACATCAGCAAAGATGGCAAGATCTTGCACGTTGATAAAAAGGTGAAAGCAGCGTCCCATGGAGAGGACATTGCCAAGAAGCTGGAAGAGCTTGGCGTTGATAAGAAGTGACGCGTGAGCGTCGTTATGTTTCTAATGATGCGACTTCCAGCCGTGCCGGAGGTTTCCGGCACGGCGGGTTGCCCGCACAGATTGTCTTGGCTTGCAGTCCCCAGAGTGTTAATGATCCATCGCCATATAATCGCAGTCTGCGCGCTGTTATCGATGATCAGTATTGCCGCCGCTGATCAGCAGCAGCGGCTGAACGTGCTGTTCATTATCTCCGACGATCTGACCTACACGGCGCTGTCATGTTACGGCAACTCTGTCTGCCAAACGCCCAATATTGATGCAATCGCCGGCCGCGGAACGCGGTTCACGAGAGCGTATTGCCAGGGCACATACTGCGGTCCGTCACGGGCCTCATTCATGTCGGGCTACTACCCGCATGCAACCGGAGTTTTGGGTTACAAAAACCCGCGGCCTCAAATCGGCGATCGCGCGACGTGGTCTCAGCATTTTAAGAACAACGGCTACTATGCGGCTCGCGTCAGTAAGATCTTTCACATGGGTGTGCCTGGCGGAATCGAATTTGGTGGTGATGCACGGCGACCGAAGGACTATAACGGCGCGGACGACCAGCATTCCTGGACGGAGCGGTTTAACAGCCCGGGACCTGAATGGAAAGCGGCCGGCGATGGCGAGACGCTGGAAGGAAACCCCGACGGCAAGCGACCCGTGGTTGGCGGAAATACGTTTGTGGTGGTGGAGGCTGACGGCGATGACCTGGTTCACTCCGACGGCAAAACTGCGGCAAAGGCTGTCGAACTGATCAATGTGCACAAAGACGAACCGTTCTGGTTGGGTGTCGGGTTTGTTCGTCCGCACGTTCCCTTTGTTGCGCCGCGACCTTACTACCAACCGTTCAAACCCTATTCCAAGATGGTGTTGCCGCCCAAGATCGAAGGTGATTGGGACGACATTCCCAAGCCGGGGATCAACTACAAGACCAGCCTGAACATGAAGATGGACGTGCGCCGCCAAAAGAAGGCGATGGGAGGTTATTTTGCCTCGGTCGCTTACATGGATGCACAGGTTGGCAAAGTCATGGCGGCACTTCAGCAGGCGGGTCTGCGGGAAAAGACAATCGTGATCTTCACCAGCGACCATGGATACCACCTTGGCGAGCACGATTTTTGGGCCAAAGTTTCTTTGCGCGATGAATCCGCCGGTGTTCCGCTGATTATCAGTGTCCCGGGCAAGCAACCGGCGGTCTGTGATAGCCTGGTTGAGTTGCTTGATCTGTATCCGACAACGGCCAAGCTGTGTGGTTTGGACGTGCCCGATCGTTTGCAGGGAATGGATATCTCAGCGATGTTGGACGATCCGAGCCATCAGGTCCGCGAGGCCGCTTTCAGTGTTGCGCCGATGCGCAAGGGATTCTTGCTGCGCGAAGATAAGTATGCCTACATTCAGTATCAGGAAGACGCATCCGCGGGGATCGAATTGTTCGACTGCGACCGCGATCCCGGTCAGTACAATAATCTGGCCGACAGCGAGGACCATCGGCCCATCGTGGAAGGATTTCGCGACAAGATGGCTAAGAAACTAAAAACTGTTCGCAGTCACGATCTTAACGACTAACCGACTTCTTTGTTCCGATTCGCGTGTCCAGCCTTGTTGGTGATTCTTCTCTTGTTGGCGTCGTGCCTAAGCCTCTTCGCGGCGCGGCCGATTCGCGCCGATCAGCCAACACGCAAGCTGAATCTTCCTGAACTCCCTTTCAATTACTCAAGCGTTCGCTTGCCCAAGCACATAGCGGACGCTGCCAAAGATTTTGACAACACTCCCCGTGACAATCCAATTACGGATCACGGCGCAACTCTGGGACGTGTTCTGTTTTACGATAAAACGCTTTCCGCAAACGGGACGACTTCGTGTGCGACGTGTCACAAGCAACAGCTTGCGTTCACTGACGATCGCAAGCTGAGTATCGGATTTGATGGCCGCGAGGTTTCACGAAATTCGATGAGTTTGATCAACGTTCGATATTACGCCAGAGGCAGGATGTTTTGGGACGAGCGGGCGGAAACCTTAGAGCAGCAAGTGCTGATGCCGATCGAAAATGAAGTCGAGATGGGTCACGATCTGGACGCGCTAGTGGCTCAATTACAGGCCGACCGAATTTACTCACCGCTTTTTTTCAATGCTTTCGCCAGCCCCGATGTGTCGCGTGAACGCATCGCCAAGGCGCTGGCACAATTCGTACGCTCGATTGTGTCCTTTCGATCGCGGTACGATATCGGCCGCGGCCAAGTCCCATCCGTACACGATCCGTTTCCCAATTTTTCAGAGCAAGAGAATTACGGGAAAGAGATTTTTCTGGGTCGAGCTCGATGCGCCCAGTGCCACTTGGAATCGCTGAGTGCTGATTCCAGGCAGAGTGCATTCTTTTACGTCGCCAAACCGGTGGTCAACGGCGTCGACAGCGATCAGCCCGATGCGGATGCGGGCGTTGGTGAACATACCAGGCAAGCGGCTGACGTCGGTAAATTCAAAGTTCCTTCGTTGAGGAACGTGGAATTTACGGGGCCCTACATGCATGACGGCCGTTTCCACACGCTCGATCAAGTCGTCGAGCACTATAACTGGAGTGTGCGTCCGCACCCGAATTTGGATCCTCGCTTAAAAGATTTTGCCGCTAATGGGCTGGCGTTGCCGGAGATCGAAAAAGTGTCGCTGACCAAGTTCTTGCTGACGTTGACGGATCGTACGCTGATTTCGGATGAAAGATTCAGCGATCCGTTTGTGCAAGAACCCTTGCCGGCGGCGTCGCGTTAAACGGTTGTGAGCGATCGGTCAGGCCTGGATCGTAGCCAGTACCTGGCCGGTGTGTACTTGTTGACCGACAGCAAAGTTAATTTTCTGGACAGTTCCGTCGACGGGCGACGAGACCTCCATTTCCATCTTCATGGCTTCTAAGATCAGAATTGCCTCGCCGGTACGCACGCGGTCACCCGCGTGAACCAGTTGTTTATAAACGGCGCCTGGCATTTGTGCTCTGACTTCGGTGATTTGCCCGCCAGACTGGACGACAGGCTGTTTGCTTTTGGGTTGAACTTCTGACTCTTTCTCGATATCGACGCGGTAGACTTTTCCATCGACGGTGACCGTGTCCGCTTCAATGACCATGAAATGGTCTTTGCCGTTGACGGTGACGGTATATTCACAGGGTCCGTCAGCTGCCGTTGGGGGGGCCGGTTCCGGGGGCGCGGATTTGTCGATTTTACGCACTCCGATTTCGGCGTCGCCTTTGAGGAAACGGATGCCTTTTTCTTTGCAGGCGGCGGCGATGAAGATGTTTTCATCGGTAATGGGCAGCCCTTCGGCTTTCAGCACTTTTTTGGCGGCTTCGATACCTTTGCTGGAATCGGCATCGTTCAACTCCAGCACGGGCCTGGTCGTGGGCTGCAGTTTCAACTGGTCTCTGGCCAGTTTCACTACGTCCGGATCCGGCGGCACGGGCGTCTTTCCAAAGTATCCCAGCACCATTTTGCCATACGGTTCCGCGATCTTGTTCCAGGGTCCGAACATCACGTTGTTAAACGCTTGTTGAAAATAGAACTGCGAGACGGGGGTCACGGACGTGCCATATCCGCCTTTGCGGACAACATCGCTCATTGCCATGATGATCTGGGGATACTTTTCCATGATCCCGTTATCTCGCAGCATCTGTGTGTTGGCTGTCAGCGCCCCGCCCGGCATTGGGCTCCAGGGAATCAGGGGTTCAACGGTGGTCGCTTCGGGCGGCAGAAAGTAGTCACTCATACACTCTTTGAAGACTTCTTCCGCCTCGCGGACTTTTTCCGCGTCCAAGTCCAGTTCGTAGTCGGAGCCGCGAAGTGCGTGCCACATCACCAGAATGTCGGGCTGGCAAGTTCCGCCGGAGCAGGGCGCCATCGACAGGTCAATAGCGTTGGCTCCGGCATCGAGGGCGGCTTTGTTCGCCAGTACACTGACGCCGGCGGTTTCGTGGGTGTGAAAATGGATGAAGGTGTCGGCCGGTAGCATTTTACGTGCGGCCACGATCGTCTCGTAGACCTTGGATGGCACGGCCGTGCCCGAGGCATCTTTGAAGCAGACCGCATCGAAGGGGATGTCTGCATCGAGGATCTGTTTCAAGGTTGACGCATAAAACGCCGCATCGTGAGCACCCTCGCATCCCGGCGGCAATTCCATCAAGGTGACGCAGACTTGATGTTTCAGCCCGGCATCGGTGATGCACTGGCCGCTGTAGATCAAGTTGTTGACATCGTTAAGTGCATCAAAGTTGCGGATCGTCGTGATGCCGTGTTTTTTGAAAAGCTCGGCATGCAGCTTGACAATATCGCTTGATTGAGACTCGAGCCCGACCACGTTGACACCACGCGCCAGCGTTTGCAGATTCGCAGCGGGACCGGCGGCCTGGCGAAAAGCATCCATCATCTCAAACGCGTCTTCGTTGCAATAGAAATACAGCGATTGAAAGCGGGCACCGCCCCCGGCTTCAAACCAGCTGATTCCAGCGTCTCTGGCGGCTTCGACTGCGGGCAGGAAGTCTTTCGTGAACACACGGGCGCCGAACACGGATTGAAATCCGTCGCGGAACGCCGTGCACATGAACTGGACTTTCTTTTTCGACACAGATGATTCCTTCTCTACAAACGCGTTTACGTCAAAACCGCCCACAACACACCGGCGGCGACGGCTGAGCCGATGACGCCGGCAACATTGGGCGCCATGGCGTGCATCAGCAAGAAATTGTGGGGGTCTTCTTGTTGGCCGACCATTTGAACGACACGCGCCGAATCGGGAACGGCGGATACTCCGGCAGCACCGACCAAGGGGTTGATCTTCTCAGTCAAAAACAGATTCATGAATTTTGCAAATAGCACGCCACCGGCGGTCGCAATCGCAAAAGACAAGGCGCCAAGTGCAAAGATCAGCAGCGATTGGGGCCGCAAAAACGTATCCGCCTGAGTGCTCGCGCCGACAGAGAAACCGAGCAGAATCGTCACGATGTCGATGAAAGCCGTTCGCGCGGTGTTGGCTAACCGTTCGGTGACCAAACTTTCCTTCAGCAAATTGCCGAAAAACAGCATGCCCAATAGCACGATCGCACCCGGTGCGATCATCGTACAAATCAGAAATGCCGCGATTGGGAAAATCATTTTTTCTCGCTTCGATACCTTTCGCGGCGGCTTCATGCGAATCAGACGCTCGTCGCGCGTCGTTAACAGCCGCATGATTGGCGGCTGGATCACGGGCACGAGCGCCATGTATGAATAAGCAGCGATGGCGATCGCGCCTAACAAGTCCGGAGCAAGCTTGGAAGCCAGAAAAATCGCGGTGGGACCATCCGCTCCACCGATGATGCCGATCGCACCGGCTTCCTGGAACGTGAAGTCCAGGTACAACGCACCCAAGAATGTCAGAAACACACCGACTTGGGCAGCCGCACCCAATAACGTCAGCTTGGGATTGGAAAGCATCGTGGAGAAGTCCGTCATCGCACCGATCCCCAGAAAGATCAGCGGCGGATAGAAGCCATAACTAATGCCCATGTATACGTAGCTGAGCACACTACCGGGAAGATACTTGATGTTGCCGTCCTCCATGGCCCAGCGATGATCGTCGTACACGCTCATCGACATGCCTTGAATGACGGGAATATTTCCCACAATGATGCCCATACCGATCGGAACCAGTAGCAGTGGCTCGTAATCCTTGGTGATCGCGAGGCCAATGAAGATGATTCCGATCACGATCATCATCGCGTTGCCCAATGACAGGGACGCGAAGCCAGTCGTCTTCAAGAACTCAAGCAGTATGTCCATCGTTTCTTTTGTGTTACCGCTTAGCGGGTCGTGGCTTGCTTAAGTCGTCGTTGTAGCGTTTGGGTTCGAGATACGGCTCTGTTCTTGCAATCGGTGGTGCAACACGAATCCGATCGCAGCAAGCACGGCGTCGTCATCCAGGGCCAGACTCTCCGGGTGCGCGGTACTCGCATGCGGTTCGTCGACCTCAGGCCAGATCGTCGCGACGGCAGCCAAAATTCTTGGCAGCAACGAGATAAATACGCAAATCAACAGCAATGCACAAGCGACGATCAGCATCCCCGTGACGGCAATCGCGACAGCGCGTCCGCTGGTGTTTCCCAACACCGACGCAGTGTTGACCCAAAGCCAGCCGCTGTGTGCGATCAGCAAGATCAGATTCGCGGTCAACATGGGGCGGATTCCTGGGAACATCGTCAGCTGAGAACCGCCGAATTGGGGGTTCTGTTTACTCGCCGGGCGTCGGCTTCAGCCTACCGGCGGGGCCAGCTTCAAAGGCAGCCATAAGAGAATATCTCATCAAGCCCGGTTTTCCATCCCGGCATTGACTTTTCTCCCTGTCCACGTCTGCTGTGCGGATTCCGCCCGTCACGATTGCAGATCAAGAGCGAACGGCACTGCCCAGCGGATCTAAAGAGAGACCACGCTACGGCAAGAAAACAAGCATTCCCAGGCGATAATGATCGCTAACCGCCAAACCTTTACCGATCGTGCTCCAGGATCAGAATCGTCTCGTGCTCCTGGGCTCCAGCGTAGAGGTATCTGCCCTCGGGGCTGATGCCGATGCTTGCCGGCCCGAGTGATCCATCATCGGGAGTCACCCGAATGATCTCGGGCGATGAAAGCCTGCCAGTTTCCTGGTCGCGCCGGAAGCTGACCAGCGTTCCGGACAACGACGCCATCACGTACACGAAGTGACCGTCCGGACTGAACAGAACGCGGTTGCCGCCGCTGAATGCAACGAGATTCCCGGTGCCGCCGCGATGCACTTGCAGCGGGGACAGTGAGCCCAAATCTGAAGAGACGCTATCCAAAGAGTCTTCGGTATTGATTCGGAATACCGTCAGCCCGGTTTCGCCATTGAAGCGGCCGGATGACGCATACAGATGTTTTCCGTCCGGCGAACAATTCACCGAAAATGCACCGTCCAGCGCGAGCAGATCGTTGTCTCTGACAATTTGCTGCAGCTGCATTTGTCCGCTCTGGAGATCACGCGCGATCACAACGATCGCCGCGCTGCGATAGTTGGCAACGTAAAGCCATTTGCCGGTCGGATGGATGGCCATGTGTGCCGCACCGTCAAAGCAATTATTTCGCCCTGTGTGGACCTCTAGAAACTTAAGCTTGTCATTGACGATGTGAAACGCCGTGACATGACCCTCACCGACCGATGGCAAGATACTGGCGGTTCGCAATGTTGTTGAATTCGTTACATAGACAAAAACCGAATCCGGGGAAACTTCGCAGTCAAACGGCCAATGCAATCCGATCACGTCACCCTCGTTGTCACGGACGACATGTTTGCGTGTAAGTTCTCCTGTCTCCGGGTTGCGAGCAAATAACGTTACCGTTCTTGACCGATACGAGGTTGTCACCGCGTATTTGCCGTCCGGCGTGATCCGCAAGCCGAGCACACCATCCAGATCGTTGTCGCTGTCGATCGTCTGAATCAACTTTGTCAGCGGTCCGTCGCTGTCGGGCTGATGTCCGAATACGAGAAGCTTGTTTGCATCGCGCGCGGCTGCGTACAAGTGCTTGCCATCGGGGCTAACGACCACGCTGCAGACGGCCGTCAAGTCATCACCGGTAATCTGTGAATGATTCTTGACTCTTGTTTCGAAGTTTACGGCAACTTTCAGATCCGGCTCAGCGACGTCTAGATTGTTACTGATATCCAAGTCTTGAAGTTTCTTAAACAATTCCTGCAGCAGGTGTTCCTTACGCTGGATGTCCCGTCCGATCGCTTCCAATTGTTCTGTTTCCTCCGTCGACTTCTTCAGAATTGCTTCTTCGGCTTCCAGGGAAGTTTTGATTTTCTTGATTTGTTGATCCAGCAAAGCCCGATGCTTCTTCAGTTCGTTGTTTTCGATTCGCAAACCTAACGGTTGCTGGCCTGGTCCCGGATTAATCGCTTCGGGCAAAGCACTTAAAGGGTCTTTTTCGTTGCCCAGCGAATCCCGCGTGGCCTGGAGCTTGCGGAGTTCCGTTGTTAAATCTGCGATGCGATTCGGTAACGTTTCGTCAACGTCTGCCACCCCGGATGCTGCGGCCAACTCTTGCTTGGCCTTCGCCAGATCGCTTTCAAGCTGATCTTTTACACTTTGGAAAATTTGCCTCGTTTCTGCCGCTAGTTCTTGCTCGTACGCATCTCTTTCGGCTCTTGAAATTTGCCTTTCTGGCTGAGCATTCGGCTGTCGTAAAGCCGGCGAATCGGAACTTGTTGTGTCCGCTTTCGTCTCATTGGGAAGCCACGACAGATCCTCGCCGGCCAACAACTCCTCGACCCGTCGTTGGACGATTTTGTCCGCCAAGGCGTGCCGATGTGCGAGACGTCGCCCAGCCATCGTCAGGTCTTGATGTGCCTTTTCAAGTTGCATCAATTGCAACACCATTCGCAGTCCGAAAGCCGCACTGACTCGCGAGTTGACTTCGGACTCCAACTGCCTTCGCTTGCCTTCATCTTTCGGGGTCGATCCCGTTACTTTCGAATACTCGCTGGCGAACCTGGCAGCTTCACGTTCGGCTTGTTCATACCGCTCGCGTTGCCGCGAGATCACGCCGTCCCAATCGTTAACCGATTGCGGAGGCTTGGGTTGGCCGTACAAGCGATGGCGAGCCGCAACCATGGCAAGTTTGTCCTGGACATCGGGGTGACGAAATCCCTTCCGCTCGATCAACGCCTCCAACTCACTCAATTCCAGATTCGACTCAGAATTTGAAAACGCGACAATTGCGGCGATCCGCTCCAGTTCAGCCGTCAACTGAAGGACTCGTGGATGGTCATTGCCAAACGTCGTCTTTGCTTCCATGAGCAATTGCTGCAGCCTTTTCTGCTCACGGATCCACCAGTCGTTGAGCGGCGGGTGGGCTGGTGGTGACGCGAGCGGCAGGTCGGTCGACTTGTCAGCGGAAGCTTGGGGACCAGCGGCTTTGCTGGCTTGATCAAGCGCTTCAATGATCTCAACGGCCGGGGCAAAGGAGACAGGATTGCCCATCAAGATCATCAAATTGTCACGTGGGATCGCCACATTCAGGTTTTCGCCAAGCATGCCCAGCGTCTGCAAGACGTCGGTGACCTCCGCCGCTTTGGCATGCTGCAGCACGATCGGCTTGCTTTCGGATCCAGCCTCCGATGTCGGCTCGAACGCGGACACCGATTTGTGTTGATAGCGCTCGCTTAATGTGCTTCGTAATTGACCGGCCTGCAGTCGCAATTCGTCGGCAAGCGTGTGGTCTCCCGCCAATCGTGCGGCAGCCACACGACGCTCCAAGTCGGCGAGTCGGAAATTATCGGGATCAGCACTGCGGAGCAGCTCATTGAGTTGTTTTTCGATGTCCGCCGCCTCCGCCAGTCTGCCCTCGGCCAAAAGTATCTGATGTCGCAAGGCCAATTGCTCGGCCTTCTCGCGAGTAAGGTCTTCCTGCTCTTGAATTCGCATCAATTGGATGCGTTCAGCGCGGACTTGTTCCGCCATCGCTATTAACGATTCGGATTGAGCTTGCACTGCTTTCGCCTCGGCATAGCGTTTTGCACCTTTCAGCTCGATCGATTTTGACACGTGC
>JBFJVZ010000126.1:0-17138 GCA_041623895.1 Pirellulaceae bacterium | reverse complement strand
TTGGCGGCTAGGCCGCCAAATCGCCGCGGGGAAAATCGGGTTGGAAATGACGATTCCTGGGGCTGCGGAATGCTCGCTAGAGACGAGCAATCCTGACCCCAGGCTCTATGCTGCCACTGCTACGCAGTTGTCGTATGGTCGTGACGAACGAAAACCTTAATGCCTACAACCACCATGACTCAAGGGAAAAGCCAAGCTCGAATTACTTCCTAAGCCGGACGCTCTCCCAGTCCTGGCGCTTGATTGCCAGGACAAGTCCTGGCCTACGCATATCTGAAAATACTCTGGTGACCCGCGAGCGATTCGCGGGACTACGGGTCTACTACGACAATCCCCGGTCTGCGACAAAGACGTACAATTCATTATCCTTCCGTAACCGAACACACTGCGTCCGACGACCATAAGCGATGACTTTCCCATGAATCGACTCGCTCCGCTTCTTTTGATTCCGATCTGGCTGCTTTTCTTTTGCCCCGCATCCTCGGCAGAGTCAATCGAGATCGACGCGGACATTCTGATCGCTGGAGGGACGGAATCGGGTTGCGCTGCAGCGGTACAGGCCGCTCGGATGGGCGTTGAAAAAATCGTGTTGGTCAACGACATCCATTGGTTGGGTGGGCAATTCAGTGCCGAAGGGCTCGGAGCAATCGACGAAAATCGCGGACACGGCTACGACGGCACCGTGCCCATCCCGCGAAGTGGATTGTTTCGTGAAATCATCGACGCCATCGAATCGAAAAACGCTGAGCTGTACGGAGGCGTCAAGCGACCCGGGAACACGCGTGTGATCACGACGGCGCGACCGGTCGTGTCCGAACAAGTCTTTCGAGAATTGCTCGCACCCTTTGAACAAACCGGGCAAGTTAAACGTTTCTCCAACCTGGAGGTGCAATCCGCCAGGCTTGAGGGCAATCAACTGCGTGCTGTTGTATTTGCAACACCGGGCAGTCCCGAGTCGACATTGACCGTCACCGCAAAGATGACCATTGATGCCACTGACTGGGGCGATGTGATCAAAGCGGCTGGTGGTGAATACGATTTTGGCATCGACGGAAAAGGCGAATTTGGCGAGCCGAGTGCGCCGATGTCACACCAACCGGAAACGGACATGAATCCCATCACCTGGTGCGCCGTTCTCGAGCAGCGTCCAGGGCCAATTGACGTGATCGAGCCAGCGGGATTCGACGCCAGAAACTTTCAGGGCAAATGGGGCTGGATCGAGGAAGAATTCGCCTACACAACACGGCGATTGGTCGACGGCGCTGGATTCGATGTCATCGATCACCCGGACATCGTGCTGATTAACAATCCGAACGTCGACTACCCTCTGGATCGTTATCCCGCGTCGGTCGCCGAGGCGCTGGAAGCAAGCCAGCCGGGTGCGTCCGCAAAAAACATTGTGCAGCTGGCACCGGATCAGCGGCACATTGTTTTCGACGATGCAAAGCAACGCACCCTGCAATACCTGCATTACCTGCGCAGTAATTTCTCTCGTTTTCGTTCGATGTATCTTAGCGACGAATTTGAAACGGATGACAAGCTGCCGCCCAAACCTTACATCCGCGAATCACTGCGACTGGTCGCCAAACACATCATCGTCGAACAGGAGGTGCTGGGTTTCGGATCGCGTTCCCATTATGCCCGTGCCATGTATCCGGACGCGGTTTTCTCTTGGCAGTTCGAATTGGATTTTCACCCCACAGCCAGAAAATGGTTAGGCGACGAAGCTGAAGACGGACCTTGGGAAGCCGACTTTCGTGGCAACCGTCGTTTCGGCCGCGGTGGCACCGGGCGAGCAATGTTTCCTGTGCGAAGTCTGGTACCGGTGCGAATCAAAGGTTTGCTCGGCGGGCAAAAGAATCTCGGTTACAGCAGCATCGTTGGTTCCTCGTGCCGCCTGCATGATCAATCGGTCGCAGTCGGGCAAGCTGCCGGCGCGGTGGCGGCCATCAGTCTCCAGCGTGGAATCGATCCCGCAAGAATCTGTTTCGATCAAGCATCCATCTTCGCGATATGGGATGCGCTGCTGGGCGGGCCGGGTGCGGGCGTCGCGATCTGGCCCTTTGCCGACGTCGATCCGTACGATGATGGCTTCCAGGCGATTCAGCAACTTGCACTCAGACGATTGTTGCCGTTAGAAGCGGGCGACGTGAGTTTCCGTGCCGATGACGTGGCCACCGAACCGTGGCTGGCCGCGGTGGTAGCGAAAATACGTGGGGCAGGTCTGACTTGCGAGCTGGTCTCCGCGCCGGCAACACGCCGTGATGCGGCTAGGATGCTTTGGAAGCAAGTCGCGAGCCAGACTCAGCCGCCGCGAATCTGGCGCGCAGCCGGCGATGCGGACGACGACGGCCTCCCCGATTCGAGGGATCCGTTGCCGTTTACCAAGGGCACCGCGTCGTGGCAGCAGTTGACGACTTGGGACGGAGTGCCCGATGAACAGTGGGATCAGGGAGACGAAGGCGTTCAGGCATTTAACTTTACGTCCGCTGAAGGCCCAATCGTGGAAGGGTTTGTCAGCGATCATGGAAAGCAATACTCGGCCGAATCCAAATTTGGTTGGTCGCGGGATCTGACCAACAATACTCGGCTTCGCAAAGTCGCCTCCGGAACGATTCGCGACGGATTCGTGTTCACGCGCACACAGGATACGTGGGAATGTGACCTGGCCTCGGGCACTTACACCGTGACAGTCTGCATCGGCGATGCGGGTCATGACCAACCGGGGCAATATGTGAGTGTCGAAGGCAAAACGATGGCCGCTGATGTTACGACACAACTGGGGTCGTTTCGTGAATTGACGTCGACTGTCGACGTTGATGACGGCCGCTTGACTGTCGTGATGGGAAAACCGGACGGCGGATCGAATACAACGCTAAACTGGATTCTGATTCGACCGAGCGAGTGATCGCCTGTACGAATGGATGTGAAGCGGAACGTCGGGAGCTGACCTGATTCGGCCAGGACAAGTCCTGGCCTACCAAAAACAAACCGAACTGTGAATCAACCTGATCCAATCATCGAAGAACACGCGGCCCCCGTGGACGAGGCGAAAGCATCGTTTCGGCGGCGTGCCATCGTCGTCTCGTTGACATTCCATCTTCTGCTCTTGCTGGTCCTGCTGTTTTGGTATTTGCCCAAACACAACCAACCAGAAAGATCGCAGCCGCTGGCGGGTCAGTCGTCCACGAAATCGGATGATCAAGCTGCTGCCAAACCGCCGCCTCCGGCACCTGTTGCCGATGTTGCTCCCGAACAGATCGAAAAGTCGGTTGAGTCGCAAATCGAGCAAGTGAAGAGACTACCGGACGAGCGTAAACTTTCAGAATTGGAAAAAAACCTCAAGCGTTTGAATTCAGTCGCGAGCGAAGAATCGGTGCGCGAAGTAAGCTCGACAATCGCATCCACGTTGGGATTGGACCCAGGACAATACGCCCCCAAGAATGCTCCAGCCGAAGGCCCCTTTGACACCGACACGGGTCAACTCCAGGACGTCACGCGAATGCGTGATCAAGCTGGGGGTTGGAAATACGAATCGGTGCTGGTCGATGCGGAAGGTCGCACAATCACCGTCCCGATGACGGCGGCCGAAGGTGAAACGGTTTACAACACGTTCCAGCAAATGAAAAAGTTCCCCATGGCGGAAGGGATTTATCGCAGTGTCGTGATGCCGCTGCTTCAAAAGATGATTCAAGCCGAAGAGCTGGCAAACAAAGCGGCTACTGAGGCCGAACGATTGAAACGACAAGCTCCGTCTTCCTCTGAAAATCGCGAAACTGATGAGTAGAAATGTTTTTTTGAATCTTGCTGTGCTGCTGTTGGCGGCTGCAACCGCCTGTGCTGCCGATCGCCCCAACATCGTGGTCGTGTTGGCCGATGATCTTGGCTATGGCGACCTTGGTTGCTACGGACACCCGGTCATCAAGACGCCCAACATCGACCGCTTTGCCGCCGAAGGTTTGCGGCTGACCGATTGTTACGCGGCTCATCCAAATTGCTCGCCCGCACGAACCGGGCTGATGACGGGACGAACACCTTTTCGAGTTGGAATCTACAATTGGATTCCGATGCATTCGCCGATGCACGTGCGACGATCAGAGATCACCGTCGCGAGCTTATTGCGGGATGCAGGCTACGACACTTGTCATGTCGGCAAATGGCATTTGAACGGTGATTTCAACGGGGCCAGCCAGCCGCAACCGTCCGATCACGGGTTCAGCCATTGGTTCAGCACGCAAAACAATGCGCTTCCGAATCATCGAAATCCCGATAATTTTGTTCGCAACGGAAAAGAAGTGGGCAAACTCGAGGGCTATTCTGCTGCCCTGGTAGCTGCCGAAGCGAATGACTGGCTTGGCAATCTTCGTGACAAAGCGAAACCGTTTTTCCTGTTCGCTTGTTTTCATGAACCGCACGAGCCAATTGCATCGGACAAAAAGTTCCAGAGCTTGTACGAATCCGATGACCCGAGTTTTCTTGCTCATCACGGCAACATTTCGCAATTGGATGCCGGATTCGGATCGATATTGTCGACGCTGGACGAATTGAAGTTACGTGAAAACACTTTCATCTTTTTCACCAGCGACAATGGGCCCGCCATCACCGGGATGCATCCACACGGCTCGGCCGGTCCTTTGCGCGACAAAAAGGGTGCAATCTATGAAGGCGGGATTCGTGTGCCGGGGATCGTGCAGTGGCCGGGGAAAGTCAAACCTGGCAGGGTGAGTGATTCGCCCGTCAGCGGAGTCGACGTGCTACCGACGTTGTGCGGCATCGCAGGCGTTGATGTTCCGGCCGATCGCACGCTGGACGGTACCAGTATTCTGCCGCTGTTTGCTGGAGAAACGTTGGTTCGCGACAAGCCGCTGTATTGGCAATTCAACCGAGCAAAGAGTAAAGCAAAAGTGGCGATTCGTGATGGCGACTGGAAAATGGTTGCCAGTTTGGATAGGCCCGACCCCAAGCCCAGCGGCGGTATTCCGGATGACGAAATGGAAAACATCAAGAAAGCTGAGTTGATCGATTTCCAACTGTTCCATTTGAAAACGGATATTGCTGAGTCCGCTGATGCTTCGGCAGAACAAACCGTGGTGTTCGCGGACATGAAAAACAAGCTGCGTGCGTATTACATGGAGGTTCGCGAAGAAGCGCCGCGTTGGCCGGCTTGGGAGTGGCCGAAATATGAATCGCAACGAATCAAGTGGCCCGATTACTGGTTGAACCGCAAGCGAAATCGTCGCTAGTGGCGGGATTCGTATTTGCCGTTTACCTGGTAACCCGAAGCGTGAGTTTTGAAGTTGCGCTATGCTGGTAACCCGCCGCGTAAGCAAGGGAAAACTGGTCTTGATTCTTTCCTCGCTGACGCTTCGGGTTACCAAAAACACCATGTTTCAGACAAAAGCGCAACTTCAAAAAGCGTGAGCGAGGCGACAAATCACGCAATTCCCTCGCTCACGCTTCGGGTTACCAGGTAAACGGCAAATACGAATCCCGCCACTAGGAAGGCAGCAGGCAACTTGACGGTTTGTTCCACCACCATCGAAGTATGGCATGCGACAGCCTCGGTCGACCGACCCGGCAAGATCGAATCATGTTGCGAGCGTTGGCTTGACCAGGACGAGCTTCAGCGGGCCAACCAATTCCGTCGTCCGACCACGCGCAACCAACATGTGATCGGACGCGGGATGGCTCGGCGACTGCTCGGCCTGGCCCATGTTGCTCCTCATCAGATTCGCTTTGCGCTGCAGACACACGGTAAACCGTACGTGGCCAGTCCTGATCTGGCCAAGCAGCCTTTCAACATCGCGCACACGGACGGGTTGGTGATTTGTGGCGTTGGCGGCGATGCTCACGAGCTGGTCGGAATCGATGTGGAACGACTCGACCGCCAAACGGATGCGGCATTGGCCGAACGATACTTCTCCCCTCCGGAAATTGAATACCTGCACGGCAAAGCGGACGAGCAAGGGCGGCAAGATGCCTTTTTGAGAATCTGGACACTGAAAGAATCATTCATCAAGGCGATCGGGACCGGCCTGCAAACGCCATTGGCCGATTTCGCGTTCGTCGATATCGATTCACCAACGCCGAAAATCAAGATGCTGAATCAAGATTTAGTCGACGATCGCGTTTGGAAATTCTTTTCGATCCAGCCGCGTCCGGGGTACATCGGAGCGGTCGCTGTTGCCACCGGGGCCGAGGTGAAATTGGAACTCAAGTGCTTCGATGAACTGATTGAATCGTAGCGAGCAACAGCGATTCGTCGGGACTGGATTCATTTTGTTTCCAGCAACGTCTGCTGCTGATTGGGCCACTCCACCCAAAGTCGCACTTTTAATCTCCCCCCCGCTTCGACTTTGGCGACCAAGGATTGAAGCTTGGCGACGCGTTCAGACAACTGGCGGATTGACTTGCCGCGTTCTTCCATCGCGTCACGTTGAGCGGCCACAGCGCGACGGGCACCACTATCGGCTTGGGCATAGATTGCCGAAAGTTGCCTGGTTTGCTGAGCGAGGATTTCAGATTGCGATGCCAATTGGTCGGCAAGCTGCTCCAGCAGCGGCCGCGAGACCACTTGCCAGGTTGCTTCCGGATCAAGCCTCGCCGCGTAACGCACTCGGCAGGAAAGTTTTCGGCCACCGCGAATGTCAAATCTCATTCCCAGCGAAACCGACTCGCCTTCGGTTGGCGTTAACACCGCGACTCCCCGGGCACGACGTGGCGATGCCGGGTCAATCGGTTCGATCCATCCCTGCTCAACCCCGTCGGGTAATTGCAATTGAATCGTCAATCGGGTCACTCGCGGTGGCATGGATCCCAACAGATCCCAAGTCGGACGAATGTCGGCGCGCTGCAAATCAATCGGTAACGGATCGGCTTCGATGATGGGTCGAAGATAAACCAGATCTCCCGCATCCGTCGTCAAGCGACCGTGAATCAGTGCCGTCGCCGAGGCAGTCTTGCTTGCCGCCGGTGTCCACGAAATCTGCATCCCATCGCCGCCAGCTCTAATCGTGGCCACGGCGACTTCTTGTTTCATGTCGATAATCTCGCCCACCGTTTCGGCATCGCGAAGTCTCAACGGTACCTCGAAAGGAAACTGCAACCGAAATGAATTCGCCCGATGCGCCAATAACTCGGTCGCGACGTCAGCCTGACCGGCGGGAGGCAGTGTGATCGACGTAACCGGATCGACTTTGGATGTCCGCGTCGCTTGCGGCGATTCTTCCGGTTCGGGACCCTCGGGCTCGGCCAGCGGATCGATCGTGTCGGCATCAAAATCAGCTGACCCGGCAGCACCGAGCGGTTCGATCGGCTCCACCTGGTCAAGCTGCATCGATAAATCCGCGGGTTCGCGGTGCTCAAAGTCTGCAGGTTCGCGGTGCTCAAAGCCGGATGCCGCCGGCATCAGCGTCTCCAGTGAGAAATCGGCTGTTTCCCGTTCGCTGTCGGTAACCGGGTCGCTGAATGCATCATCGACAAACCGATCAGTCAGCGATTCCAAACGGACTTTCGGTAACGCAGCTGTGGCCGGATCAGCGTCGATCTCTGTGGCGGAGGGGGAACGGGTGACGCCGGGATCAAATATCGATCCTGATGGCTTTGGCAGATCGGATTCGGAGACCAATTGGTTGGCTTGCCGCCCTGAGTGAGGGTGAGTTGCGTCGTTCAGAATCCAAGCGATGGCAGCAAGGCAGAGAACGACCAAAGCGGTTCCGGCAAATCGCCCAGCCCTCGAGGGCTTGCGTTTTGGCTTCGCTTGCGACGTTGTTCTTGTACGCGAAGATTCATCGATGCAAGAGCCCTGACTCGGAATGGTCTCCGTCAGTTGGTCGGCAACCATAGGCTGCAAATTCGGCCCAGACGATATCAAGGACTCCCGAAACCGGGATATGTGATCAGCTGAGACGCGATCGATCTCGTCGGCATTCCGGGCCGCGTCAAGGGTCACGGGGCGACCATGAAAATGCATCTGCCCCTGTTGATTGATCGACCATTGATGCAGATCGATCGCCGGTAATGGCTGACGCTTTGACGCGGAGTGTTCAACGGCGGCAAAACGCATTTGCCAGCACCACTGGTCCACAATGTCTTGCGGTGGTGCTCCCAGCCTGGCGATCAGAGATGCCAGCGTTTCCAGTGAGTCTGCTTTTGCTTGCAGTCTTTGGGCAGGCGGCAGTGCTAGCAGTTCCGTGGTGGCATTGGCGGGCGAGAGCTCACCGGATTGGACGCGGCGCAGCGTTTCTTCCAGCAAAGCACGGTCGCAGCCAAATCGTTCCGCGGCATCAACTAAGAAATCTTGTTCCGTATTTCCAGAATTCATGCTGGAATTGCCTTCAGAAATTGCCCATCCATCCCCCTGCGAGGTCGTGCAGCTTTTAGGTCGTTTGCTTAATTCAAGTTACCTCTCCCGCCGGGAGAGATAACTGAAAGGTTGCTAACTCATCACTCAAAAGCTGCACGACCTTCCTTCGCGGGGAGCCCATGGGGAATAGTCTATCGAATTAGCGAGGTCGCTTTTCCTCGAACCCTCAAAGTTTTCCTTGGCGGATCGACCGGAATAACCAAATACCTGAGTCCGATTGTGCCGATAACTCCGCCTGAAGCGGTTCTTCCAGACGCGCTGATCGTATGAATCTTGCGTCGTTTGGATGGGCAGCTTCAGCAGCCAACCGGGGGGAAGGCTTTGCAAAACGCGGCAAGTCCGCAGCAAAGTTCGACGCCCCATTGGGAACCCTAGGCCCACAGTGAGGCGGCGAGCGCCGCGGAGACGTTTGCAATGCAACGAATGACTCAACTACCGTCCAAGTTAAAATCCATCGACATTGGTCGGTTCATCATGGCTGCGGTGGCAATTGCCTCGGCAGTAACGGTTGGCTTGCCGGAGGCCCGCGCCCAGATGGGCGGTGTAATCCAGGCAGATTATGCGGCCGGCGGATTCTTACCGCCTGCCGGGATCGTGCCTCCGGAACAGATGATGCCTCCGCAATTCTATGCCCAAGGTTATCCACACGGCATCATGCCGGTCGGGTGGCTTCAGGGCTCGGCTTGCGATGCCGGCTCGTGCGATGGCGGATGTGACGGCGGATGTGATTCAGCTTGTTCCAGTGGCGGCGGTGGCTGTGGTCTCAGCGGACAGGAGTGCGCCGGCGGCGGCATTTTCGGTCCCGCAGATAGCGATTGTGGTGACGCTGACGGTGGTATTTTGTCTGGCAAAGGCTGTGGGCAGTTCATCGGCAGTCGGAAATTCCGGTCTGGATCACGACGACCCAATTGCCGAACGGGGGCAACGGGATGGTGCATTTTTTGCCGAGGTTCAGGATGCAGCGCGTGTCAAATGCACCGAAACGGAGTGAGTCCGTTCGCGTGCCTGGGAGTGCTGCTGCCTCACAAAGAATCTGGCATCTGTGCGATGCGCTGGTATGACATGTCAGTCGAAGCAGTCTGGCTTGATCATTCGACCGGCGGTGGTGATATCGATGTCACTTCGCTTGGCATCGGCGGAACTCGCGTGCTGAATACTCGTGATGCCACGGTTGATTTGGAGGCCGGTGTGCGGGTCTCGGCAGCGATGATCTTTGGCCCGGGCAGCAACCTGGAATTCACCTACTTGGGTGGCCACGACTGGAGTGGAGGCGCTCAGGCAACCGACCCGAACGCACAATTGTTCTCGTTCCTGACCGATTTCGGCACAGCGCCCAGTAGTGCTCTGGATGACGTCGATAACTCGCTGGTGCAGCGTATCGATATCACCAGCAAACTTCACAGTGGCGAACTGAACTATCGGCGTCGGACGGTTTGGCCTTGCTGCCGATTCCAAGGGTCCTGGCTGGTTGGCCTCAGATACCTCAGATACGACGATGGTTTGATTTACGCCACACGCGGCCAAGATAACAACACGGGCCAAGCAAACCAGCCACGTTTCTTTTCATCCAACGACCTGGTCAAGAACAACTTGTTTGGCGGACAGATCGGTTGCGACTTCTGGTGGAACGTCAGCCCCGGCATCAATGTGGGTTGGGGAGCCAAGGGAGCTTGGGTGCAAAATGACCTGGATCGTCGCCTCGTGTTGAACGGAAACTCGATCAATACGACTGGATTCTCTGACAGTGACCAGGACGGGACGGTAATGGGAGACTTCGAGGCAAAGCTCGTTTACCGGATGACACACTCTTGGACGCTTCGCTCCGCCTACTACGCAATCGTGATCGACGACATCGCCTTCGGAAGCGTCGATCAGACCACGATTACGGACCTGGTCGACAACAATCCCGTCAACACTCAGGTGCAGTATGATTCCCTGGTCCTGCAAGGTTTCTCGGTCGGTGCCGAATTCATGTGGTGAGGTTCGTGAGTAGATCACATTTGTCCACGTAACAGCCCGCAGCATGCATCGCTGGGGGCTTTTTCTTTGCGCTCACCGATCGCGAGGCGAAGCGATCCCCCCGCTGGACCCATCTTCACGTTGGGTCGGATTGTGGATGTGAGTCCGATTTTGCGGCCTGATCGTGGAACTAAGCGTTGCTCAACGCGTCAGAGAAATTACGATTCGTTGACACCCCATGGGGGCGAACTAGAATCGCACGCAGACCTTATCCATTCGCTTCAACCTCCCTATTTCCCAACATTTCCGGAATGGGCTGGCCTAGTTATCGGCTCATGGCACCGATTTATTCGCCATGGCGTGGCAGTGTTTCTGCCGCAGCCGGCAACAACTGCCTTGAGTCGACATGGTGATGCCTTGGTAACGATGGCATCGAAAATCAAAATGGAACAACACACTGTCAGCGACCCGAACGGCTGTGGTGCTTACGACAGTCGCCCGTTTGGTAGAGACCCTCGATGATCAAACGAACTGAATCGGAATCAATCCGTCGCAGCAAGAATCTTGGAAAATTCAAGAAGAAGCTGAGTCGTCAGAAACGTCGGTTGATCATGGAAGGTTTAGAGCACCGGCAATTGTTAGCTGCGAGCGTATTTCCACTGCCGCAAGTCGATCCGGATCTGTTCTTGCCACAGCTTCCCCGTAACATCGGGGCCGTGCAGGCGGTCGCCGGCACGGAAGGGGAAACCGCTGGACAAAGCGGCGTGAACGATTCAATCGCTAGCGCCACCTTCATAAATTTGGGAACGCTGCCGGATCAGGACGACACGATCGACATCAACGGGACCATGGAAGTCACGTTCGATCCGAACTCCGGAAGCTTAGCCACGGACGTTGACACCTTTGCGTTCGATCTGCGAGCCGGCGACATACTGGACGTCTCTGTCATTGGTGCCGGCGCAAACTTGACGGTGTTTTACGATGACGGCCGCATCTGGTGGGGCACGGACTTGAACACGGCTTTCGACACGGTCACTGGTACGGGCAGCTATCCGCCTGGATCGCCCTTGATGACCGTCGGCAACGCCGTGGGCGCACAAGTCGTTCCCGAGGATGGGCGGTATTACGTCAACTTGGCCCCCTCGACGTCAACGATCAATTACACATTGGGCTTGCGCGTCTATCGCCCGATTCTGGAACAGACCCCGGTCGGTGCGCAACAGATCATTTTCCTGGATTTCGACGGCGGCACTTATCCGACATCGGACTTTCCCAACTCCGGTCTGCCGCTGGGGCAAGTCCGGGTGATCGGGCTGCAAGACAGTTTGGACGTATTGGGCTTTACGCTCCCGGCCCCTCCCGGCGCTGAAGACGCGGTGATCAATGCAACGGTGGCAGAAGTCATCGAGCAAATGCAAACGCTGGCCGTTAACGGTGCCAACGGCGACTTTTTGACCACGGGCATTCCCGGGGAATTTGGCGTCACCGTCCTGAATAGCCGCGACCACGTCGATCCGGGCAATCACCCGCTGGTGACACGCGTGATCATCGGTAGCGAAGTGGGTCAGAACCAGCCCGGTCTGTTTGGAATTGCCCAGTCAATCGACGTCGGAAACTTCCGGCCCGGCGAAAAAGTTCTCGCCACTTTGGAAGTACATGCTCAGGCGGTTGCAGCCTATCCGATTTCGCCCACTTCAAACTTTGCCGAGTCGGTTTCGCAGCAGCTGGCGGCGACGATCACGCATGAAGTCGGGCACTCATTCGGTATCTGGCACACCGACGGCAGCAACACGGTCGAAAGTTTGATGGATGAGGGCAGCGCCAGTCTTGTTGATTACAGCCAGGGAATTGGCCCGGACGGTATCTTTGGCTCGGCGGACGACATCGTGCCGTCATTCAATGATGACCGATTCAGCCCAGCTGAGGCTTTGTTCTTTGGTGTCGAACGGGTTCCCGCTGCACTTTCATTCGCTCTGTCCACCGGAACCGTCGGTACCACAGTCAGGGGTACCGTCTTTAATGATGCCAACGGCGATGGGCAGTTCACCGGAGACGTTGGTTTGGCCGGTGTGACCGTGTTTGCAGACGTCAATGGCAACGGAATTCAAGATCCCACGGATCCATCGGCTGTGACCGGTGTCGGCGGCAGCTACATCTTGACGGTCCCGCCGGGAAGTTATGACGTGATCGCCGTTCCGCCACCACAGTTCAATGAGACCTCACAATCGATCGTGCCGACGACCGTAGCCGTGGGTGCAGCTGTTGAAGGGATTGACTTTGGATTTAATGAATTCTTTGACGACATCACGGGTATCAAGTTCAGCGACAATAATAACAACGGCATGCGAGATTCGGGCGAGCCGGGCTTGGGCGGGTTTTACATCTATTTAGACCTTGATGGTGACGACCGGCCTGACTTGGGCGAACCCTCGGCGGTCACGGCAGCCGACGGAACTTACTCGATTGATTTCCCGGGCGCGGGTGTCTACACCATTCGAGAAGTTCAGAAGCCGGGGTTTGTTCAGACCTTCCCCGCTACGGGCGAGCACACAGTTGTCTTTGACGGCATCACTCTGAATGACAACTTTGACTTTGGCAATCTGCCCTCGCGCGACTATGGCGACGCTCCGGACTCGTACCGGACCACGAGACTGTCCGGAGGACCGAGCCACGGGATTACCAGCGGCTTGACGATTGGTGCGGTGGTCGATCGGGATCTGGACGGACAGCCGAGCGCTGACGCACTTGGCGATAATATCAACGGTCGCGTCAACATCGACGGATCAAGAGTGGATGATGAAGACGGTCTTCGCTTATTGGACCCGTTGGCACCGGGCGACAGCGCGGAGTTTGAAGTCACGCTCACGAACACAACCGGTTCACCGGCATTTCTGCAAGCCTGGATCGACCTGAACCTTGACGGGGACTTTGAAGATGCCGGCGAGCAATTCTGTGTCGACACGGAGCTTACGACTGGCACTTACCGGTTGCCTGTAAGTATTCCGGCGACGGCGGCCACCGGCACGACTTACGTCAGACTGCGATATAGCAACACACCGGGGCTGGGAGTGGGCGGCGACGCCGACACCGGTGAAGTCGAAGATCACAGCTTCACCATTTTGGATGTCCGAGGCGGTGCAGACATTGCCAATGACGACGTGTTTTCCGTCTCACGGAACACGCAAGCCAATCAATTAGCTGTCTTGGCCAACGACTTTGAGACGCCCAACAATCAACTCACGGTCACCGGACTCTCCGTTGGCGGCACGTCCGGCGAAGTGCGGATAGCCACCGATGGAAGATCGGTCTTTTACACACCGCGGACCGGTTTCGTTGGACGTGACGTTTTTGGATACACCGTTCGAGATGAAATTGGCCGAGTGGCGTCGGCAACGGTGGTCGTCAACGTCAACTTCCAATCCGCCGTTCCGATCGCGCTGGACGATACGTTCACCATTCCCGAGGGTTCGGTTAACTTCCCGCTGAACGTTTTGAACAATGACGTGCCCAGTATCTCCGGCGGGATATCCGTGACCAGTGTTACTTCGGGTAACAACGGCGGCACCGTCACCATCGAAGGCGGCGGGCAGTCGATCCGCTACACACCTCTGCCGGGATTCAACGGCACCGAACAATTCATCTACAGTATTCAGGATGGCGTTGGCTCGGTCAGTTCGGCCGAAGTGACGATTAACTTGTTGCCCGGCTCGCGACTGGACGACGTGGTCGATTTTTCGATTGGCATTTTTGATGTTGTCAACGATCGTCCCGTCAGCAATGTTCAAGTCGGTGACGTATTCAACGTCCGCGTCTTTGTGGATGACCTGCGCACTGCGACCTTCGGGGCGCTGGAGGGTGTGGCATCCGCGTTCCTGGATCTGCTGTACACCGATGCCTTAGTTTCCACGCGCGACACAGACAACAACCCGGGTTTCCCCTTCGACATTTCCTTTGGTCCGCTGTTCACCGGCGGGGGGACTTTCCAGCAGGGCAGTTCACAGACTCCCGGATTGTTGGATGAGATTGGTGGAACCCAACCGATTCAAAACCAGGTCGAGCACTCCGACCCGGTTGAGTTATTGACTGTAACGATGCAGGCAACTTCGCCTGGAGTTGCGATCTTCCAAGCCGACCCGGCTGACAACGTGGTCAGTGAAACCGCCGTTCTCGGTGACGATCAGGCGCTGGAGGACCGGCAGCTGCGTTTGGGCAAGACAGAGTTGACAATTCTGCCATCGACAACCGTGGTTGCTGCCGCGATTGACGATTCATTCCCGGATGGTTTTGACTCTGATGGCAATTTGATTCTCAATAATTCGGCCACGCCCGCGCGGTTGGACGTCCTGGCGAATGATAACTTCGGAGCCACCGGAACGATCGCCGAATTTGGCATTGGGACGGCACCCGGACTTGGCAATGCGAACGTCAATCAGAATGGCACTCCGCTTGACCCGAACGATGATTTCATTGAGTACGTCGGGAATCTGAACGCTAACGGTTTTGACCGTTTGACTTACTTCATACGTTCCAGCGATGGTGTCATCAGCACTGCGGAAGTCACGATCGCGCTTGGCAACGCCACTGCGGATGATCTGGTCGCGATCAATTTTGGTTTGGTGAACGCTGACGGATCGTCCAACACAAGCGGCGTCGTCAGCGTCGGCGACCGAGTAGGTATTCAAGTCATTGTCGAAGACTTACGCGCGCCGATTGATCAAACGTTCGTGTTCGCAGCCTTCGCCGATATTCTGTACGACTCGGGCATCCTGGCACCGGCTAACACGATCACCGGTGATGACTTTAACTTTGATGTCGTGTTCGCATCGGACTTTAACGAAGATGCTGCGGTTGGCACGTCCGCCCAAAGCGGAATCATTGACGAGTTCGGGACGCTGCTGGTGCAATCGACCGCCGAATCCGGCGGTGTTTCCAATCCGAACTTAATGGCAACGCTGTTCTTTAATGTGGTCGGTACTGGCAGCGGTCGCGTCGTGGGTGGGCCCGCCGATGCATCACCGTTCCAAGATACCTTGCTGTTCCGCGAAGACGATCCCGTACCTGTCGACCAAATTCGCTACGACGTCCTTAATATCACGGCAACCGGACCCGAGGGCGAAGCGTTACACAATTCAAGCATGCCGGGTGATGTTAACAACGACGGCGAAATCTCGCCGATCGATGCTCTGCTGGTGATCAACCATCTCGGGCGTGAAACGGCCGAAGCAGAAGATGTCCGCAGTGCACGCAAGTTTTATGATGTCAGCAATGACGGCAAGGCAACCAGTTTGGACGCACTGTTGGTGATCAATAGCCTGAGTCGCGAACAACTAAGCCGAGAACGTGAACTGGTTGTCGTCGGCAACTCGCGGTCGGCAGCGAGCGAAGCGGATGCAAGTGGTGGACCGGATGCGGTATTTGCCGACTTGAACGAGTCTCGTTTGCTGGGTGATCAAGCAGCAATCCCAGCGACCGCGAACGCGGTGATTCACCCTGTCGAGTTTGGAAGCGATGATGACGACAGCGATGATGACGTTCTCGGCCTGCTCGCCGATGATGTTTCCGGTCTGTGGGGCTAAAGTCGGTTAATAAGCCGTTGGCTTGCCATCAAGGATCTTCGCTAGCTGAGAGCTTGGGTCACCCCGCCGCGTCGTTTTTCTTGGTAATTTCGCCCGCGCGGATGTGCAATCGCGACGAATCAGGGGCCACCAAGCTGGGATTTGAAAATAATGGTTGGTTTTTGTCGCGAAAACGCTCATCATGCAGTTGTGGATGGTCTACTGATCAAACATGGCGGTTTTTGACCAGCGACCACGCGATCAAGCAAGCCAGTCGTCCAGCGCGAGACAGAAAGTTTGTCCTCGATTCCTTTCGCCGTTCAGTGCCAAACCTGCGGTAGCCGCTTGAAGGTGTCCGATCCGTCTTTGATCGGTACGATCGCCAGCTGCCCCAAGTGCCATTCGATGGTGCAGATCGCCGCCGAGTCAAATCCCCCCGGACCACCAGTTGCGGGACCACCAGTTGCGGGACCACCAGTTGCGGGACAACCAGTTGCGGGACAACAAGTTGCTGTGGGGACGGCAAATGTGGATAGCCAGGCAATCACGGAAGATGCGATTGACGTTGGGCCAGACATTGACGCCGATCCAGCACAAACACCAAGCGGATTCACGTCGGAGGAATCGATTCCGCCAGACGTGTCCGCTGGTGCAATCGCTTCGCCGCCTCCCGATTGGCAAAGCGAGCGGACACAACGCTCACGGCAACTTGGGCTGATCGTCGCCCTATCACTGGCAAGTTTACTTGCCGCAGCGTTGTTATTCGGTTCGTTTGTCCGCAACTGGCAACGCGGGACCGCGAGTAATAGCCCGCCGCCGGAAGACACGATTCTTAGCAGCGAAAACCATTCCAATTCCGGCGAGCTCGAGGAACCCGAGGATTCACATTCACCATCGGCTGCGGACACAGACACCGAGCAGACGGAATCCGAGCCGGCTTTGGACGCGATCGACGCAGTGGTCACGGACGCTCAGTCAAGCGAACCCAGTCAGGGAAACGTGACCGAGGTTGAGACAAAACCACAAGTCGCGTCGGGCGAATCAGCATCGATTCCTTCAGACTTGCTACCGCAATCACCTCTCGATCCACTGGCACCGCAAGGCGAAGAAGCGGAATCTGATGGCAAACCGACGTTGGAAGAGCTGCCTGATGATCTGAAAATGCTCATTCCGCATCTGGATCTGGGTGTCCAGCAACCGGCAGAACTCGACGCACCGCCTGCCTTGGAGGTTCCGTTAGACGCGGCCGCCGAAGAGGA
>JBFJVZ010000125.1:0-17139 GCA_041623895.1 Pirellulaceae bacterium | reverse complement strand
GCTCGATTTGGCGGCGTTGCCGCCAAATCGAGCCGAGACGAAACGTGAACAGGGGCGTCTACCTGGGGTTACACCAACCCTCGCTTGAGGCTCGGTTGGTTCACCCCAGGCTACCTCCTATCGCCGCTCCGCGGCTTTTTCACTATTTTGCTTCGTGCGGATTCGAGATGACGCCTTTGGGCTAAGCCAGCACTGATGCGATCGCGGCATTGGCATCATTGATCAATGCTTGTCCGATTTCTTCGGGTAGCTCTTCATCATCGATCAAGTCCTCGATGCGTTCGATGAAATCGTTCAACTTCTTTACCGCGTGGCTGGTCTTACCTTTACTGAGATCCTTGAGGGCCTGATCCAGGAAGTTCAAGGGCGGATTCGCCTCACCGTTGCTGAGCGTATCATCGTCCAACAAAGCCTGAACGTCTTGTACGATTTGCTCAATTTGTTGCTCGGGTGAGACGACGAAACCGTCGCCGTACCTTGTCAAGGCAAAATCGCGGTCGGGAGAATCTCCGCTGTTGCCTGCCGCAATGATCCGACCGTCGGCTTGCAGTTTGATGCTAAAGGCCTGGTCGGTAGATCCGAGATCGTGACTGACGATCCCCGCTGTGCCAAAGCCAGAATCTAGAGAACCGTCCGGTTGAAATCGCGCCAAACAGAAGTCGCCACTGGTATGGAACGGCATGGCGGCGATGATCTCGTTGTCGTCGTTGATTTCGATGCTGTAGATGGCTGAGTCAGCGCCCAGAGCCGGTGTCGCCGCAAAGTTCCCGTCCAGTGCACCGGATGAGGTATAGCGCCACAAAGCGGCCTCGTTCGCATCTTTACTGCCGCCAACCACAATGCTACCGTCGGATTGCAGTTCAACATCGCTGGCATTTTCCGAGCCACCAAAATCAGTTTGCACCTCGCCGTTGGTGCCAAATCCGGAATCGGGCGCCCCATTGGACTGTAATCTCGCCACAGCGACGTCCGGAGATGTTGCCTTCACGCGGCCTGCCACCACAATCATGCCGTCATTCTGCAGCGCGATGCTGTTGGCGAATTCCGTACTTCCTCCCGGCAGAAAGCTGATATCAGCAATCCCATCACCAGCAAAACTCGTATCCAAGTTTCCGTCGGCATCGACGCGAGCGACCGTCATTTGGATTCCGAAGTCACCGTTGATCGAACCCACGATCATGCCGTCCGGCTGAATGACAAGATCAGTGAACTTGTCACCCTGATCCGGGGTCACGTCAGCGAGGATCACAACACCGCCCGTACCAAAACCAGCATCAAGCGTGCCATCAAGGTTGTACCTTATCAGCACCGGTTTCCCACCGGTCCTGCCGCCCACCACAGGCTTTCCATCGGTTTGAATGACCACGGCCATGGCGCGGTCGTCGGCGGCGCCCAAGTCGGTGGTGACCTTGCCCGTTCCGGCAAAGCTCAAATCAGGGCTGCCATTGGCCTGGTACTTGGCGATGTTAAAGTCTGCGCCGTCACGTTGACCAACCGCAACGATCGTACCGTCGGTATGAATCGCTACACCGGAGGGCTGAGAGATCAGGTCGTCCCCGCCAAAGTCGGTGCCCACGATTCCTCCCGTGCCGAAACCAAGATCCAAGTCGCCGGCGGCAAGTAAGTGTCGATGTTCCAACTTCTGGACCAACAGGCGACGTTCTTTTCGCGATTGAAGGCGTTGCTTGCGCTTGCGCATGATTTGTCTCCGCATCGATCGGTGGATATGAGTGCGTGTTCATGAAATTCCCGGCCAACGCATGTCCGTAAACGCGAGACTGAAACGAAAATGCGCCAGGGGTGCCGAACTGGGGAAACGCGAACGTCTCAAGGCATTCCAGCTGCGCGATTGCACACGCGGAAACGCTTCTGCCGCAGTGAAAACATCACAATCGGTTTTGCGGCCTTGAGGATTCGTGAGGATCCAGGTCTGCCGAGATGCGATTGAACTTGCAAAGTCGCAAGTGAAGAGGATGTGCCCCGGGTGTCATCGACGTCGCCAATCGCATCGCCGCAGATATTAAAAGCTACAGCTGGATTAAGAAGCTATAGGTTTTGGCAACAAACCCACGAATTCGGCCGATGATGTCAACGTGCCCCCCCTCGGAAAGCCCAGAGGACAACCCACTAATTGCCGGGTAGCTTGCGGCGAAACTTGGGGGGTTCGCTGGGGGGCAGGTCGATGTCGTGTTCTTCCTGAAAGCGGCGTCGCTCAAGTGCGTCAGCATAGAAGCGGAGCCAAGTTTCATCATCGTCGATGCAACGCCATTCCAGATACTTGCCAGGAACATCCAGCTTCTTCTCGCAACACGGCAGGATGTCACGGATGATGATCTTGAACAGCTCGCGATCAGAGAGATGGTCGGTGAATCGCAGCACGATATGCTTGGCGTACAACCGCTGAATCGTTTCTGTGAGCAAGCGACTCAATTCCGCATCGTTCAGAGAATCAGGAGCGGGCAATTCCAGGGTAGGCGTAAACCAGCTGGCGATCGGCAGGGCCGGCGCTCGCTCCCACGCTAGAATCGATGCCAAGTACTCGTTTTCCGTGTGAAGCGGCATCCGCGTCGACGAATCGTCAATCGACTCGTCGCGATAGGGTTCCAATTCATCGCGTAAGCGTGCATTGGCCAACAGCAAGTCGACTTCGTCGATGATTTGTCGGCGGGTCTCGCTCATATCCGTTCGATAACCAAAAACCTGTGGAAGAAAAAAAAGACCTGGTCCCAGTGGGGCGGATCGCATGCCGGGTAACCGGTGGTCACCTAAACGATCGTATCCATGGAAGCAGCTTGCTCAACGACGTTTTGAGCGAAATCAACCGTTTCCAACAAAATTCGTCGGTCGGTGCTTGGCCTGATCGTTACGAGCCGAACTGTTTATCAGATTATCCAGGCAAAACGTGGCCATTTTGGTAAAGATCGGCATGGCGGCGGACCATTTCCTGGACCGTGAACTGCGTCCGGATCCGCTCTTTGCCGGCCTCTCCCAGACTTGCCGCCAGCTGGGGATGCTGCAGCAAGTCGTGGGACTGACGGGCGAATTCCGCGCGGTCGCCCAGTGGGACCAAACGCCCCGTTTTGTCGGCTAACACGAGGTCCCGATTGCCCGGAATGTCCGATGCGATTACCGCCACACCGGCTTGCATTGCTTCGATGACCGCATTGCTTTGTCCCTCGTATTCGCTACCGATCCAGAACAGATCGGCATGCGGTAGCAGCTCAGCAACATCATCCCGATTGCCGGCAAATCGAACGTGTTGCGGTTGGGTGACCGAGTCACGGAAACGCAGCAACTCTCCGCTCTGTGGACCGTCACCGATGATCACCAATGTCGTATCTTGTCGTAGCGTGGCGAGTAATTCCGCGGCCCAAATCAGGTCCCGATAGCGCTTTTGCGGCCACAGCCGGCCCACCGCCAAGATCAGCTTGCGGTCGTCTTGCACGTTGAGTCTGCGAAACGCCTCCTGGCGGTCAATCTCGTTGACAGCTCGCGGCTCAATACCGTTTGGAATGACGCAGAACAAATTGGGGTCAATGCCGTGCTGAGCATAAAAATCACGGACGCTGTCACTATTGGTTGTGATTGCTTCGGAGTATTTCGCCAGGCGACGGTCAAGAATGAAATGTGCCGATGATTTCCAAAGATCAACGCACCGCTCGCTGCCAATAATTCGCGGAACGCCGGCCAGTTTCGCTGCCGCGCGGCCAAAGCAATTGGCGGCAAACAACCAGGTGTGCGCAACGTCCGGTTTCAAGTGTACAAGCTGTGAACGCAAACGATAAAGCGCCGTTGGGTCAGCCTTGAACCTCTTGCCAATCACGGTGACCGGGATGTTCGCTGCCCGAAGTTGCTTGCTACGAGGACCGTCGCGTGTCAGCAGAATCACATGCACATCAAAGTTTTCGCGGGGTAAATTCTCGGCCAGCAAACAGACCTGTTTTTCCGCACCTCCAAGATCCATTGTCGGAATGATCAGAGCAATCCGGGTTGTCACGATAACGCCTCTATCGACGCAGCGCCGAGACGGGAAACAGTCTGCCTGACTGCGTCTTCGATGAGCCGGGCGTATTGATCGATCGATTGATCCAGTGGTTGTCGGCGGAGCATGATGCGACGCAATTCGGCAGCCCTGCGGCGGCTTGCCGGCATGTCGCTGAGTGTGCGTTCGATGGCAGCTCGCAGCGATGATGCCCTCGAACCGTCAAACCAATGAACCAGGCTTCCTGCTGCTCGGGGATCTTCGTTTGTCGCGGTCGATGAACCGGATTGATCGACGGAGGCTCGCCCACACACCAGCTCTCGTGTCGACTCGAGATCATTCATCACGAGCGGCAATTCAGCCGAAATCGCCGCCGGCAGCAAGAAATCGAGTCCCTGATCGTCGGTCTGCACGTACACGTCCGCCGCATGCAATACATCTTCTATATCGCTAAAGGAGCCCGGCATCGATATCGATGAACGGACGCCATCGGATCTTAAGTATTCGTAAATTGAATCGCGATTTGGACCGTCGCCAATGAACCAGACTTTCAGATCGTTTTGTCTTTCGACCAGCGGCCTGACTGTTTTTGCTAACAAGTCCATGCCGCCTTTGCCCGTCATTTGTCCGATGCATACGACAACCTTGGCATTGTCCGGCACTTCCAAGTCAGTATTGACGGCACCAAGTGCGACGCGTGCCAGACGGCTTGAAGATTCAGTTCGATTGACGGCGGTGGAAAAACCAATATCGATACGTGTGATCCTGGTCGCATCGAAGCCTGCTCGAATCAGCTCCCGATGAACCGTGGGGCTCGAGCTGATGATCCGGTCCGCAGTTTTTGTGAACCCCAAGCATCGTTTGGACGATCTTGAAGTTTTCCACCACTGGCAATCACACCGATCCCCCCAACCACTGATGCGGACAACGGATCGACAGTTGATTCCTCGAGCAGCTTCGACGACTGCAATCGCTTCTTCACGCGCAGCATCGGCAAGCAACACATCAAAGCCGCTGCCGTGCTCTCGCAACCACGTCGTCAGCTGGCGAACATACCGCCCCATCGACCAATCGCCCCGCGGAGCCGCGGCTGGGCGATGAACCTTGATATCCCGGAAACTGAATTCCCGAGCCCAGCAAGGAGCGTAACGAGGCGTCAAGACTTCGACGTGAATGCCTCGACGCCGCAATCCCCCGGCCAATTGAATCAGGTAAGCTGCCGAATCGATCGACCCGTGCGGCCAAAAGTGGCGACCAATCAACAACACGCGTGGAGCACGATTCACGACTTTGCTTCCGCTGCCGTTGCTGCGATCTCAGCCGGTTCCAATACGGCCAGATACGGCAGATTGCGATACATGTCCAGGTAGTCCAAACCATATCCCACGACAAACTCATCGGGGATTTTAAAGGCCACAAAGTCGGGGCGAACTTCAACCGCATGGTCACGCTGTTTGTGCAACAACACCGCCGTCTTTGCCGACGTCGCTCCCATCTCGTGCATCATGTCCATGAGCCGATCTAAGGTCCGTCCCGTATCAAAAATATCATCGACCAACAACACATCTCGACCCGAAACGTCAATCATCATATCTGCATCGACTTTCAGCTCGCCCGACGTCGTCCCGCCTCGATAACTGCTGGCGCGGATCACGCCCACACGCTGCGGCATCGATAGCCGACGAATTAAATCGGCGAACAGTACCAAAGACCCCGTCATCACTGCGATTACCGTCAACGGCTGTTGGCTCCCATAATGGTCATCGATTTCTGCCGCCAACCGTTCCACCCCAAACTGCAACTCGTCTTCGCTCAAAAGTATTCGCATCGAACTCTCATGTTTCTAAGCTTAATCGCGGTTTTACTCTTTTGATGGCGAAAAGGCCGTGGAAGTAAAAACTGTGGCCACACCCAGAGGCCTCAGCGGCACTTGTGCTGATCTATTGTCGTCATGTGCGTGACATGCTTCCTTTATGCCAGCATAAATCAGGCAATTCGGCAATCTGGGAAGACTAGGGGCTTGCTGCGAACGCCCAAAGATGGAGCAAACGCCGCAATTCCAGCTGCCGAATTACATGATTGTGCCGACAGCTTTCAGTCTGATTCCGAAAGCCGGCGGCCGTGCCATGCCAGATCGAGAGGCGGCTTGCCCGCACGAGCTGTCTTCGATCAGGCGGCGGCGGTGATCCAATTTTCTTTTCGGTCTGCAAGACGCGTCAAGGAATAGCTTAACGCGCCGCGGTAATGCGTGCTGAAACAACCGATGCGGGTCATTGATTGATATTCCTGTTGTGCCGATAACCGAAAACTGAACCCATCGAATGACGAATTCCAAGCGTCTAGCCAAAGTACGCCAGCGGCTGTCTGATTGGCTCGCCCAGCAAACGGTCGAGGCCGGTGAAGACTCGTCCGCCCAAGTCACCGGTGAATCGATCACAGGCGAATCGATCTTGATCGTTGACGGATTCTATGCCGGTCGCCGCTTCGATGCCGGTCAATACCACGCGATTTGGTTCATGGAAGAAGACGAACTGAAGATCCATGGGCCGGGTGGAGAGCTGCTTGAAGTCTGTACCACCGATCAGATCGAAGACGTCAAGCGGCCCGCAGCTTCCGGCCCACAGATTGCGGACAGCCAAGCCAGCGACGTGATCTCGCTACAGGATGGGGATGCGGGCGGGTCTCGCGACCACGTCCGCCGGGCCGCGTAGAGCACCCGGACCAAGAATCGAAGTCACCCTGTGGCTGCTGACGGCGCCGCCGGGCACGTCTGCTACGTTGGAACAATTCGCCACCGCCCCGAGGATTGTTCGATGTCACGATTGGTCGCTTACCTGCTGGACGCTGTTCGGCACCCGCACGAAAAACTGACGCGCGGGCAGCATCAAGTGCGTTACGCCTGGGACTTGGGTGTTCACTGCTATCGACAATTGATCCGGCATCGCGCCGAAGGAATGGCGGCCGAGCTTACCTATCGAACTATTTTTTCACTGATTCCAGTCGTCGTTCTGGGGCTGGTGATGTTTCGAGTCGTCGGTGGATTGGAAGAAGTTCAAAGCAAGGTCGAAGACCAGCTCTATTCGTTCTTCATTGCCGTACCCGACCTTCCGCCGGATGCTTATCTGTCAGCGGAGATGTCATCCGATGACGACGATGACGCTCAGGCCGGCGACGAACCGACAGAGCCCGATAAAGAGCCGGAGCCGGGTGACGGGGTCCCCGCAGCAGAAGACCAGCCAGTCGATCCTGTTGACCAACCGGAACTCGTTCCCCCCGATAATGCCTCGCAGTCAGATACCGGACTGGTGGTCGATCCCCAAACGGAGCCGCTGCCGGTTGTGCCCGAAGAACCGCAAACTCAGACGCCTGAGCAAACGCAGACGGACGAAGCAGATGCTGAAGCTGAGGCCCGAGCAGCAGCACTGGCTGCCGCCGAGACGGAGCGAAAGACACGAGCAAGCATTCGCCGCACGCTTCATGAAGCCGCCAACAAGATCGCCAATATCGATTTTGCCTCGATTGGTTTTGCTGGACTGCTGTTGTTCATTTACGCCGCCATCGCGTTGGCTGACTCGCTGGAATATCTATTCAATCGTATTTACGACGCACCGTCTCAGAGACCCATCCACATTCGACTGGCCATCCACTGGTCGATCATCACCCTCGGTAGTGGATTGTTGGCGTTCAGCCTGTACATGTCCGGCCAGGTGCTGGAGTGGTTTGTTTTGATCGGTGCCGGATCGAACCTGAAGTTGTTTTTGAGCCATGCGCTTTCGGTTGCTGCCGGTTTCGTGTTGCTATTCCTGTTATACGCCTTGATGCCCAACACGCACGTTTCCGTTCGTGCGGCCGCCATTGGGGCAATCGTCGGTGCGCTGCTCTGGGAAGGAGCCAAGTTTGCCTTCAAGATCTACGTGGTCACCGCCGTTCCTTATTCGGCCTTGTATGGTTCACTTGGACTGATTCCGCTGTTTTTGTTTTGGATCTATGTGACCTGGCTGATCGTTTTGTTCGGTCTGATTCTGACCTACACGCTGCAGACGCTACGCGGTAAGCGTTTCATAAAAAGTGAACAGGTCGAAAAAGGCTTGCTGGCGGGCGATCCCGATTGGATGTTGCCGATCATGAGCGAGCTGGCTCATGCGTTTGAAGTCGGCCAGTCGATCGGCAACCAGGAAGTCGCAGATCGGCTCGGGTTATCCAGCCGGATCGTGCACGAAATGACGGGGAAACTGATCGAAGCACAGATTCTGCGAAAAGTTTCCGCGAGTGCGGGCGAGGAAGATGCATTGACGTTGGCCAAGCCGGCGGATCGGATCACGGTCACTGAAATCCTGGCCTTGGCGCACCATGCTCGACCGGCCAACGACAACCCTGCCTGGAAAACGCTCGACAAATACAACGCCGCCCAGCGCGAAGCAGCCAACGGCAAAACGCTCGCCGACATAGCATTGCAAAACGCGGGCTGAACGAGAATTGCACTCGTTGCGTCGACCAAAATCGGGAAGAATGGACCGCCCAAGCTCCAGTTCCAAGCATCGCCGAGTGTCGATGATTAATATCTGTCTGTTCGCGTGCTCATCGAACCGGAAATGAGGGCATGCATCGCCGAGTTCGTCGACCGGCGATTGCCCGTGATTCCCCTGTTACTTACCGGCGCACCTGATCAAGCCGAACTGCCGCTTTTTTTAAAGGCCTTTATAGGCTGATCCGGTTCAGCGTGTTCACTTCGTTCGCAGCGCCAAACACAACACGGTTTCGTCGCCGCGCAACAACAACTTGTCGCCGACCACGACCGGCGCCGCCCAGCATGGATACGAAATTGCAGGCCGCGTTCCGTCGGCTTGGCTCAGATCCCACTCGGCGATGATTTCCATGCGTTCGCTATTTGGCTTCATGACTTGCAAGGTGCCGCGTTCTTCCAAGACCAGCAGATGATTGCCGGCGCGAGTGACCGATCCGCGAATTCGCCGGGGATCAGACCATTGAACTTCGCCCGTCATATATTCGACGCAACGAAAATCGCTATCGGGCGCGTTTCGTCCGCTGCAGCCGTACAGGAAACCATCGACCAAAACCGGTGTCGACCAGTGAACTCGCATCGATTGGCTTCTGCGGTTCCGCGGTGGATCGCTCCAGACGACTTGTGCATCTTCGGCGGAGACCTTCAGCAACACACTGCCAACTTCATAACACTCGCTGATGAAGACATGATTGCCGCTGACGATCGGCACCATCGCATTGACGCTTTCCAAGATCGAGGCACGATGATCGAAACGCCATCGCTGTTTTCCGCTGCCGGGATCGACGGCGATCAGCCCGTCGCGACAGAAGGCGAGAACCAATGGTTGATCGCCCAAATCGATCAGGCGTGGGCTGCTGTAGCTGGCCAAATCGTTGCCGCAGCGCCACCGCTCCTGTCCCGTTTGGCGGTCAAAGGCGACCACCGCCGAACCGTTGGGTGAGACACGATCCAAACGTCCGGGCGCGATGTCGGCATCCGCGGCGGGGCTACCGCCAACGATCACAATCACCAACTCGCCCCAGACCAGCGGCGAGCAACCAACGCCGAAGAAGTTTTGCACGACGCCATACTCTTCGTTGGTATCGATCTCCCACAGCAGCTTACCATCGCTCCGATTGCGGCAAACCAACTGTCCGCCGACTCCGAAGGTAAAGATTTGCTCGCCATCGACGGTGGCGGTACTTCGCGGCCCGTCTTCATAACCGTACATATCGCGGTAATACAGCTTTTGCGATTGGCTCCATTTTTCTTTTCCCGTTTTTAAATCGATACATCGCAGTCGTTCGGAACCGTTGTGGCTGTCAAAGTGGTAGTAGCTGCCGCGATCGACCGATCCGATTCCGTAGCCATCACCAACGGATAGCGACCACAGGAATTTTGGTTTGGCCAGCCCGTCAAGGCGCAGCTTGCTGGCCGCCGCTACGCCATCGATATTGGTGTTCAGGAACCGCGGCCAGTCAAATTCGCCCGCATTGCTGACGGCATGCTCTTGACCCTGCAGCGGCCCGGTGATCCCGATTGCCATCAATAGGACCACGATAGCTTTTTTCATTGTGCGTTTGATTAACATGATGAACACTGATTACCGATTGCGTGTCATATTGATGATCTGCTAGTGCTTCGGCAGCATTTGCTTATTGGTAGCGGAACTCGCCAACGGATATTTTGAATTGTCGGAAGTCTTGGCAACTTCCGCTACGACTCACCTGCTGACCCTTCATCTGGATAAACCGCTAGAGTTTAACGTTATGTCCGATTTGTATGTCAATTCGCGACTCACCATTGCCGAGAGTGAGTTGACGATTACCAGGGCTCGGAGCAGTGGTCCAGGCGGACAGAATGTCAATAAAGTCAATTCAAAAGTGACGTTGCGTTGGTCGCCACAACAGTGTGCCGCGATGGATCCTGCCTGGCGGCGGCGGTTTTCCGCGCGATATGGCAATCGCATCAATCGTGATGGTGAACTAGTATTGCACAGTGAAAAGTTTCGGGACCAGCCTCGAAATCTGGCTGACGTGCGACAGAAGCTTGTGGAGATGCTGTTGCAATGTCAGGCGGCACCGAAAAAAAGAATCGCCACCCGGCCAACGCGCGGCAGCCAAAGACGGCGGCTGGATCAAAAAACGCGTCAATCCCAAAAAAAGCAGAACCGCAGCAAGGACTTTCGCGACGTTTAAGCCGATCAATCCAGGCAAATTCTCCCGGGGAATCAAAAGTTGTCCAATGTCAATCCTTCACCCCCAAAAACTCGCTGGTATACTCGCGTTAGGAAGACAGCCCAGGCGATCCGACGCTCCAACATTCACCTGATCACGCTCTGCGGAATTTGCCACACTCATCTGCTGCGAACGGATTGATGAAGCGAAAAATGCACCTCGATGATTTACTTGCCGGTTGGGAGTTCAACCCCTCCACGTTGAACGTACGACTGGTCAAAGGCAAAGACGGTCGAGATATCATACAAATGCGGGTCGACATGGGAATCCTGCAATTGGAAACAACCGGTCGGCCGGATGGCGAGCAGGTTCACGAGTGCGAATCGTATTTGGAGTATCTGCAGCAAGTGTATCTGGAAGATCCCGAGCATCAATTGACCGAAGAGGAGTGCATGGAGGTCGATCGGGAATTCATGCAGTTCTACCATCGCCGAATTTGCTGGCTCAGGCTGCAGTATTACCATCGGGCGGTGATGGATGCTGACCACACGCTGCGATTGATGGAATTGTCGAATCTATTGAGCTCAGATGAGGAATGGACGGGAGCGCACGAACAGTATCGTCCGTTTGTCCTGTTCCACCGCACGCAAGCGGAAGCGCTGGGTGCTCTGGAAGAAAGTTCGGCCGAGGAGGCTGTGCAGGCTATCAACGCCGGACTGGAAACAATCCGCCAGTTCTTCTTGCAGCATGATGCCGAAGAGCATTTTCAAGATGACGAGTTGGTGGTTCGGTTGGTGGAGCTGCGGGAAACGCTGCGCAGCGAATATTCTGTCGGGCAAACGCTGAAAGAAAAGTTGACCGAAGCGGTCGAGCAAGAGCAGTACGAACTGGCGGCAAAGATTCGCGATGAATTGATGCGCCGCGAGATGGATTGAATCATCAGGCAGACCCGCCAGATCAGAAACGTGTGTCAGATCAGATCCGTCAGGTTGGGATGCGACCATCTCGAGAACCACGATCGCTGCCATTGATCCCGCCCGCTCGACTCGGGTCGTCGTCTTGGTTGTTGCATTTGCGCTGGTTCGCTGTGGTCGGCCAACTGCTCACGATCTTGGCAGCGGGCTTGCTGACCGATGTCCAGCTCCCCTATGTGCCGCTGCTGATGTTGGTCGGGCTGACAGCCGTTACCAATCTCGTTTACGGTCTTTGGCTTTCACGCGTCCTGCCGGATCAGCAAAGCGACCAATTCGGTGACGGCGACTCGAATATCACGCACGCCGTCTCGCTGGTGCTGATGCTGTTGGACCTGGTTACGCTGACCGCCATGCTGTACTTCAGCGGCGGCGCCGATAATCCGTTCAGCTTCTTTTATTTCGTCAATCTCGCTGTTGGCGGGGTGATGATTCGACCGCGGTATGCCTGGTCGCTGACCTTGCTGGCCGTCGTTGGTTACATCTTCTTGTTGCGTTTTCACGTTCCCATCGCAGAACTGAATGGAGATCGCCCGATCAGTGCTTTTGACCTCCGCACGATGGGCTTGATGCTTGCCTTTGCGACGTGTGCCTCCGTTGTTACCTATTACGTGACACGAACCGCAGACGAATTGCAGGAGCGTGAACGGCAACTCAGACGCACCCAGGCGGCCCAGGCGGCCAGCCAGCGGTTGGAAGGCCTGACCACGCTGGCCGCTGGAGCGGCCCACGAGTTGGCGACGCCGCTATCAACGATTGACGTGATCGTTCGCGAACTCTCCAGGCACCTGGAAGATGTCAAGAAACCGGAAACTGTGGAAACCGATCTAAAATTGATCGAATCGCAACTGGAGATGTGCCGTCAGATTTTGCAGCGAATGCGATCGGCAGCCGGTGATTCGATGGCGCAGCGTTGGGATCGGACGACCGTGGGTGACTTGATTGACACGACTCTGGAAGGCATCCGCGATCCGCATCGCGTTGATGTGACCGATGGCAGCGAAGCCGTCGAAGGTCAACCGCTGTTTGTCCCCCAAGAAGCCGTCGCGCAGGCAGTTCGCAATTTGATTCATAACGCCCTGGACTCCTGCGGGCCGGACGGTCGCGTGCGGTTGGAGTCGACCATTGTTGGCGACCGCTTACAGCTTTCGGTCACCGACCGGGGAGCCGGAATGACCGATGACGTTCTCAAACGCCTGGGCGATCCGTTTTTCACGACCAAGGAGCCGGGCCGAGGAATCGGGCTGGGGTTGTTTTTGGCCCGCAATGTGATTTCACAACTTGGTGGACGGATCGATTTTTTTTCGCAGCCTGGGATGGGCACCACCGCAACCGTCTCTTTGCCGTTTGGCGATCAGTCGCGCAGCACATGAGTGCGGACAATCAAGCGAGTTGAGCGCAATTGGGCGGCAAGCAAAGGCGCAGCACAGCAGTCCCCCGCCGGGCTTTGGCCTGACTTGCGGCAGCTTAAATCTCGATTTGCCTGGCCCCCGCCACCCGCAGCACCTGTGGGAGTCTTGAACCGTAGCTATACTAAAGCAGGCTTTCTGACGATCACCAGCCGGGAACGAGAATGAACGACGCCACTAGCGAACAAGCTCCGATTTACAACGCCGCCGCTGTCGGAGCTGAAAGTATTCTGTTAGTCGATGACACGTTTGTGCTCCGAGAGCGGCTCTCGGTGGCCATGCAGCAGCGCGGCTTTCGAGTAGAAACAGCCGGCGACTACGAGGAGGCGGTCGAAGTTTTTCAGCAACGACCGACTGACTTGGCGGTGCTCGATCTGAGGATGCCGGGCAAAAGTGGTTTGGAACTGCTACGCAAGTTACTGCAACTGAATCCCGAATGCCGGATCATCATGCTATCGGGTTTCGGCAGCATCCCGGCGTCGATTGACGCTGTCCGTGCCGGGGCAGTTAACTTTCTCAGCAAGCCCGCCGATGCGGACGACATCTTGTCAGCGTTCCTTCGCGGCGACGAACCGTCCGTGCCCGATGGCGCAATTGCCTTTCCCGCCCCTTCATTGGCGCGGAACGAGTGGGAGCATATTCATCGCGTGCTCTCGGATTGCGGCGGCAACATCAGTGAAGCTGCCAGGCGACTGGGAATCCATCGTCGCAGTTTGCAGCGAAAGCTTCGCAAACGCGCCCCGGAAGATCCGGCCGTACCCGACGGGCCCGAGGGCGACTTGGAAGAGTAACATCAAGCTGCTCCGACCAATTCCGGCTCACGTCAATCTTCGTATCTACGTCTGAATGTTCACGTAGACAGATGGTCATTGATTGACGCGGCATTCCGGATTGTTGAAGATCATTGGATGGCTGCCGATTGAAATTGCGGGGGGACCAGCTATTGGGGGTACTTCATTTCGGATTCTTCAACCGCGTCGACTTCTGGGAGTTCCCGAAGTTCGTCCAAAGAGTCGCTCCAGCGACCGACAATGCTGCCTGTGAATTTCAGCACATTGTCGACGTGGAATCCGACATCTCGAAGCCGTTTTTCGACGCGGGCAAGACTGCCTTCTTTGGTGCTGCAGGTCACAACCACTTCTCTCTCGTCGGCCACTTTGATGTTCCTTTGATTTGGAAAGAAAGCCTTTCCTCTAGTTTTTCCAATCTTTGACAAAAGGCAAGACCGATGGCAAAAAGAAAGAGATCGCAACGCAGACGTCCGTCATCACCAATCGCTCGTGCAACCGCGCCGGTTCCGGAGTCGCAATCTTTTGACGATGACATCTCACGAGGTCTGGAGGGAGATGGTGGCCCTGATGGAGGTCAAACAACCGGTCGCATGGTGATGACCGTTCTTGATGCGAAACCTAGTGCGGTCAAGAACGCACTGAAAGCGATGTCCGGCATGACGGGCGTCTCGGCCGCATCAGCACGCGTGATGTATTCCAGCGATGCGGGAGACGAGGGTCTGGATGTCGGTGACACCGTTAATGCCAACTATGTCGTGCTTGAGAAACTGGGTGTCGTGATTATGAACGCCAGTGCAGAGCAATCGGCGATGGCGATGGCGGCAACGCCGCAAGACCAGAACGTCGTGGTCGAACCGGAGTATTGGAATCATCCGCTCGGCTCTGAATTGGTCGGTGCCGAATTGATGGACGATGATCTGGAGGATCCGGGCTTGAGCCTGGGCGAGGGAGGTCAGCTGTCCCGCGACTTCTTGCTTGGCGCTCGGAAGATGCTGGACATGATGCTTGAACGATCGGCGCCCACAGCTGGTGCCGAGTCGACGGCGGCAAGATGCTTCAGTGACACGACCGCCTTTACTTGGGGGCTGCAGGCAACCAAAGTTGATTCCAGTTCGCAAAGTGGGCATGGTGTTCGTGTGGCCGTGCTTGACACTGGTTTCGATGCCAGTCATCCGGATTTCATCGGTCGTTCGATTCATCGCGCGACGTTCATTCCCGCCTCTGAGCCGGATAACGATGTAAATGACCGCAACGGCCACGGCACGCACTGCATCGGTACCTCCTGCGGTGCCCGCAATCCCGGTGTGGGTCCGCGCTACGGCATTGCCCATGGAGCCGAAATCTTCAGCGGCAAGGTATTGCGGCAAGGCGCCAATGGTCGCGCGGCTGGTGCTGACGGCTGGATTTTGGCTGGTATCGATTGGGCCTTGAGCAACCGCTGCCAGGTAATTTCGATGTCACTTGGATCGCTCGCCACAAGTTCGCAATTTCCCATGATGTACGAACGAGCGGCGCAACAAGGTTTGCGAGCCGGAACTTTGATCCTCGCGGCGACTGGAAACGATAGCAATCGTCGCTTTGGGAAGATTGCCGCCGTCGGCAGGCCGGCGAATTGCCCATCAATCGCCTCGGTTGCCGCAGTCGATTCGTGTCATCGCGTGGCCAACTTTTCCAATGGTCAGAAATTTGGTAGCGGCGGCGAAGTGAATTTTTGCGGGCCGGGCGTCGCCGTCCTCTCCAGCGTTCCCATGCCTCGACGTCGCGCTGTCTTCAACGGGACCAGCATGGCGACACCGCACGCGGCCGGGATCGCGGCCCTGATTTGCGGTCAGACCGGACAAACCGGCATCAGTCTGTACCGGGAAATGAGGAACCGAGTGCGATCATTGGGACTCCGTCGCGACTTCGGTAACGGCTTGGTGCAGGTTTAGTCGGCGGCGGTTGTTCATGGTCGTCGAATTCTCCGAATTCGATATCACGAGGCAGTTTCCGACGAAGTTCAGATCGGATGCGAGCACCGGGAGGTGTTGCTATCGAAATTCGGAGAGTTCGACGACGGTTCGTCCAGTGAGTGATCGATTTGGTATGTTGGAGTCATTGCAGTTCCAACAGGAAGGACGAAATGATGCGATCACATTCACTCGCTCTGTCGATCATCGCAACGCTGACCATCGCTGGCTGGGCTGCTTCCCAGCCGCCGGTGCCGGATGCTGTTCCGGTGCCGGCTCCGGTCCCGCCGGCAATGCCGCCGGTTGATGCGCCGGTGATTCATCCTGAATTTGCCGGCATCCGCACGCCATCGCTCGGTGATTTGGTGCTCGCGAAAGTTGATTTGAAGGCCGGTGCCCCGCGAGTGATCATGATGATCCAGTCTTATCGGCAAGAAACAAAGCGCGTGAAGGTGACACGATTCGTAGTCGAAACGCGGGAACGGTCCACTGAGGTCGACGGAAAAACTGTCAACGTACCTTATACGGTGAAAGTTCCGGTGACCGAGGAACGCGAAATCACGACCAATGTTCCGGCGGGACGCAAACCGTTGACCATCGATGCAAAAGACTTCCAGTTCTTTGACTTGCAGGCCGAAGAGGTATCGCTTGATCAAGCCGCCCAGAAACTGTCATCGCTCAAGCCGGTCTTTTTGATCGATCAAAATACGGGCCGGCCAATGCCGTTGCCGGAGGTGGCACAGCGGGCATTGAAAGCTGAATGTTTGATTCTGGTCACCAAGAAACAAGTGCGGCAGTTTCCGGCCCCCGCCGGAGCTTGGGTCCCCATGGTCGCGCCGGCGTTCGTGCCGGTCGGAGCTCGTCCTCCTGTCCCTGCACCAGCAGCCGTCCCCAATGTCATCGGTGACTGAATCTATGTTCCGAGCGTGCGCCGGATTGTTGATCGTCGGGCTCTCGGCATCGATTGCCTCGGCTCAGCCTGCGCCATTTGAACCGCAACGGCGGTTATCGTTTGACAAATTAGTGTTGGCTCAACTCGATCCCCAGGACGCCGGGCGGATGCTGATGTCGCTGGACACCTACCACATCCAGAGACAAACGATCATCGAGCAGGAAAGTCGAATACGTTTGGACACCGCAGACGGCAAACGACTGCTGTTGAAGTACAACAGAAATCGCAGTTCCACGGTCAAGCCCGATACCGTGGTGGCCATCATTCCTGCTGGCCAGCAGCAAGTCACCGTGCCCGCTGCTGAGCTTCGTTTTTTTCGACTCAATGGCCAACCGGTCGCTGTTGCTGAGGCAGCGGAGATACTCCAATCGCCTCGGCCGATCTTCTTGATCGATGATGCGGAT
>JBFJVZ010000124.1:0-17150 GCA_041623895.1 Pirellulaceae bacterium | reverse complement strand
GGTAACCGCCGCCGCCGCCGCCGCCACCGCCGCGGTAACCACCACCGCCGCCGCCGCGACCACCGCCGCCTCCGCCGCGCGGTTCTCTGGGACGTGCTTCATTGACTCTGATATTGCGGCCGGCGATGTCCTTGCCGTCCAAATTCTCGATTGCCTCGTTGGCCTGGTCACTGTTTGACATTTCAACAAAGGCAAAACCACGGGATCGACCGGTTTCGCGATCCATGATGATGTTGACCGACGTTACGTCACCGAACTGCTCGAATGCCGAGCGAAGGTCTTCATCGGTTGCGGCAAACGCTAAGTTGCCCACATAGATATTCGTCACAAAACTAACCCTACGAACTAGCACCAGTGAGACAAATCGTCTCTTTCGCCATGCAACGTCGTACTCAGAAAACGGTCCTGAGGACAATCGGCAGCATAGCGTGGTATTGAACAGTCCAAAGCGTGACAGAGCAGAATCTGCCGGTCAAGACTTTTGCGGTTTGGACACCCGCAAGTCGGGGCATTTTGCCGAAAAACGGCTCTCCGGTCGCCGAGCCTGCGAAGAATCCGGCTGGGAAGGCAGCTGGCGGCCGACTAGGGCCACAGCGCGGCGAAGATCGTCCCGGCAATCAAGCTGTATGCGATCGATTCGATCACGTGACCGACCACTCGGATCCTGAACCAAATCGAGTGCTGGATGACGGCGGCGGCAAAGGTAAACATGGCGATGGTGGCAACAAACCGAAACACCGTGATGAAGTCCGCGCCCGGTTCGCTGCCCGGTTTGAGGGCAAAGTCAGCCAGGTATGCGAACGTGCAACAACAAACGAAGAAATATAGGATCGTCAGCCCAAGATTCTTGCCCATGTTCGGCACGGGAAACAACGTGATGATGCCCCGTGGACCGGCGTTGTATTTCGCCATGTAGGCTGGGTCCTGCATTTCTTTTGGCTCGCTCGTGCCGGGAAACATATAGTTACCATCGGCCACATCCATCTCTCGAATCGTCTCCATCAAGGCATCTTCGTGCTCCAATTTGCCCCAATCTTTTTGATGCAGATGAAAGACCATCCAGGAAAGAAAACTACAAAAAAAGATCGCGATCGTGGAGAGCACGATTGGTAACCAAAGGGCGAGCATCGAGTGCCTCGTTTGCAATGCGTGGACAAGAATCCAGGAGAGCTCCCATTCTACAATACCAGCAGCCATCCATGGTCGACATCAAGGTCTACGGCTTGGGAACGTGCCGATACTGCCCTTTGTTTTGCTGGGCGATTCGCTTCATAATATTCTCGCCCTCACGGCTGTAATACCCGATCGTGTGAACGATACTGATGGGCCCATCATCACCGAAAAGGTTTTCGATCCGATTCTCCCGTTTCAGTAAATCTTCAATTCTTTGCGGGAATTCACCGTCCGATAACAGGAATATCACGTCAGGCTTCAGGTCCAGAGCAAACTTCAGCGGATCCTCCGGATGCCGGCCGACGTTTTGCTCGATCCCCATCGCCCAGCGCTTTAACGCCTGTTTGTTTTCGCTAGTCGCATAGGCACTGCGCGGCTCGTTCGTATTGGGATCACGCAAACGCATGTAATCCGGCTGGGCATCAAAAAAGACAACGTAAAACCGCTGATCGGGTTTCAAAACATCGATCGACTGCAACAATTCGCGGCGTGCCGATTCAAAACCGTCGCCCATGCTACCGCTGCTATCGACCAAGTAGACAAAATGATTGCCGCCTCCCTCCAAGCCGCAGAACTGAATCTTTGCTTCGGAATCCGATTGTAGTGTCATCGCTGCCGCCGACATTTGCGCCGAGGACAGCATGGCCGCGGCGGCGGGGGCGGGCGGAGCCGGCGGTGCTTCGGGCGAAAACTCCGCAACCTGCATTTCACCGACCGGACTCAACTCGTACTCCGTTTCACTCGCCGCCGGATCCGCCTCTGGCTCACTGGTTTGAATCTCGAAAGTCTCCATCGATTCCTCTGCTGGATTACTCACCGAAGCAGCGATCGCTACCTGGTCTTTTGGGCTTCGATTGTTCAGCGTGACTGCCGCCAACAGCACCAAGATCAAGAAATGCAACAAGGTGCTCACCACTAAAGCCGCCGGTGACTTGCGCCGCGTCGAATCTTCGGCTTCAATGTTGGAATCAAGTGCCAGCTGCTGCACTTCCAAGGGAGTCTGCCGGGTTGCCATATCTGCGAACTGCAGAAACATTTCTGACGCCCCAGCCGACACCTGTTGGACAGCAACCTGGCCGCCATCGTCGATTCGTTCGTCACTGACGTCAGCCGTGCTTGGGTCCTGATCGACCGGCTCCGAGTGAGTATCCGCTGGCGAAGATCCGCTATCGATGAACTTGGGACGGGGGACGACTGGGACCGCGGTGTCGATCCGCTGCCGGCCTTCATCGTCATCTGCTCGCTCGTTGCCGGTAGCCAGGCTGCCTGTCGGCGGAAGCGAAATCGGTGGTGGGACCCCGGGGGCCGAATCGCCGCGGAACGCAGCGGTCGAAGGCGTCTGCCCCGGCGTCGCCGCGAACGTTGCCCTGCGTACGGCGTCCCAACTGCCAAATGCTGTCGGCGGAGAGATTGCCGCCGAAGCCGCCGTTTGGGTCTCCGGCTCGATGTCGGTCTGGGCTGCGACCGCATCCATGCTTGCGGATTCACCGAACACACCCACGTGGGGAGCCGCAGGCTGGCCGGTGCCAGCGTCCCGGTAAGACATCTTTGCCGCCGATTCGGTCGGCGGTCGGCGGCTCATCCGACGAAGCTTTAATTCAAGTTCAGCCGCTTTTGCTTCCAACCGCGCGGCCGCCGCCTCACTACGGATCTTGATCAGTTCCAATTCAAGCTCGCGGCGCGGATCGACAACGAAGTCGACCTCAGATGGAGTGCCGCACTGGTTGGATTGTGACAGACTGGGTTCATGGACCATGACTATCGAGCAGACCCGTTAGGTGCCCCGCCGCTCGCGTTATCTAAATGATTTCAATCATTGTCGTTGTCTGAAACCGCGCGACAACCCTCATCCAGCCGTCACGTGAACAATTGATAGCGAAAATCTCTGTCGCTGGGCTCTGCGCACCGGTCTAAGTTGTCTGACCGGCTCGATTTGGCAGCCCGAGGCGCCGCCCTGGGATAGTGAAAAGAGCCGGGTATCAGCGTTATTGGTGACGCGCGTGGGGGACCCAACCGGAAACTCATGTTCGCAATCAAAACCAACACTTCGGCTGGTTAGGCGCAGTCCAGCTAGCTTGTCTGTTCTGCCGTATTTCACCGTTCGCTTCTCAGCTTGATGCCTCTGCAGTTTCTCACTTGCCGTCGGCCAGTCAATCTGACTATAGCCAAGCAAGAAACTCACGCGCGACTGACTCAGGAATGGATTCAATGCGTCAATGGCTCACGATAATCGCGTGCTTCACGGCGATTTCTCTGCTCACTCACACTTGCGAAGACGTGCAGGTTGACGGTCAACAGCCGGCAGCCGGTGCATCGACTCCACCCAGTTTGCAGCGGAATGCCGGTGCCGGTCAAACCACCGGTGGCGGACAACTTCCTCGTTCCGCCGGTCAAGAGCATCGTGTTTATGACTTGCGACCTTATACCGGTTACTTGACCAAACACGATCGTCCCGAGCAGGCCATCGTCGACTGGGTTCTGCGCGAGACCGGGACGGATGTGTGGTTCACCGCACCGTTTGGATTCTTAAGTGCCGATCGAGATCAATTATCGGTGTATCACACACCGGAAATGCATCAAGTGATCGGTTCCGTTGTCGATCGTTTTGTCGCCGGCGAAAAGGATCCGCAAGTCTTGAGCTTGAAAGTGATGACGGTCGGCAACCCGAATTGGCGCAGCCGTGCTCATCTGATGATGCAACACGTCAACGTGGATTCAGCCGGCGTGCAAGCGTGGTTGTTGAGTAAAGAAAACGCCGCGCTGGTGATGAATATGTTGCGGCAGCGCACCGATGCCCGGCAAGTGCAAGCCTTGGACTTGATCACCTACAACGGTCAAACAGAAAAGCTAGCTAGCACACGTGGTCGCAACTACGTCCGCAACGTTCGTCCTGCACCGACCGGCTGGCCGCCGTACGAACCGGAAACCGGAGAAATCCAGGAAGGTTATCGTTTGTCAATCAGCCCTTTGCTGTCGGTTGATAACCGCGTGATCGACTGCGTGATCAAGGCGGAGATCGATCAAGTCGATAAGCTCAAGTCGGTCGAGCTTGACTTGCCGCTGCCCAACAACCAAGTCCACCGTACCAAGATCGATGTACCGCAACTGGTTAGCTGGCGGTTGCACGAACGATTCCGTTGGCCGTCTGATATGGTGCTATTGCTGTCTTGCGGCGTGGTGGCCAGCCCGGAGCGTCCGCAAGCCGCCGTGCCACTTTTGAACCTGGAAATGCTGACGGGAACGACGGCAGGCCGTGCCGACGCGTTGCTGTTCATTGAATTTCGCGGTCGCGCCTCTGAGAACTTGACCACGACACCATTCGTACCCCAAGTCGCCAATGGTGCTGGATCACCCAACCGCGGCCGCTACTAGGCTTTGTCTCAATACTCAAAAAATAATCGCGAACACGTAGCTGGATTCGCCAGAATTCAGGTTTTCCAAGACGCGTACCGAAGTCTGGGACTCCGGCTACGAGTTTTGAGACAAAGCCGAGTGGTGCTTCCAGGTTGAACTTGTGCGGCACACAGAAACTGACTCGAAGCAGCACTCGTATTCCATCCTGATTAAAGCTGAAATCTGAGTCGTAGCGGAAGTCGCCAAGACTTGCGGCGATTCACGCACGCAAGCGAAACTCTTGGCGAGTTCCGCTAGCCCAAAATCAAATGATGACGAAGCACGAAACGGATGCTTTGGCGGTATCCCGCCAGGTTCCAACGCTGTACCCTGCTGCAGCCGCCCCCGCGAAACGTAGCTCCGCTTGCAGCCATACCCCCAAAATGTTGCCAGCTTTCCAGCGCTGCCCGAGCAATCAGATTTAGCCCCCCTCTGACACCGCTTTGCAGTCCGACTAGAATTCCCCTGGATCCGGCGTGAGTCTCCGGGGATTGATTTAACGAATTTGTCGGCCTGCCGCGGCCTTTGCTATGGGTAATCGTTCTCAACGACGTGTCGTCATTACGGGTGTCGGAGCTGTCACGCCGCTCGGCTTGGACGCACGTACACTTGTTCAGTCTCTGCGCGATGGCGTCAGCGGCATCCGCCTGTTAGCCCGCTTGCCACAAGGAGCTTTGGGAGTGGACGCCGGCGCGGAAGCGATGGAATTCACCGGAGATATCAGCAACTACGGGGCACTGGACAAGAAACTTCAACGAACGATTCGTAAAGGCACCAAAATGATGTGCCGCGAAATCGAGATGGGCGTGGCGGCTTCCCAGATGGCAGTGATCGATGCGGACTTGTCCGAGGACAAACGCGACCGGGATCGGACCGGTGTGACCTTCGGTTGTGATTACATCATGTCGATGCCGATTGAATTAGCCGAAGGCATTCGCCGCTGCCTGGACGAGCATGGTGAATTCCAATTTGCAAAATGGGGCAGTCAGGGCCTCTCCGAAGTCAATCCGCTGTGGTTGCTGAAGTACTTGCCGAACATGCCTGCCAGTCATGTCGCGATTTACAACGATTTGCGAGGCGCTAATAACACGCTCACCCTTCGCGAGGCCTCTCCCGGTGCGGTGGTCGCCGAAGCGTATTCAACAATCACACGAGGGCATGCGGATGTGTTGTTGGCGGGCGCAACGGGATCGCGGATCCACGATATTCGATCGTTGCATGCCTCGCTGCAAGAGCCTCTAGCCAGTAACCGCGATGATCCGACGACGATGAGTCGCCCATTCGATCAAACGCGCGACGGCAGCGTGCTGGGTGAAGGTGCGGCGACCATTGTGTGCGAAGATCTGCAGCATGCGCAAAACCGAAACGCAACGATACTGGGCGAAATCGTCGGGTTCGGAAGTAGTGCGGTTGGGCCAAGATCTGGCAGTGACTTTATGAAGCAGGCTCTGGTGAACGTTCTGCGCGGTGCACTCGGTGATGCCGACCCGAAGTCGATCGGCCATATTCATGCCCACGGTTTAGCCACCATCGATAGCGATCATCAAGAAGCGGCCGCGATCGCGGAAGTGTTTGGCGATCCATCACAACAACCGCCGGTGACAACGATCAAAGGACATGTTGGCAATCTGGGAGCCGGCGGCGGTATGGTAGAAATCATTGCCAGTTTGCTCGCCTTGGACGGCACGCTGTTTCCCGTACGTAACTGCGATCAGCCCGATCCGGCGTGCCCGGTCAACATTTGTCGCGGCGACAAGATTCCGGCCGGCAGCAGTTTCATCAGCGCCAATGTCACCCCTCAGGGCCAAGCCAGCGCCGTCCGCATTCAGCGATTTGAGTCATAGAAACTGATCGTCGCCCGACACTCCGTGTCGGATTCGCAGCCTCGACGTTGCGGAGCTCGGAACTGCGAGCCAACGCTTGTTCGCTCAAACCTAACCCGGCAAACCCGGCGGGCTCGGCGGCAAAACCTACAGCGACTGCATGTAGGCCAGCAGGTCGGCGACGTGATCGTTGTACAGCCCTTTCAGCAGGCCCTCGGGCATCAGGGATTTGGTCGAATCCTTGATCTCTTCGATGTCGTCTGCATTCAACCGCAGCGTTCTTGACTCGGCGGTCAAGAGCGTCAGTCCATCGACGCTTTCGTAGATCGTCATTCCGACCAGCACATCACCGTCGGCCGTCAGGATTTGTTTGGCTCGGTAGCGGTCGGCGATCGTGTGATTGGGATCCACGGTCGCTCGTAAGATGTCTTCGCCACTGAATCGCTTGCTAATTCCTTCCAGTGACGGTCCCAATGCCTTGGCGCCGTTGTGACAGTTGGCGCATTGGCGAGCCACAAAGAGTTGCTTGCCGCTTTCAAGATTGCCTTTGCGGGCCAGAATCGCCTTGGTGCGTTTGATCCATGTTTGCACCGTTTGTGAATTGCTTTCTCGGTTGGGGAGTTCAGCGTCCAGCTTTTTCAGGGCCATTTCCGCTGCGGCCCGCACGGTGCTATCGACCGACAAGGCGGCTTGCTGCAACTGCCCAATATCGACTTCGCTGGGATTCCTGGCCAATGCCAGCCAGGCGGCCGTACGTGTGTTGGGATCAGCCAGCCACTGCTTGATAAAACTTCTTGGAATCGCGTCGTTACCCAGCGCGATGAATTTGGCAATCGCTGGATCAATCTGGCCGTCACGGCTGCGCACCAGCAGCAGTTGCCGCGCGCGTTCCAAGTTTTCCGGATCCATCCGCTCGGTCCACACCAGATGCGCGGGGTGCCCAAAATCAGGATGCGATACCAACCGGCTGGGCAGCAACGAATCACGCCGTGCCAGTGCGTCGAACAATTCCCCCAAGCGAGGCGTCCAGTTTCGGTCGACTTTCAGACCTGATTCTTCTACCAAGACAGGAATCTCGATCATCGCCGCCACGACTTGCTCGGTCATCTCGTCACTTCGTGATACCGGCAATCGCGCCAGCGCGATCAGCCGATGCAATTTGTCCATCGGTGATTCGACACGCCCGAGGTCGCTGGCCAAGGTGTTAAAGACTTCTTTGGATTCAGGTTCCAGAACCGCCAAGGTTCGGACGACTTCGTTGCGAAATGGCACATTATCCGAGTCGGACTTCAGGACCTCCAAGAGTTTTTCCGTGGCCTCCTGCAAAAGCCTGGCTTCGATGGCTGGCCGTTTCCGTCCCCGGTAGCCATCGAAGACGGCGGCCACCTGTTCTTTGCCGCGTGCGTCCTTTGGATCCCCCGGCCCCAACCCGCCAAGACTTTCGATCAACAATGTCATGGCATTCATGTATCTCTGTTCGGTTGTGTTCATTTGCAACGCAGCGATCGCAACCGCGGCGGCTTCGGCATCGACCACCGGTTCCCCAAGTGCACGGAGCTCAAATAGCCGGCGTGTGATTTCCTCACGTTGAAACTCCACCACTTCCTCTGACCACAGCGGCTCTGTCTTTGTGGCTGCCGTTGGTTCGATCGCGTCGATCAAATACAAGCCACCGCGGCTGCGCCGGCCACCCACGCTGATCACCAACTGGCCATCGGGCAGCGCGTCGATGTCGGTTACCGCAAAACCAGTTGTTCCGCTTGGCTGTGCAACGATTTCTGAGCGACCGTTGTCGCCGACAAAGATGATTCGCCCGAACGTCCAATCGAGCACAAACACGCCATTGTTAAATCGTTTTGGTAAACGCCGATTGCCTGATCTCAGCACGCCCGTTGGCGATCCACGCCCAAGTTCTGCAATGACCGCCGGCATTTGTGGATCGAAATTGGGCCGTTTCCAACTACGGCTGATCCAACCGGCGTCCTGCCCCATGCGAACGCGAAACACCCGCGTCGGGCGATACCAGGGAAGCGACACGTCGCGTTCGCCATCACTATCGAACGTGTCGATCGCATGGCCGGGGGCAAAATCGAAATCGTAAGCATTGCGAAAACCATACGCCCATACTTCGCGCCTCGTCCAATCGGGCGTAATCCTCCAAATTGCCCCGGCACGCGGACTCGCGATCACGGGACTTTCCACGTTTTGCAGATCGAACATTCCTTTGGTCGCATTGCCGGCGATCAGGTACCAATAACCGTCGGGACCTTTCCGCACAGCATGCGCATCGTGTTCGCCCCCGGTCTTGATCTCCAGCATTCGCTGCGGTTGGGAATCAACAAATCCATCGTCGTCGGAATCACTGACCTTCCAGACGCCACCGTCAGCAACGAAATACAAATCGCCCGCATCGAAACAAAGCCCATGAGCACCATGACTGATTCCCTCGACCAGCGTCTTTTCCATATCAAAGACGCCATCGTTGTTGTTGTCGATCAAAGCGCGTATGTATCCCGGTCCTGAGGCAACGACTTGCCCCAAGGAATCGACGGTCACCGTCGTGCAATCGGGCACCAAGTCATCATCGGCAACCAGGCGAATGGTTAATCCGTCAGCCACATCGATGCCCGTGTCGCCGGCGAATACCTGCGTGCTACTGAAAACCAAAGTCAGCAAAATGACCGAAAGACGCATTTGGTTGCTTCTGATGGCGAAAAAGATCCTTGAAATGATCACCATCTTAGCTCGAAAAGTAGCGATCGAAGTCGTCCATCCGCTTTGAAAAGTAGCAGGCAGACTCCGAGTGCCGTGAATCCATGAAAGTCGTCGTTCGCTCCGCGCGCGGGCGTTCGTTTGCGGAGCAAACGACGACTTTCGGGCGCCTGGGCTTGCCCGCCGCATAAACTAAGAAACATTCACCGGACTCTTCAGGATATGCTCATGAAAACGTTCTGCCGCGTTGCCGTCGTCTTGGGCTTGCTTGCCCTTTGCTGCCAAACGCTTGATGCCGAAGTCCCCTCGTGGTCGCAGTGGCGGGGTCCCGCTCGAGACAGCCAATTGGCAGGTGCGACTTGGCCGCCAAAGCTGAGCGGCAGGCTGCAACTGGTTTGGGAAAAGCCACATTCGCCCAGCTACAGTGGGCCTGTTGTCTCGGGCGATTTGGTCTTCACCACGGAAACGATCAATAAGAAATCCGAACGCGTCTCGGCATACAAGGTTAACACCGGTGAATTGATTTGGACTGCCGAGTGGCCGGGCGCCATGGCCGTCCCATTCTTTGCCGCTTCCAACGGCGATTGGATTCGCAGCACTCCCGCCTGCACCGAATCGCATCTGGTCGTCGTCGGTATGCGAGACGTGATGGTATGTTTGAACCCGCAAACGGGCGAGCAGAATTGGCGAGTCAGTTTTCCGGATGATATGAAGACACCGATGCCGTCATTTGGTGCAGTCTGTTCCCCCTTGATCGACGACGGCGCTGTTTACGTGCAATCCGGCGGGGCGCTGGTTAAGCTTAATCTGGAAACGGGAAACGTGCTCTGGAAGTCGCTGGAAAACGGTGCCGGCATGATGTCCAGCGGCGCTTTCTCAAGTCCGGTAATCGCAACCATCGCCGAACAGCGGCAACTGGTCGTGGCTACCCGGCAGGATCTATGCGGCGTCGACTTGGAATCGGGCCGGGTTTTGTGGCGACAGCCGATCGAGTCATTTCGCGGCATGAACATTCTCACACCTTTGGTGTTTGGGGATCGAGTCTTTACATCCGCCCACAGTGGCCGCGCACAGCTGTTCCAAGTGACGCAAACGCCGGAAGGCAAATGGAATGTCGACGAGCTCTGGTCGCAAAAATCGCAAGGCTACATGTCTTCTCCCGTGTTGATTGGTGATTCGATCTACCTGCACATGAAGAACCAACGTGTCAGCGCCCTGTCGGTCCAGGACGGTTCGATTCGCTGGACCAGTTCCCCGTTTGGCAAGTACTGGAGCATGGTGACCAACGGCAAACAGATCCTGGCGCTGGACAACGCCGGTGATTTGTTGCTGATCGAGCCTGATGATGCTGAACTGAATGTTGTCGACAAGGTCAAAGTTGCCAATGATTCGTGGGCGCACCTCGCCGTCCAAGGCGACAAGGTTATCGTCAGGGATCTGGACGCTATCAAAGTGTTTGACTGGAAGTAGAGTTACTCCTACTCGCTCCGATCGCCGCCGCCGACTTGACCGTTGATCGTTTTGAGTGACAATAGGAAAAGTCTCAAATCGGCAGGGCAAGCCTTTCCTTGGGAGGGCGAGGCCTCAGCGGAGCTTCCCAGGCTCCTGCTGTCGGACTTTTGAGACAAGACTTCAAAGACTCGTTTGTCTGGTTCGCGGCGTCGGACCGTTTCGATGACATCCAGCAAACTTCGCCGCCAAATCGCTTGGGAAGCGGCTCGATTGATGTTCTCGCGTGAAGTATCGGAGTACTTCACTGCCAAAGAAAAAGCGGCACGGCGAATCTACAAAGGCTGGATCAAGCCCGCCGATCTGCCTACCAACGCGGAAATCCGCGATCAGGTTCAGATTCTGGCCCGGCTTCACGAGGGTCCCGAGGGACATCAGGAGCGATTGTTGGGGATGCGACTGCGAGCGGTTTGGTGGATGCGTCGGTTGGCTGAGTTTCATCCCAAACTGTTAGGCAGCGTTTTGACCGGCAGCATTCGCGAAGGCTCCGACATTGATCTTCACGTGTTCGCCGGCAATCCGCATTCGATCACATTGCAGTTGGACGAACTGGGAATCTTTTATCAGTTGGAACGGAAACGTGTGAAGAAGGATGGCGAAGAACGCGTCTTCACCCATATCCATGTGCGTGACGAATTTCCGCTGGAGTTGACGGTCTATCACCCGTCGTTTCTGGGCTACCGATTCCGAAGTTCGATCACCAACAAAGCGATCCAGCGAGCCGGTTTGGCGGAACTGGAACGACTGATCGCGATCGATCACAACGTCGATGCGGCAGGGCAGCAGGCAAGATTGAACGAGATCGATACGCGACCCGATCGGTTTACCGTGTTCCTGTCGCTGCTGGTCCCGCTGGAAAATGTTCGCCAGAATCCAAGATATCACCCCGAAGGCGATGCCTTGTTTCATAGCATGCAGGTGTACGGCCTGGCCAAGGATGAGATGCCCTATGACGAAGAGTTCTTGTTGGCCGCTTTGTTGCATGATGTTGGCAAGGCGATCGATCCGCAAGATCACATTCCGGCGGGCTTGGATGCTCTGGACGGCTTTATCTCCGATCGCACTGCGTGGTTGATTGCCAACCACATGGAAGCGCACAAGATTCACGACCGCACGATTGGAGCACGGCGGCGAAAGAGACTTGCAAATCATCCGTTGTACGAAGACCTGCTGTTGCTGGGACACTGCGATCGTGGTGGACGAGTCCCCGGGGTCGATGTCGATCAGCCCGAGCAGGCGCTCGACTACATCGAACAGATCGAAGAAATGTTTGGCTAGAGCTCGTTTTCAGTAGAAAGGCGGTTGCATGAGCATTGAGTTGGGCAAGGGCGGTTTTTTCGAGTGGCATGACCACCTTGAACTTGGCCCCGGCGTGGGCATCAACAGCAGTCGCATCGACGAGTACGTCGCCTACTTTCATCGACATCAATTTGTGGGGATCTTTGGGCACAACAGTTTTGGTTTCACGCACGGCGATCTGGATTTCCTGAGTCAAACCTGTTCCGCCAAATGGCTTTGGATCTGGGATGCTTCCCTAGACGACGTTGACGGCATTTATTGCCTGGATGCTTTGGAATACTGCGGAATAAACGACAAGCGGCCCGGAATAGATTTTTCTCGTTTGCCCTCGCTCAAGACCGTGAGGAATCATTGGAACGCTCAAGACTGCGGACTTAGTCAGTCAACGATCGAGTTGTATGTGCTGTGGCACGTCAAGCCTCGCTCCAAATCATTTCACGGTACTGAATTCCCGGCTGATGTCCGCCAACTCGAATTCAACTGGGCGAACCCGACTTCGCTGTCCGGGCTTCCCGTCATGGCTGATTTGCAGACGCTGAAATTCCATTACTGTCGCAACCTGGACGATCTTTCCGAATTGATTCGCGTCGCACCGAATCTCAAGCACTTGACGATGTCGCAATGTCCGCAGGTCGATCTTTCCGCGGGGATATTCGAGCATCCAACGCTGCAGTCGGCGTATATAAACGAACAAGTGGTTCTCAACCGCACGACGCTGAAAGGCTAAACGAGCGAGCTTTGCCGTGTTTCCGTATCGTTGGCCGTCGAGTCAACGGTTGTTGATACGGGGTGGCTATAATATCGGCTGCTTCCTGGTCCTGGCCGATGTCATTGTGGAGCTAACGATGAGATCCGATGATGCCCCCGTTGTCGTCGAACAGACGTACAACGCACCTGTTCAGACGGTATGGAATGCGATCACCGAGCTTGACCAAATGCGTCAATGGTATTTCGATAACATCCCATCCTTCAAACCTGAAGTTGGCTTCACCACCCGGTTTGATGTGAAAAGCGAAGATCGAAATTTCCCACATGTCTGGACGGTGACGGAAGTCGAGCCGATGAAGCTGATCAAATACGACTGGAGATTCGAAGGCTATCCAGGAGATTCGTTCGTCGTGTTTGAATTATCCACGCAAGATGATGCAACGACGTTAAAGCTGACCCATGAAGTTCGGGAAAGCTTTCCAGACGATATCCCGGAATTCGAACGGGAGAGCTGTGTTGCCGGTTGGACGTACTTCATCAAAGAACGATTGCCAGATTTCCTGGCAAAGGATCATTGATCCGTATCGCTTCGATGCATCCCGTTCTGATTGGCCACTGGTCGCGTGCTCTCCTCGAGTCTTTTATCCATGCCTGAATCGAACCAGCTGCGACAAGACGAAGAAGCTTATTGGCAATCAGCTCGACAGTTCGTACGACTGCTGATTGCGGAACTAGATCGAACGCTACGGGGCAGCCGGATCTCTGGGAAGAAGCGAAAGCAGATTTGCACAACGTTTGCTTTCGAGTTTTGCAACTTTCTGGATCATCGGTGGTTCAAACCAGGGGGCCGGACAGAATACCCGCTGCTCTGCTTTGCGAAATCGTACTTCGATATCGATGTTCCACTCGAATCATCACAGATTAACTTTCCGCACAAATCCGTTGAATTGCACGGGATGGTTCACGACGAAATCGAGTGGTTCTTTAACGAGGTAAAGGAAGACAATTCCGCCGTTGCAACGGGCGATGTAGGCGATGAAACCGAAGATATCGACGAAGCTGTGAATGAATCAGAATCCCGCTTTGTTTCCCCCTGTCCCGTATGTGGCGGGTCAGGTCAATGCTTTTGCCTGCGGAAGGGGGTCGGTCATGCAGACGGTTGCCCGCGATGCGGCGGCACCGGAGAGTGCAAGCACTGCAAAGGCAAGGGTGAATGGATACACCCATAGTCAGCGGGTGCACGTGGACTGATTGGGGATCCGCGAGGTGCGAGTCGGTTCGATTCTGATCGTTGCCGCGACCAGTTTCGCGCCATTAAATCTCCAGGAACAGCCTCGCCGGGTCCTCGATCACGTCTTTGATTTTCTTGAGAAACTGAACCGCTTCGCGGCCGTCGACGACTCGATGATCGTAGGTCAGGGCCAGGTACATCATCGGCCGGATTTCGACGTTGCCATTGATTGCAACCGGGCGTTCTTGAATCGCGTGGAGCCCTAAAATTCCGCTTTGTGGCGGGTTGACGATCGGTGTACTTAGCAGCGATCCATAAATGCCACCGTTACTGATTGTGAACGTACCGCCAATCAAATCCTCAGGCTGCAATCGATTCTCTCCGGCTTGGTGCGCAAAGTCGGCGATCATGGCCTCGATCTGCGCGAACGACATCAGTTCGACGTTGCGGAGCACGGGCACGACTAGTCCTTTTCCGCCGCCGATCGCGATCCCGATATCTTGGTAGTTACGGTAGATCACGTTGTCGTCACGGATCTCTGCGTTGATCGCCGGATAGGAACGCAAAGCCTCCACGGCGGCTCTGGCAAAGAATGACATGAAGCCGAGTTTGACGCCATGCTTTTCCAGAAAAGCTTCTTTGTACTTCTTGCGGATCGCCATCACCGGTTGCATATCGACTTCGTTAAACGTGGTCAGCAAAGCAGCCGTTTGTTGCGCCTGGACCAAACGTGCAGCAATCGTCCGCCGGAGCATGCTTAGCGGTTTGACTTCTTCGCTGCGGTACGGTGCTGATGCCGTTACCAAAGTGGCCGGTGCCGGGACTCTTGGTGCCGGCGGCGTTGGTGCCGGTGGCGTTTCAGTCGGTGGCGCAGTTGCCTCTCTCGCCGCCGGTGCAGCTGGCGGACTTGCAGATTGGGAGCGGACGAACGCTTGCACATCCTCTTTCAGCAGTCGGCCACCCGGTCCCGTCGCCGGCACCTGCTGGGCTCGCAGTCCGTGTTCCTCCAGCATCCTTTGTGCGGCCGGCATGACAACCGTCTCTCCGCCGCCGGATTCCGAAGTCGAGGCGGCGTTCGCGGGTTGTGGATTCGTGTCGACAGACTCACCGCCGCCAGCTGGTTTTTCCGCCACGCGAATGGAAGCGATCACGTCACCGACCATCGCGAACTCGTCAGCCGACTTGACGATATCCTGCAAGAAGCCAGACGCCGGCGCCGGGATCTGCACCGATGCCTTCTCCGTTTCGATCTCAACAAGGTCTTCACCCGAAGCGACCCAATCGCCTTCGGACTTGAGCCACTGCCCGATTTGAACTTCACTAATCGATTCGCCGACCGTGGGGATTTCGACGTTGACTACTTCACTCACAGCTTGATCGCTATCTAAAGGAAACGAATGGACCGTACTTCTGCAGCGTCACTTTTCAGCGATTTGGGTAATTCAGCCGGTGAATTACCGCGATCTGGATAAAGCGTAGCGCTGTCCGACTCATCAGGATACCGCTCGGATGGAAGGGTGTCAGGACGTGACGGAATAGTTCAGGCAAGTCGCTCACTTCGTGCCGGGGGAGCCGAACAGGTGGTTTGCGGCAGTTGCATCGGTCGTACCCTCGGTGCCGATCGAATCATCGACAATTCGATGCCTCCGGTAAGGCTGGGTTGGTCAAACGCTCGATCATTTTGATACGCACCCGTCCGCGTTTTTCCCGAAGTCCTGCGATTCCCATGTCCGAAGACCAGCGATCCAGTAGTCCGTTTTCGTCCATCATTGTCGTCCTGGTATTGGTTGTCGGCGGCTGGTACTTCTTCCAGCATTACCAAATCTCTGGGCTGGACAAAGTTTCGATTCAAGAAAAAAGCGGACAGGAAATCAAAGACGAATTTGAGTATGTGAGTCGAGAATCCGACTCCATCACGATCTCAGATCAACCAGAAGCTGGCGCGCCGCCCGTGCCTGCGGCAGAGAATCCGTTCACGCTGACAGGCAAGATCAGCGATCCGGCTGATTCCCAACCAGCTGGGCCGAAGCCGCGAAATTTGCGGATCGCCGCTTGGGCGCTGGAAGGCTTTGACGGGGCCAAGTTGGCAGAGGAGACGATTCGAGGCAATCTGGTCCGCGTCGTTCGCCAATTTGACCTGGTCGCGCTGCAGCAGACCACCGCCACTCAGCGAGACTTGCTGCCGCGGATCGTGGAAGCGGTCAACGAGGGTGATCCGAGATACGATTACGTGATGGGTGAGCCAACAGGGCCCGACCAGCAGAGCGTTCGATTGGCCTTCGTCTTTGATAAGGCTCGCGTTCACGTTGACCGCTGGCAAACCTACACCGTTGCCGACCCCGAGAATCAAATGACATTCGATCCCCTGGTAGCCTGGTTTCGCGCGGTGGGGCCGGAGCAAGCATCAGCCTGGACGTTCTCACTTGTCAATATGCAAGTGGACCTGGGACGCGCACGGCAGGAAGTGGCGCTGCTGTCCAACATCATGGCCTCGGTGCGGTTCGACGGCCGGGGTGAAGATGACGTGATTCTGGCGGGCTTGTTTCAAGCTGATGATGCCTACCTGATGGCAACCATGGACGGCAACGACATCCAAGCGGCCGTGAGCAGCAAGCCCACCGATATTCTTGGTCAGCATCAAATCAGCAATATCTTGCTGAACAGCAAAGCCACCAGCGAATTCGTTGGCCGCGGCGGAACGCTCGATTTCTTGCGCACCTTTAATCTCAGTCTCGACGAGGCCAAGGCGGTCACGAGCCAACTGCCCGTGTACGCCGAGTTTACCGCCATCGAAGGCGATCGTTACTAATTATCGCCGAACCCTTGGAGCTTCAGTACAGCGGACTGACTCGCGGTGAAGTTCCGAAGGGCGCCGAACTCTCCGAGTTCGGTTCTGTGCGGGAACTGGACGACCAAGGTAATAGAATTACATTATGTGCGGGTGGTTCCTCGAGAACGATCGCTTCACGTATGAGATAGCTTCTATGTCGCCTTGTCGAATTTGGCCTCAGTTCTGCGTAATCGCTTGGTACTGCGGCATCGCAGTCGGCCAGCAGGGTGAAACGCCGCTGGTCATGCCGCGGCAGCCCGATGGCGATGCCGCCGTGACGGTGGCTGGGGCGCTAAAGCGATGGCACAAAATCACGCTTACCTTGGACGGTCCGTTTGCTCACGAACAGGACAATCAGCCGAATCCGTTTACCGATCATCGCATGACGGTGCGTTTCACACACGATGACGGAACCACGTATCGCATCCCCGGTTATTTTGCTGCTGATGGTCAGGCGGCCAATTCGTCTGCT
>JBFJVZ010000123.1:0-17161 GCA_041623895.1 Pirellulaceae bacterium | reverse complement strand
CGCGCTGGTGCCGGCATGTATGCCCCGCATGGCATGCTCGGCCAGTACGGCATGCTCGGCCAGTACGGCGTGCTCGGCCAGTACGGCATGCTCGGTCAGTACGGCATGCTCGGTCAGTACGGCATGCTCGGTCAGTACGGCGTGCTCGGTCAGTATGGCATGCTCGGTCAGTACGGCATGCATGCGCAGTATGCAGCTTACGCGACTTATGCACAGTCGACGTATGCGATGTACAGCCACCGCGGTCTTCATGATGGGCCACGTAGGGCAGGAATGTATGTCCGTCGACCCGGTAGGCGAGCGATGTATCGGACGCATCGTTCGGCGGGAGCCGCGGCATTGACGCCAACTGGCATCGCCGCAAACAACCCGTTGGCTCAGCGGGGGCCATCGGATCTGATTCTGAGCGGGCAGTCGAGCAGTTTCGCACAAGATCACGACTGGAATCCGGAGCGTGCCGGGTCGATGTCATCGCTTGGATTGCCGCAACAAAATGATGTTCCCCGGCTATTGCCGGGCATCTGGCCTCCCGGGCGACCGCTTCGGGTGGTGAATATCAACGCGGCGCTGATCTCGGCTGGAATCGAAAACTGGTTGGCTTCGTTTTCGCGTTACGCCAATCCTCAGCGACTCAAATTTGCTCGCTGTCTGGTGCTGAGCAATTGGGTCGATACGCAACAAGTGCGGCGGATGGGAATGCCGATCACCGTGGGCGGAACAAGAGCTGCGATTCAGTCAGCGATCAAAGATGCCGATGTGCTGATCATCTCCGACCCTGGAGGAAACGCACACCGGCTTGCACAGTGGATCGCGGAAGTGAAACCCAAGATCACCATCTTTGTGATGCATGGGGACGGCGAATACACGTCGCGGCGGTTGTCAGCGTTTCGTCAGGTTGCGGATCATTTTGTCGCCGTCAGCCGTCACGTCCAACAATCGTTTGCGGCGATCGTGGAATCGACTTTGATACGTAACGGCGTCGACCCGGAACGATTGGTCCAGACCCGTTCACGCAAGGAAAGTCGGGAGCGACTTGGATTCGGGAATCGAGATTTCGTGATCGGCTTTGTCGGCCGTTTTTCGCCGGAGAAGAATCCGCTTTCGGTGATCCGCGCCGTCTCTCAGTTGCCGCGGCACTGCAAGGCGCTGATGGTCGGATTTGGCCCGCTCCGCCAACACATCATCGAAGCCGGGCTGCGTTACTTGCCCAGCCGATTCACGTTGGTCGACGGACTTGGGCTCAGCAATCTGGGTGACCTCTATCGATCGATGGATACCCTTGTCATGCCCAGCATGATGGAAGGCTACGGACTGGTAGCCATGGAAGCGGCAATGTGTGGTGTCCCCGTTGTCTTGACGCCGTGTGGGATCGGCAACGATCTATTCATTGACCGAGTCAATGGTTTGTTAGTGCAATCAAATCCGGAATCGATCGCATCCGCGGTGCAGCAACTTTGCTGCGACCGACACTGGGCACGCAGCGTTGGGCGGAACGGCAAAAAAACCGCGGTGCAACACGGCTTTGCATCCAAAATGACGGCAGACTACGAAAGCCTGATCGCTGGTCTGTGGGGCCAATCAACCGCTGCTTGACCTGCAAACGCCGCGCACCTGCTTATGCCCATCGGAAGCTATTCACCCATCCCTCACCTCGCCTCACACCTGCTAAAGCATCGTCCAAACAGCGTGCTTGATCTGGGCATCGGCTTTGGGATGACCGGCGCGGTAGTTCGCCAATGGCTGGATGACGGGGTCCAACCCTTCACAACGACGCTGGTGGGTGTCGAAGCCTGGCCCCAATATCGATCCGTGCTGTGGGACTTGTACGACAGCCTGTTCATGGAAACGATTCAACAATTCCTGGTCACGACGCGGGATCGGTTTGAGCTCATCGTGTTGGGGGATGTCTTGGAGCACTTCCCTTTCCGGGCGGGCGAGCGTGTGATCCAGCGCGCCCAATCGAGACTCAAGCCGGGCGGTTATTTATTTGTCTCCACGCCCGCTCAGCCGATGCAGCAAGGTCCCGTCTACGGAAACCCGCACGAAGCACATCGATCACATTGGCGGCCCGCCGATCTGGGCCGCCGCGGGTTCGAGATTCTGTTGTCGGGCGACGAACAGCAACTGCCGCCAGCGGTTGCGACACTGGCAGCCCGCTGGCAGATGCCGAAGTGAGTCGGCGTTTTCAGTATCGTCGTAGCGGAACTGGCCGAGAGTTTCGGCCTGATGATCAAAAAAGCTCGGAAGTCTGGGCGACTTCCGCCACGGTCGAACCCAAAATCCCGGCTGCGATCAATTACTAGCTGTTAGCGGTCGACTTGACCAGCTTGCTCAAGCGGCTTTTGGATCTAGCGGCGGTGTTCTTGTGCATCAGATTCTTGCTGGCGGCTTGATCGATCCGCTTGGTCGCCAAGCGAAGTTCAGCCTGTGCCTTTTCAGCGTCTCCCGCGGCAACCGCCTCGCGAACGCGTCGGATCTGAGACCGAACGCGACTCTTGAGAGAACGATTTTGAAGTCGCCGTTTGGCGTTTTGACGAAGTCGCTTTTTTGCGCTTTCAGTGTTGGGCATGTTGGCTCAGGTCGCCCGAAAGGCGTCGAGTAAGAAGAATACTGGGATGTTTTGGGCCAAGTAGTATCGCAATCTGGGGGCCGACTGTCCAGAGTCAACTTGTTCGACGAAAATAACAGCTATGAATGACTCTGATCCCCCAGCCGGCCGTGTTTACCTGATCGGCGCCGGTCCTGGCGATCCCGGGCTTTTGACGCTCCGCGGGGCGGAACTACTCGGGCGCAGCGATGTCGTTTTGTACGACGGGCTCTGTAATCCCGAAATACTGCAGCACGCACGGCGGGCCGAGCACATTTGTGTGGGAAAACACGGACAATCGCGGATCTGGAATCAGGATGAAATTGTCGCGGAAATCCTGAACCATGCGCGGGCCGGACGCAGCGTCGCACGGTTGAAAGGCGGTGATCCTGCCGTCTTCGCACGCACTGCGGAGGAGGTCCAGGCACTGCACCAAGCAGGAGTCTCGGTCGAGGTTGTTCCCGGAATCACAGCCGCCCTCGCCGCCGGCTCCTACGCGGGAATCCCCGTCACGCATCGAAAATATGCCTCAGCCGTGGCCTTGGTGACCGGACACGAGGAACCGGGAAAGACCGAATCGGCACTCGACTGGGATGCGTTGGCTCGGTTCCCGGGTACGCTGGTGATTTACATGGGTGTGACCACCGCCGCCGTCTGGACAAAGGCACTGATGGATGCCGGCAAGTCACCCGACACGCCGGCAGCCCTGATTCGCCGTTGTAGCCACCCAGACCAACAGACCGTTCGCTGCCGCCTGGCGGATGTTGCCGAGCAACTGGTGCCGGCTAGCAAAATGCGTCCGCCCGTGATTGTGATCCTGGGAAAAGTCACCGAGTTAGCCTCCACGATGAATTGGGTCGAGCGCCGTCCGTTATTTGGAACAACGGTGCTGGTGACGCGACCAGCCGATCAGGCCGAATCGCTGGCAAGATTGCTTCGAGACCAAGGAGCAACGGTTTACCTGCAGCCAGCCATCCAGACCGGACCGCCCCATGACTGGGGACCCGTGGACGCGGCAATCCAGTCACTGGCAACTTACGACAGCGTGGTCTTCTGCAGCCAAAACGGTGTGCGGTATTTTTTGCAGCGCATGATTAGCAGCGGACTTGATGGTCGCGCGTTTGGCCATGCAAAGATCGCCGTGGTGGGAAGCCAAACCGCCAAATCACTTGCCGATTTCCATCTCCAAGCGGATATCATCCCCACGGACTTTCGCGCCGAGTCCCTGGCCGGCGATCTGGCGCCCAACGCGTCAGGATCGAAAGTTCTGATCATACGTGCCAGCCGCGGTCGTGACGTGTTGAAGGACGCCTTGGAGAACGCCGGCGCTGACGTCGATCAAGTGATCGCTTACTCTCACCAGGACGTGGCGGTGGCCGACAAGCAGATTGTGCAGTTAGCGAGTGCCGGCAAGATCGATTGGATTACGGTCGCCAGCAGCGCGACGGCCGAGAATCTGCAGAAGATGTTCGGCTCCACGCTTGGGAAATCGATGATCGCAAGCCTGAGTCCCGTTACTTCGCAGACGCTTGCCGATCTGGGCATCAAAGTCTCGGCGGAAGCCAGTCCCTACACCATGCAGGGCCTGGTCGAGGCGATCATCGCCAAGTCTTAAGTTCCCCCACAATCCTCCTTCGTCGCACGCATAGCAAAATGATTCCGAAACCTTACCAACAAATGCAGCAAACGTATCCCGAACTGATGCAATCTTATGAGTCATTTGGACAAGCGGCGCGCGCGGCCGGGCCGTTGTCCGCTCGAGAAGTCGCACTGGTTAAACTGGCGATCAGTCTCGGGGCCGGACTGGAAGGCGCCGCACACTCGCACACTCGTAAGGCACTGGCGGCCGGCTGCACCGCAGAAGATCTGCGTCATGTTGCCGTGCTCACGGCTCCCACGATCGGATTTCCAACCATGATGCGTTCACGATCGTGGGTCGAAGACGTGCTGGAAAAACACGAGAGTCAGCCGTGACCAATTCCCCGCAGCTGCTCGGAGTTGTCCTCTGCGGCGGCAAGAGCTCGCGGATGGGCCGCGATAAATCATTCCTGCAACATGCCGACGGCACGACTTACTTGCAGCACGCAGTGCGACGAATCGCGGTGGTTTGTGACGCGGTCGGTATCAGCTGTCACCAGAGAATAGAAACCGAACATCATCTGATCCTGGATCCGATTGCTTATCAGGGACCCGCGGTGGGAATTGCTGCTTCGTTGCGTTTTGCCAAGCAGAATTCGTTTGCTGCGTGCCTGTTCACGCCGGTCGATATGCCCCATTTGACAGACAGCGATCTACGTGCCATCAAACAAATCTGGCAACGATCAAACGGATTGACTGTCGCCCACGCCCAGCAACTGCAACCGCTGGTTGCCGTCTATCCAGTCTCGTTACTCGGGAAAATCGAGCAATTGGCTGCCTCTGCGGATCGCAGCCTGATGAATTGGATGAAATCTGAGAACTACGCCACCGCTGGCATCCCAGCGGCTGCCTGCCATAACGTTAACACTCCGCAGGATTTGTTCGATGGCCCCTAAGTTTGCCTACGACAACCCCTCCGCCGCGATCGCAGCGATTGCCCAGCGGCTGTCCCCCGTTACCGAAACGGATTCTCTTGACGCGATCGATTGTGTCGGCCGCGTGCTCCGTGAAGATGTTGTGGCGGATCGGGACAGTCCGGCAGCGGATGTTTCGGCGATGGATGGATATGCGATCCGGATGGCTGATCTTCGGCGCAGTGATTCGATTCCCGTCAGTGGTGAGAGTGTTCCCGGTCAGCCGCCAGCAAAGCTACAGCCGAGCGCCGTTGTTCGCATCTTCACCGGCGCACTGGTTCCGGACGGATGCGAGGCGGTGATCAAGCGCGAAGATACGGAAGAGTTATCTGGCGCGATCCGTTTTCTCGAAGCGGCACGGCAGGCGAAACCCGGTGAAAGCATTCGCCGCGGAGGCGAAAACGCAGCTGCCGGAACTTCAGTCCTGGCGTCGGGAACGCGGTTGACTTCGGCGCAGTTGGCAACCATGGCGAACTTCGGTTGCTATGCCGCCAATGTGTACCGCGCCGTGCGAGTGGCGATCATCACCACCGGTGACGAGGTCGGCATGTTTGCCGAGCAGCAGCCGGCTGCCTGGCAACTTCGCAATAGCAATCGATTCTCACTGGCGGCTTTGCTACGTCCGCAAACATCGATCGTGGTCGAGCACGTCGATCATTGCCGGGATGACCGCGAATCCATGACTGCATTGATGAACGAGCGGATCGATCAATGCGATGCGGTGCTAATGACTGGCGGTGTGTCGATGGGTGATTACGACTACGTGCCCGATGTGGTCCAGCAGCTTGGCGGCGAAGTCATCTTTCATGGCCTGCCCATTCGCCCGGGCAAGCCAATTCTGGGCGGCGTGACGAAGTCGGGGAAACTGATTCTGGGCTTACCCGGCAATCCGGTGAGCGCGACAGTGGGGTGTCGAAGATTTGCCATCCCGATGCTTCGTAAACAAAGCGGCCAACGCGACTGGAACGCGCCACAAACGGTTGTTCGGCTGGAACAAGCGGGCAGCAAAACCCTTCCCCTGCATTGGCTGCGGCTGGTGCGGATGACGGGGCACGGCAGGGCCACACCCGTGATCAGCAAGGGTTCGGGTGACTTGGTTTCGCTGGGCCACAGCAGTGGATTTGTCGAAGTCCCGCCGGGCAGGTTGGATGAAGAAGCGTGGCCGTATTTTGACTGGGCATGAGACCGGCGCTGGTCGAGGTAGTTATCCCGCATTGACCTCTTCGCGTACCGTGAAAACCATTTGCACAAGCTCAGCCAGCGACTTAGCCTGCATCTTCTCGAAGATTTCATGGCGTCGATTCTCGACCGTGCGGATACTGACATCCAGGCGTCGCGCGATGACCTTGTTGGCGATTCCCTCGACCATGAACTCCATGACTTGCTGCTGTTTTTCAGACAGCGATTCAAGCCGCTTGCGGATCTCCCGTTGCCGCAGTCGCTTTTCGCGTTGCTGTTCGTCCCGCAGCAAGCCTTCGCGCACGGCGTCCCACAGATCATCGTCTTCGTAGGGTTTCTCCAGCAGCGTGATTGCACCGTGCTTCATGGCGCGAACGGTCAGTGACGTCCGCGGGTAGGCCGTGATTAAGATCACAGGAAGCATGATTTCATGCTGGCGGAGCGCATCTTGCAATTCGATCCCGCTCATTCCAATCATTCTCAAGTCCGTCACCACGCAGCCATGCGTATCCGGACGGACGTGTTCAAGAAACTCTTCGGCCGAGGGAAATGCCAGCGCCGTCAAGCCCATCGATTGCACAAGTGCCGTAACCGACTCGCGTGCTTGCTGGTCATCATCAACGATATAAACGGTCGCCTTCTCAAACATGGTTTTTCGCCAATGGCAAAGTGAAAAGAAACGTCGCCCCTTCGTTCTTGTCTGATTCAACCGTCAGCCGCCCTCCAAACGACTCAATGATCGTTTTGCTAATCGCCAGCCCCATCCCCATCCCACCGTCTTTGGTCGACATGAATGGATCGAACAGGGTCCGTTCATTGCAATCGTGGAAACCAGGTCCAGAATCGGATACAGCTACTTCGATGTATTGTTCGTATTTTCGTGTGCGAACAGCAATTCTACGCGTTTCGGGATTTGATCGCTCCATGGCTTCCACCGCATTGATCAGCAGGTTTACCAAAACTTGCTGCGTCTGCACACGGTCGGCAAGAACCACCACGCTGCCTGGACAAAAATCCGTTTGGATCGTGACGTTGGCCTGTTTGATCTCGTATGCCACCAATTCCAGGGCATCCTTGATCAGCGAGTGGACTTCGACATCCGAACATTCGACCGGTTCCTGGGATACGAAGGCTCGCAACCGTTTGATGATGCCTCCGGCACGTGTGGCGGCCTCCGTAATCTGGTGATTCCAAGTGGCAATTTGCTGAAGATTCTTCTCAGTCGGATTCGCCAAATTATTTTTGGTCGCTTTGGAAAAATTCAAAATCGAATAGAGCGGCTGATTCACCTCGTGTGCAATGCCGGCCACCATCTCGCCCATGGTGGACAGCCGACTGACGTGAGCGAGCTGTGTCTCGCGCTGGCGGAGCCGCTGCTGAGCCTGCTTGCGATCGGTGATGTCAACGCAGAACGCGAATACGAAATCTTCGCCATCAAAGCTGACATAACAAGCTGTGACTTCACAATCAACAACGCTGCCATCCTTGCGCCGATGCATCGTCTCGATCATTGAGGATCCTGCGTGCTTGATCTGATTCCACCGATCTAGCCAGTCATCTTCTGGCCAATTCAGATCGATATCCCAAATATGCATCGACAGCAATTCATCGCGTGAATATTGCAAATCCTGGCAAGCTGCATGATTGACGTAGATCAATCGACCTGCGGAGTTAATGCGAACGATCGCGCTGACATTGTTATCGACGGCAAATTGCGTGCTTTCCAGCAGTGTCTCGACTTTCTTTCGCTCAGTAATATCGCGCACGAAAGCAAAGGCGAATTCTTCTCCACCCACTGTGGCAAACGATTTGGAGATCTCCACCGGGATACTCGTGCCATCCTTTTTTAAGTGCACAGATTCGTAAACCGCCTTCTTCGCTTCCTTCAGATCGCGCCAATGCCCGGGCCAGGCCTCCATCGGGTAATTCGGATTGATGTCGGACACTGTCATGGTCAGCAGTTCATCACGTCTGTATCCAAGCCGGTCGCAAGCCGTCTGATTAACGTCGATAAATTGGCCTTGTTCATTGATCACGAACATGGCGTCCGATGTACTCTCCACTGCCAATCTTGTGCGCCGCAGTTGCCGCTGGTCGGCGATCCGCTGACTAATGTCTGTTACGGTTCCGCGGACGAGTTGTCGATCGCCGAACATCAATCCAGTCAAACGAATCTCACAGGGGATTTCGTTACCGGCAGAGTCAACGTGCATCCACTCGAAGGCCGGGGACTCGCCCCCCAGGGAAGCTCTCATCACTTCTTTTGCCGCCTCGCTGGAATCCCGCCCGTCGGGCTGCTTTTCGGGAAAGAAATCCCACAAAAACTTGCCTGCGATTGTTTCGGCGTCCGATCGAAAGAGCTTCAATGTTGCATCATTCCAATCGACAAACCTGCCGTCGTCCATATCGACGACCATGATCGCTTCGGGTGCATCTTCGACCAGCGTTCGATACCGTCGTTCGCTTTCTTCCAGTTCCCGAAGTGCTTGCTTGCGTTCGGTCACATCAACTATCGAACCAACGTAGCCGATCGCCTCACCCTGATCGCTCAAGTGCGGGTTGGCCCAGACGTGGCCCCAAGTGATACTCCCATCGGCGTGACAAAAACGAGCCTCAAGCTCGAATTTTTGTTGCTTTCTAACAGCCGCCTTCCAAGCTTTCACGATCCGCGATCGATCATCGGGATGAAGCGTGCGCACCCAACCATCCCCGTAAATCGCCTGGCGAGATTGTCCGCAAATGCGGGCCCCAATTTCGTTAACGTAATTGCATCTGCCATCGACATCGGTGAGAAAAATCCCCAGCGGTGCATCGCGACACAGCGTGCGAAATCGAACCTCGCTATCACGCAGCTGCGACTCCGCAGCAACTCGTGCGGAAATATCTTTGGAGAAACCTGCGAAATGCGTCACCACCCCGCTTTCATCACGCACTGGCGAAATGCTCAGTTCGTTCCAAAACATTGTCCCGTCTTTGCGGTAATTCCGCAGCAACACCGTGCACTCGCGTTGTGCTGAAAGCGCCTCGCTCAACTCTTCGGCTCCGGGCTGGCCTTGGTCATGCGCTTGCAGGAATCGGCAATTGCGTCCCAGCACTTCCTGTTGCGGATAGCCTGTGATTCGCTGGAATGCCGCATTGCAATAGACGATCGGTACATCATCCAATCGCGCATCGGCAATCACAATCCCAACATCAGCAACGGCAAGGGCGCGCGAGTTGATCCGCAACTGTTGTAGAGCCTGGACCCTGCCGGTGATGTCTTCCGTCGTACCGATCACTTTTTTCACCTCACCATCGGCATCGGTGATCGGAATGAAATTTGACTTGAAACGGCGTTTGCCCGTTTCCGTCAAGCAAGTGAACTCGAAGTCAGCGGTGTGTCCTTGATAGGCTTCAGTCAACAGCCGTTCGATCCGCTCCCTATCCGTCTGGTCGATGAAACTCAAGTAATCACGGCCGATTAATTCCCCTGGATCGCGTGCTCCCATCATCGCCGTTCCGGCTGGATTGATCGATGACAATCGCCGCTGAACATCGATGCTGTGAATGCACAGTGGCGCATTCTCGACGAGCAAGCGATACTGTGCCTCGCGCTGCTGCACCAGTCGCGTATTCGTTTCACGCAGCTCACGGTGAAGGTTGTCAGATGCATCGATCTCTCGCACGATCAGCAACCCCAACGGCTCAGGCTCGGCGGGAAGCTGACCGACGGTGACATTGACCTCCAGCGGACCACGCTGGCTACGTCTTAACCACACCGACTCGGCAGTTGCAAAGGATTGCCTGGCCCGACAGGCAGCGATCAAATCAGCGAAGGAATCGGAATCGTCCGACTCCAACAATTCATCGACTCGAAAGTTTGACACTTGCGACCAGGAAATTCCCATCCATTGCTCTGCGCAAGCATTGACTTTGACCAATTGCAAGTCTTGCGGCTGAAAGACGAACATCGCGCTATCGGAGTCGTCAAAAAACGTTCGAGCCGACGCCGCCCAATCAATGGTTTGCAGATCCGTGATCGATGCCATGAGTTTGTTTTGCTCGCGGATTCATCCTACGAAGGCTTTTCAACCCTCGAAACGTGGCAGGCCCGTTCCCTTCTTGTTGCGGCGCACCGCACTGTACTTGCCAAGTTGGAACGGAAAAGAGAAAAGACTGCTTTCTCGCGATGCCTCATGCTCAGTCCTCACCCTGCTTATCTCGTGCCGGCGGATCCGATATGAATATAACCGTTTCAAGCTGAACAGACCATAGAAGCGAGCCCGATGTCCGCGATTCAACTTGTCGCGATTTACGTTTTCGGATACCCGAAATGACTTTGCGGAATTTACTATTCCCTCGCAGACTCGAGTCACAGATGATTGCCCCAGGCTCAGCCGGTTGGGGCAGCAAACGTTTGATGAACGTTGCAATCGGCTGGAGCCATTTTCACCCTCCTGCCGTGTCGCGAAGCCGTCAATCGAGTATTGAGGCGCGCATTTTCATTGCCAGATGCGATCGATGAGCGATCGAACTTTTTGATTTTCCACCAATGAATTGCCTTCCCGGGCGTCCCCGGCTGGGGACTTCTGCCCTGCCCTCAGCGATCCCTCAAGATACGATCTGATTGATGACATTGCCATACACATCGGTCAGCCGGAAATCCCGACCGGCATAGCGGTACGTCAATTGTTCGTGATCAAGACCCAAGAGATGCAAGATCGTGGCATGCCAATCGTGAATATGACAGTTGTTCTCGACCGCTTCGTAACCGTGCTCGTCGGTCGCACCGTAGCTCAAACCACCTTTCACGCCGCCGCCTGCCATCCAAGTGGTGTAGCCCTTGTTATTGTGATTGCGACCATCACCATTCTGGGCCGCCGGCGTGCGCCCGAACTCGCCACCCCAAATCACCAGCGTGTCCTTCAAGAGATCTCGTTGCTTGAGGTCTTTAAGCAATCCCGCGATCGGCTGATCACATGCTTCAGCGCGGGCCTGATGGTCATTGGAAAGGTTGACGTGTTGGTCCCAATTGCCATGAGTGATCTCGACAAAGCGAACACCCGCTTCGATGAACCGCCTGGCCAGCAAACATTGCTTGCCAAAGTTGACCGTTGGCCCATCGTCGGCACCATACATGGCTAGTGTGGCCTGACTTTCCTTGGAAACATCCATCAGCTCTGGCATCGCGTCCTGCATGCGAAAAGCCAGCTCGAACGACTCAATCACGCCTTCCACACCGGGCTGGTGCTGTTCACGACGCAGTTTGTCGCGGTTGAGCGCTTGAATGAAGTTCAGTTGATGGCGTTGCTGCTTGTCGTCTAGCTGAGGATTCTTAATGTCCGGCACCGATTCGCCACTACCGCCGCGGTTGAATCTGGCCGCCTGGCCTCCACGTCCCACTTTGGTCCCGCCGTAAATCGCCGGCAAAAATGCGCTGTCGTAATTGCGCGAGCTGCCTGCCGGCGGACTCAGTGAAATGAACCCGGGCAAGCTGTCGTTTTCCGTACCCAACCCATACAAAGTCCAGGCACCCAGCGAGGGCCGAACAAACTGTGCCGTACCGGTGTGCATCTGCGTCATCGCGCCGGGATGAACGGGCTGGTCGCACTGCATCGAACGGATCAAGCAGAGATCGTCGGCGTGCTTGGCAACTTGCGGAAACAGGTCCGAAATCCACAAGCCGCTGTCGCCTCGCTGGCGGAATTCCCAAGGCGATTTCAACAGCGATCCGCCGTACTTGCCGCGCTTTCCGTGGTCTTTGGCCAGCTGCGGTTTGTAATCAAAAGTGTCGACGTGCGAAGGACCGCCTTGCATGCATAAGAAAATCACCCGTTTGGCTCGGGCCGCAAAATGCGGAGCCTTGGGTGAAAGCGGATTGCTGCTGGCAACCGGCTCGTCTTTAGCAGTCGCCGACGTGCTCAGTCCGGCAAAGGCCAGGTAACCAAAGCCTGCGGATACCTGCTGCAGGATCTGTCGTCGTGAAAGATTCATAGCTCAATGCCTCAAATGGTTTTCAGCAATCATTAATCGATGTACCGGAACTCGGCGGACGCAAACAAACTCTGGCAAAATGTGTTCAACATCTCGTCACGTTGGGAATCACCTTTGGAGCCAAAGTTTCGAATGTATTGTGCTGTCGCCGCTCTCTCGCCGCTGGTTGGCGGTCGCCCGTAAGCAATCACAAAGGCGGCAGCAAGTTGGTCGGCGATCGGCCCGTCTTGCTGTTGCAGACGCTCCGCAAACGCTTTGCTTTGTGCCATCACAAAGGGATTGTTCATCAGGTACAACGCCTGGTTGGGCGTGTTGGACGACTCCCTGGCTCCGGTCACCATATTCGCATCTGGAAAATCAAAGACCTCCAGCGAACGGGGAACTTCATCCCGTACGATTGGCAAGTAAACACTGCGGAACCTGGCGTCATTCATGTCAAGTGCACCGGTGATCTTGGCGGCCAACTCGCGTCGGTAGGCGTCCGCCGTCAGGCCCGCTTGCATGCCACCGGGCTGCATTCCGGGTCGCTGGCCACCGCGAAGACGATTTCGCAGGAAGTCCTGGGGCCGTTGTCCCGGCTGCCCACCAAAACCCGGCTGCCCACCAAAACCTGGCTGCTCGCGGAAACCTGGTCGTCCGCCAAATCCGGGTCGTCCGCCAAATCCTTGCCTTGCTTGACGAGCCCGCTCCGCCATCATCGCAGCCATCGCTTCGCGAGCCTTTTCCCGCGGATCGCCCAGGATTCCATCGCGGACACGGACGTAGCCGGCTTTGGCGACTTCGGATCCGCGCGGCCTTTCAAAATCGATCTGCCCGCTGACCAACAACATGGCGTCGCGGATCGCTTCGGCGTCCAGCCGCCGCGGATTGGCACGCCACAACAGCGAGTTGTCCGGGTCGTACTGATGTGCGCGCTCGTCGAACGCGGAACTGATTCGATAGACGCGCGAGGAGGCAATCTCGCGAACGATTGTCTTGACCGACCACCCCGACTCCATGAATCGGATCGCCAGGAAGTCCAGCAACTCGGGATGACTGGGGGCTTGACCGGTGACACCAAAGTTTTCCATCGAAGTCACGATCCCTTGACCCATCATGTGCTGCCAAATGCGATTGACCATCACACGCGCCGTTAGTGGGTTATCCTCACTAGCGATCCACTGGGCCAATTCCAGTCGCCCGGAGCCACGTCCGATCGTTTCATCGCCGTCACGGAGCACTGTTGGGAAACCTCGCTGGACAACTTGACCGGGCTGGTCGATTTCGCCTCTCACCAAGACACGAGCGTCGCGAGATTGATCGCGATCCTGCACGCCCATGCAATAGCTTCGTGGTTGGCCTTGATCGTCAACAACGGCAAGTTTTGCGGAAAGCTGCGACAACTGATTTTGAATTCGCAGCCGCTGCTGAATCGCAGTGCGGCCGGCGGTCGAACTTGCGGCGCCGCGCCGCAATTCCGCCCCTGCGGCGAGCGTGTCCTGGATTTGCTGCTTCAGATCGGCCAATTCTTGTCGCGAGTAGCTCTTGTCGTAGGGGTTGGGGTCATCAACGGGCAACAGCAACAAACTGCTGTTGCGGCGCGCTTGCGCGGTACTGAAGGAACCGTACTCCGACGGCGGGTTTCCAAAGTACGTCAGTGTGCTGCCGAAAATACCGGCCAGAGCGTAATAGTCGGTCTGCGGGATGGCGTCGAATTTGTGATCGTGGCATCGAGCGCAGGCGACCGACATCCCCAGAAAGACTCGAGTTGTCGTATCGATCTGCTCGTCGGCAAGATCGGCTGCGAATTGAACACGGTTCTGCTCGTTAACGTTCTTGCTTCCCAACGCCAAGAAGCCGGTCGCGATCAGATTGCTTGCCCACTGCTGGTCCGATTTCACGGGCAATAGGTCGCCCGCGATCTGTTCCTGAATGAATCGATCAAACGGCTTGTCATCGTTGAAAGCGTCAATGACATAATCCCGATATCGCCAGGCATGGGGAAACGTCATGTTGACTTCGCGGCCCGTTGACTCAGCGAACCGGCCCACGTCCAGCCAGTGTCGCCCCCAACGCTCGCCGAACTGCTCCTTGTCCAGCAAGCGATCAACGACTTTGGCGATCGCTTGATCGGCGCCGACTTCATTCCACATCCGGGTGAAGTAGTCGACTTGCTCCGGATTCGGCGGTAAGCCAACCAGATCAAAACAGAGTCGCCGCAACACTTTGTACGGTTCTGCGTCTGCCGGCAAAGGCAGATGCGCCTCTTCCAGTTTGGCCAGCACGTATCGGTCGATCTCGGTCTTGGCCCAATCCGGCTGCCCAAGCGGGGGCGGGTCAACTTTGACAGGTTTCTGATAGGCCCAGAAGTTGTCTTTGGCCTGCTGAATATCTTCGTCACTGATCGTCGACTTGATCTCAGCAACTTCGGTCACGCGGGGATCGGGGGCTCCCATCTCGATCCATTTGCGGAAGTCATCAATCACTTCTTGTGACAACTTGCGTTTGGGCGGCATCACGAAATCTTCGTGGATGATCGCGTTGTACAATAGACTTTCTTCCAAGTCGCCTGGAACGATCGCCGGACCACTGCTGCCGCCAATGTGCGTCAGCTCTTTTGTGTCCAGCCGCAGCCCGCCTTTGACATTGCCCGACTTGTTGGAGTGACAGCCGTAGCACTCCTTGACCAAGACCGGTCGAATCTTCGACTCAAAGAACTTCAGCTCCTCCGGCGATAATTGATCAGCACGCGTCGGAGCCGCGGCCAGCAGAAATAGCGTCGCGGCAATCAGGCTTCGGTTCATCATGGATCGCGATGGTTAGAGGTCAGGGTCGGTCGGTGAAAACGAAAAGGCGGCGGATTCTACGAAGCGTCGCAGCCACGGTTGTACCGGGATCAACGGCGCCGCAAGAGGCTGCTAATCATGGAAACGGGCGGGGACCTGAGTCCAGGACTGAATTTCTGAGAATTCAGCAGAATATCAGTCATTTGTTTGATATCTATTGTTTCAACCCCAACGATTCTCGATCAGACCGGGGACGGCGCAATCACCGTGCCAGTCCCAGCATTCGTCCGGGTCCCAACTTGACGCGATCCCGACGATGAATTCGTCGATTGCAGCTTGAACAACAGGACAAGCGTTTTTTGCTTGCCGCAAGGGACTTGTCAAGCGTTTTGGGGTTTCATCCGGGTTGACCAGTGACGTTTGCTCGGGCGGCGAATTCGTCCTCCAGGTAAACTCTGTAGATGAAACTGGATGATGCCGCCACAAGGGTTCCGATGTCCGATTCCGCTTCCAGCATCGCCGACGACTTGCTCAAGCAGATGCGTGCAGGCGATCAGCAGGCGCTAGCGGAAGTTTTCTCGCACTACCGCGAGCGGTTGCGACGGATCATTCACTTTCGTCTGGACTATCGGCTCGCTGGCCGAATCTCCGAGTCCGATGTGCTGCAAGAAACTTTCATCGCCGCCGCAAAACGGCTCGATCACTTTGGCGAAAAGGAGAGCATGCCCGCGTTTCTGTGGCTCAGGCTGGTCACCGGTCAACAGCTAACCGATCTTCACCGTCAACACCTGCAAGCCGAAATGCGGGACGTCCGCAAAGAAGTGGCCCTTCCGCACAACGCTCCCTCGCCTCACACATCGATGGCAATCGCAGCACAACTGGTGGGTAAGATGACGGCGGTCAGCGAAGTGGTCGCACGTGCCGAGCGAATTCAGAGACTGGAAGCCGCGCTGAATTCGATGGACCCCATCGACCGCGAAGTGATCGCTCTGAGACACTTTGAAGAACTCTCCAATGTGGAAACCGCCAAGGTCCTGGGGATCGATCCATCGGCCGCCAGCAAACGCTATTTGCGGGCGATGAAACGATTGGCTGACCTGATGGCCGAGTTCAAGGCAGCGGAGAATTGCTGATGCCATACAGTCAATCTGGACTTGCCTGCAACTCTGCGAATCCGTCGCGGAGTGATCACGACCTCGCGACCGACTCACCAGGCTGCATTCAAAGCCGCGGCCTGTAAGCATGGATCAATCGACCATCGACCGCATCGCCGAAGAATTCACATCTTCGATTCGCCAGGGAAACAACCCCTCCATCGATGCGTACCTGGCCGAATATCCGGATGCGGCCGACCAGTTAAGAAGCTTGCTGACTTCGATCGCGATGATCGAAGGGATGAAGCAACAGGCACAGGACGAACCGCATGACGACGGGCCGGCGATCCGCCGACTTGACGACTATGCGATCGTTCGTGAAATCGGTCGCGGCGGAATGGGGGTCGTGTTTGAAGCGATCCACGAGTCGCTCGGGCGCAGAGTCGCGGTGAAAGTTCTGGCCGGCCGCCTGGTCGGCGACGCAAAACATCTCACTCGCTTTCGCCGCGAAGCCCGCGCCGCCGCGCGGCTGCGTCATCCCAACATCGTTGCCGTGTTCGGTGTTGGCCAGGCGGACAATCATCACTATTACGTGATGGACTTTATCAACGGAATGAGCCTGCGAGAGTGGTTGCAGTCGGTTACCGGTCAGCGCGGCAACGAACTGCCCACGCGAGCATTGTCGGCCGCCGACACCGATAGTGAATTCCAATTCAACTCCAGCGAAAACCTGCCGCAATCCTCGCCGCCGGCTGAGTCCAGCGATCAGTATGTTCCCGAAGACAACGATTCGCCGGAGTATTTCCGTTGGGTCGCCAATTTGGTCGCCACCATTTGCGATGCGCTCCAGTACGCTCACCAGCAAGGCGTTTTGCACCGCGACATCAAACCGGCCAATTTGTTGATCGATGGCAAAGGAGGCGTCTGGATCGCCGATTTTGGTTTGGCGAAACTAGCCGAGCCTCAAGCGGTGACGATGACTGGCGACATTGTCGGCACACCCCAATACAT
>JBFJVZ010000122.1:0-17169 GCA_041623895.1 Pirellulaceae bacterium | reverse complement strand
GGCGTTGCCGCCAAATCGAGCTGAGACGAGTGTTGGTGTTCGTGCGAGAACCTGGGGCTGCGATTGACTCGCTGAAGCTCGCCAATCTGACCCCAGGCTACATTCTGTCGCTGCTCCGCAGCTAAATCCCCTTCGATAGGAACGCAATTAAGTTGTGTAGACACCAATGCCCCGAGGGCCCGGAGAGAGGGTATTGCCATTCCTTGCAAACTAACAACTGAAAAGCCGAACACTCTCCTTGTCCTGGCATACGACTACGACGACCCCGAATTCGGCTACGCCACCAGTTCGCGAATCGGTCGGCCTTTGTCGACGATGGGCGTTGGTCTTCCGTTGTTGTCTTGGATAAAGACTTTGGAAGAATCGATGCCGAGGTGATGATAGATGGTGGCCAGAAAATCGTGGGCGCTGCAGCGTCTTTCGATCGAGTCTTCACCGCGTTTGTCGGTCGCTCCGATGAAGCGTCCGGTATCGAGTCCGCCGCCGGCCCAGATGTTGGAAAAGGCCCTGGGCCAATGGTCGCGGCCCGGTTGTTTCGTGCCCGCCGGGGCGCTGGCGTTTCCCGCTCCGGTACTGGGTTGATAATTGACTTTCGGTGTACGACCGAATTCGCCGGTGACGACCACCAAAACTCGCTTGTCCAGACCTCGCCGGTAGATGTCTTCGATCAGCGCGCTGACGGCCTGGTCATAAGCTTCGGAGCGGAACCGCAAGGCATCAAAAACGTGATGATTGACGGCGTGATCGTCCCAGTTGTTGACGCGTCCGCACAGCGGGCCACGCAAGCTGGATGTGATCACGTCCACGCCCGCTTCGACCAACCGCCGCGCCATCAATAGCTGTTGTCCCCAGGTATTGCGGCCGTAACGATCGCGAGTTTTGTCGTCTTCCTTGGTCAAGTCAAACGCGTCTTTTGTTTTGGGATTGGTCAGCAAAGTCATTGCTTGCGTTTCAAACTCATCCAGGGCTCCCAGTTCTCCCTGGACGTCGAAGGCACGCTCCAGCGTATCCAGTTTTTGACGCAAACTGACGCGACGTTGCAGTCGATCAACTTCGCTTTGATCGGTCAAGCCGATGTTGGGGACGACAAAATTAGGCGCATTCGGGTCGCCGGTCACCGAAAAAGGTCCATAGGCGTCGCCCAAGTAGGCCGGGCCGTTGTAAGAGGTCGGTGGATTGATGCCGACGTAAGCCGGCAAGGGATTCGTGCGAGGTCCTTGCTGGGACCGCAAATAGTTGGTGACCGACATCCAGTCAGGCAGCTTTGGTTTGGGCTTATCCCGAGTGTCTTTATCACCGGAAAACATTTGCATCGATCCGGCCGGATGTCCGCCGGCACCTTGATACATACTGCGCAGCACGGTGAATTTGTCCGCGATCTTTGCCTGCAGCGGCAGCAGTTCTGTGAACCGCATTCCCGGCACCTTGGTCGCGATCGTGCCGAACGGTCCTCGGTACTCAACCGCGGCGTCCGGTTTGGGATCGTAAGTATCGATGTGCGAACATCCGCCCGGTTTCCAAACCAGAATGACCGCCTTTTTTTCGCTGCCGGGTTCCAGTTCGCTTGCCGCCCGCAGCCGCAACATTCCCGGCAGGCTGAGGCTTGCGAATCCGGCAATCCCAAAACGCATGAAGCCGCGACGACCCGACTTGAATCCGTCCGGTCCGGGACAAACAACGTTGTGCGTGTGATTACTCATTTCGTCTCTGCTGGTTGGACACGAATCTTGATCGGCTCAGACACAATGATATCGACAATGTCTTTTGGATTAGCTTGACTCTTGGCTGCAGCTACACGTTTTTCCGCGGCGGCCACGGCGGCATCAGCAGCTTTCTTTTCAGCGGTGACCGCGGCAAGCGACTTTTCCGCTTCGGTTTTCGCCTGGCCCGAAGCGACTTTCGCTTGTTCGCTCAAACGCGTTACCTCGGCAGCCAGCGCGGCGGCCGTCTCTTGTGCCTTGGTGTGCTCTTGTTCGGCGACCGTGATCGCAGCGACATTGTGACGATGTTTGGAAACGGCGCTTCCATACAGAGCGATCAAATACTCGCCCGGCGGGGTCTTCGCCAGATCCATAATGGCCTCGGAGCTATCGGCGTCCAGAGGAAGGTCAAATTTGAATGATTCAAAAGGCGATCCAAACGTGCTCATATTGATGGCTTTACCGGAAAATTCTCCGCGACGCATGTGCAACAGGGGAATGGTTAACTTTTCGCCCGTCTTCGCTTCCCATACTTTCCGTTCTTTTGCCGCAATGGTGATCGGTGCCGTCTCATCATCGCTAACCGACACTGCGATCGAGGACAAAAGTCGTGGACTGGGAATCTCGCTCCATGCGTTCCGCACCGGCCAGGCCATGGACGCCAACTGGCAGGGACGCGTGACGGTCTGATCGCCAATCTTTGCTCGCCCACGGAAGGTGGCGTTGGCGTAGCCTTTGGGAGCACCTTCGTCTGCGGTGATCAGCATGATGCCGCGTGATTTTCCCGCCGGGATCTTGGTGCCGCTGGCGTTCACCCCATCGGGTAGGTTCTCCATGATCAACTCTATTTCGCCATCAAATCCATCGCGACGAATGACGATCACTTCCAGCGGCATCGTCCAACCGCGACGAAGCGCAATCGGTTTCGAGAGCGCGTTGCGATCTCCGTTGCGGAGATTCATGTGCAAGGCCCAAGCAACGACAGAAAAGTCCGGAGTCGCTTGGCGAATCACGAGCCGATAAATATTATTCGGATCGTTTCGCGTGCCGCCGAACAAATCGGTGACTTGCAATCGATAGGTACCGTCCTCTGGAATTTCGATTTTCCCCAACACGTCTGAAGAACCGGCGTTGTAAGGCGGCCCGTCGTATGAATAACCGTTGCTGGAAACTTTGACCGGGCTGGGAATGTCGCTCAACTCGGCCACATCGACTAATGATTCCGTGTCGCCGTCTTTGCTGACGCGCTGCACGACCACGGAAGCATCGGTTGGTCGGCCGAGACGCTGGGAGGCAACTTCGATCCACCATTGTTCCCCTTTCTTGGCCTCGAACTCATACGTGTCCACGTCGGCAGCGGGAAAGAAACTGCCGGCAATGTCGCAAGGCAAGTTGAGTTTCTGAGCGTCTTCGGAATCATGCTCCTTGAGCGGTGCTTCGGGGGGCAATCCGAAAGGCGGCCACGAGTGGGCGGCCACGGCCCGCGTCGCGGGCTGTCGAATCACGGGCACCTCGCCCGGTAATTCCTGAATCACAAGCCGATAAAAATAGTGCTCTCCACCGTTGAAAGTTAGATCGTGGACCTTAATCGTGTAGGTGCCGTCGTCCGGAACCAGAAAGTCGATCACGCCGCCGCGTCGCTCGACCTGCAAATCGTTGCCATCCTTGTCACCCACAATCAGCACCGGATTCAACTTTGAATCGATCCCCTGAGCCGCACAGTCGACCAGAATCCGTTGATCTTTTTTGGCCTCGATCGAGTAATGATTCACCCCGCGTGCCGGCATCGTTGCATTGCAGATCGAATTCAGCTGCAGCGGCATCGCCGACTGGACAGTCGTGCTGTGCTTTTCTTGGCTCACCTCCGGCAGTTTGCCGACCGTAAAGACTCGTGCCGCTGACAAGCCAAGCCGCGTCATCACGCGGGCTTCGTGAATGCCGGTCGGACAATCGGCGGCGATCTTGACGGTGTATTTGTTATCCGCCGACTTGTTGGCGGTAATGCCGGGATGTGAGAAAACCAGCTGCTCAGCCCCTTCGATAAATTCGCCGCTGATGGTGAGTTCAAATTCGCTTCCAGCCTGGCCGCCCATCGGCATCGTGGTCAATAGCCGCGGCGCCGGCAGGCAAACCGACTGCGCGAGCGCGGCATGCGTGAGCAAGGACAGCAGGAGAGCGAAGCTTGTGATGCGTGACGGATTCATGGCTCGTCTCGTAGCCCAGGACGTGTCCTGGCGCGGTGATGTGTATGAATTCATGGTGGTGTTATCGAATTCGGAGAATTCGATAACGATTAATGGTTGAACAAAAACTCTTTCGAATTGATCAACGCCCAGAGTAAATCTTGGAAATTGTCCCGGGCGACTATTTTGGGATCGATCGGTTTGCCGTTGGCGTCGTACCGCGACTCGGCCAAATAGGCCAGCGCCGTATCCAATTCCTCCGGCCTCGGCTGACGCGAAAAGGCGGCCAGGTAAAGTTCGCTAATCTTTTCCTTGGCGGACTTCTCTGCTTTTGAAAGCCGGTCCGCTCGACCACCGGAAGTTGCCAGTTTGGCTTTCACATCCGCCGCATTGATCAGGTGCAGACTCTGTGCCAGGCTGGCCGATTCACGACGTTCACATTCACACACACTGGTGCTCTCCGGTCGGCCGAACACGCGCAGCAACGGCGACGCATTGTTGTAACTATTGTCCGGCAGCGCCACGGCACGGGTTCCCACCGGCAGATTGGCAAAGCTGGTTCTGGCCCCGCTCAAATCATCGATTGAATCCAGCAGCACTTCCGCCTGCATCCGCCGCGGATAATAACGCGAGTAATTTTGCTGGTCAGCGACGTTATGCTCATTCGGAATCGCGCTCAGTTGGTAAGCACTCGATTGCGTGATGACTCGGACCAGTTCTTTCAAGTCGAACTTGCTACTGACGAAATGTTTTTCCAATGCCTCCAACAATTCCGGATTGGTCGGCGGGTTGGTGTCGCGAATATCGTCTTCCGGTTCGATCAGTCCACGTTTAAAAAAGTGTTTCCAGTATCGATTCACCACTGCTTTGGCAAAAAACGGGTTCTCAGCCGAACTCATCCAATCGGCCAGCCGCAATCGCGGATCGTGATCGGGCGGGATCTCACCAACATCATCACCCAAAGCGGCCGGCCGAACCATCAAGCCGGTCTTGACGTTCTGTGATTGGGCGACACCGCGTTTGTGAAAGATCAGATCTTCGCCTTGCACCCCCGAAGGTTTGCGGCCGACCTGGCTGAAGAACGCGGCAAACCCATAGTAGTCGTCTTGGCTCCAGCGTTCGAACGGATGATGGTGGCACTGGGCGCACTGCATGCGGACGCCGAGAAACAACTGGGCAACATCTTCCAATTGTTCTTTTGGTTCTTTGACGCGCTTGTACCAGGCCACCGCCGGGTTGGCGATCACCGTTCCGGTTGCCGCCAGTAATTCGCGGACGATCTGGTCGTACGGTTTATTGGCCAGCAGGCTGTCGCGAATCCAAGCATGAAAGGCAAAGTTGGACGTGATGTCGCTGGCCACATCGCGGCGATTCTTCAGCAGTGATGTCCATTTGTTGGCAAAGAAGTCGGCGTAAGAGGGACTACGCAGTAGGCGATCAATTAACCGCTCGCGCTTATCCGTCGCTGTGTCCGCCAGAAACTCGCGAGTCTCCTCCTCCGTCGGCAAGCGTCCGCCAATGTCCAACGTCACACGGCGCAGGAACGTGGCATCATCGCAAACCGGTGAGGGCGGAATTCCCAGTTGTTGTAAATTCGCAAAAAGGTGTTCGTCGATGAAGTTCTTCGACGGCGGCAACTCTTCCACCGGCGCTCCCAGCGGTACGGCGCCACTGAAGACGGACACCTTGCCTTGGTAGCGAACCATGATCGAGAACTTACCCGGAAGCTCCGCTGCTTTGACAAGACCGCTGTCATCGACTTCGGCCATCGCGCTGTCATTGGATTCGTACAAAGCAAGGCTGCTGACGTCGCGCGTACTGCCGTCGGAGAAGTGGGCGATTGTTTTCAGTTGCTGTTCTGCGCCTGGAGGCAACACACCGCGATCCGGCTGAATCAGAATCGACGAAAGCGTTGCCTGATCACCGCCGTAGGGCGTGCCTTGCTGAATCCAGCTACGTAAGACTCCGTAACCCTGCGAGTCTTTTTCCAAACGCACGCCGCCACCGTGGGGAACCTGCGCGGATGCTTTCAGCAAAATCAAACTATGATCGGGCGCAGCGGGAAAGAGCCGGCGGCCGCGACCCTGGCGAGTCAGATAGTCGTAGTCTTCCTGCGGTTCAAACCCGAGCAGCGACAGCTGAAAACCGTTTTGTCCGCCACCCGCTTTGGCATGGCAAACACCGGCATTGCAGCCAGCTTTGGTCAGCACCGGCACGATATCGTTGACGAAGCTAACCGGGGTTGTTTGCTCAGCGAGTGCTGACCCGGCAAACAGCATCAGCCAGGCAGCGCAAAGCGCATGGCCGAGATGGAACTTGGAAAGAAAATCAGGAGAAGTCACGGCAGTTGACATGACTGAGGTGGGAGTCGCCTTTAGCCGGGCAACTGGGGGTAGGAAGGCGAATCCTTCGACTACTCATTGTAATGTGGCGGCCACCAAACGTCCACGTCATCATCCACCCGTGCCTGTGGTGACTTTCAGGCTATTTTGAGATCTTGCTGATGAACCGCAGCAGCAACGGGTGGGCCGGATCAGCCATTTGCCCGTGATTAAAACCGTCCAGCTCATATAACTCGGTGCTGGGGTGTTCGACCACCTGCATCATTCGCCACAAGTACGCGTTCTCTTCGTAACGGCCGAGCATCTCCAGTTCACGATCACCCGTGATCAGCAGCAGTGGGGGTGCGTCATTGCGCACGTGGTACAGCGGGGCCATGTCGTCGACAATTGGTTGTTTGCCGTCGATGCCCCGTTCGGCGCGGATGGTGAAGTGCGTGATTGTGTGCCCGCTGAACGGAATCAAACCGGCGATCTCGTCCGCATCGACATCGAACGCTGCCAGCCATCGTTTATCCAGGCCGATCATGCTGGTCAGGTAGCCGCCCGCTGAATGACCGCTGACAAAAATGCGTTTCTTTGACCCACCGTATTTTTCAATGTTGTGAAACGTCCAGGCAACCGCGGCGGCGGCATCTTCAACATAAGCCGGCGATTTGACTTTCGGATGAAGACGATAGTTCACCGCAACGACCGCTATCTTCTGCCCCTTCAGTTGTTTTGGGATCGAGCGATTGCCGCCCTTTAAACCGCCGCCGTGGAACCACACGACGGTCGGAAAATCCTTCACGTTGGCTGGATAGTAAACATCCAATCGGCAACGCTCTTTCATGTAGTCGGTCAATTCCCCATTGCGGTACAAGATGTCGGTGTTTGTCTTGTACTCGGTTGCGCTCGGTTTCGATTCTTGCGCCAGTGCAAGTGAACCGTTCAGGAGAAACAAACAACAAAGGGCTGATCGAATTATCATGCTTCGATTCCAAGAAAAATTTTGCTGGACAACTCAGCAGTCAGAATAGTTGACTCACGGCTGGTTTGGTAACTTTCCCCATCGCGTTTCGCGGCAAACTCTCGACGACGAGCAACTTTTTGGGAAGCTTGTAACGAGAGATTCTGTCGCGGCACCACAATCGCAGCGATTCCAGATCAAGTTCTTCGCCATCGGCGAGCACAACAGCAGCCGCAACCGCTTCGCCCCAAGTTTCATCGGCGATGCCGACCACGGCACATTCTGAAACCGCGGGGTGTTCGAGCAAGACGGCTTCGATCTCCAGCGCCGACAACTTGTAACCACCGCTCTTGATGATATCGACAGACTGCCGGCCCATGATTCGGTAATAGCCATCTTCCAAGACTGCCATATCGCCGGTCTTGAACCAGCCGTCCTCGAACGATTCCCGCGTTGCTTCCCCGCGCTTCCAATACTCTGCAAACACGCCCGGGCCGCGGACTTGAATCTCGCCCGGTTCATCGTCGCCTGTCACCACTCCTGTTTCCGATTTCAAACGGATCTCAACGCCCGGCAAAGGCTGCCCAACAGCCCCCGGGCGTCGCTGACCGTCATAGGGATTCGACAAGGCCATGCCGATTTCGGTCATCCCGTATCTTTCCAACAATTTTTTCCCGGTAAGCGATGTCCACTTTTCATGCACGCTGGCCGGCAGCGCGGCGGAGCCGGAAATCATTAATCGCAGGCGAGCAAAGCCGTCGACGACTTTCGCTTGTTCATCCTCCGGCAACGACTCGATCGCCTGAATCAATTTCACATAAATCGTCGGGACCGCCATGAAGACCGAATAGCTATCCGCAGAAACGCGGGAGAGAATGGTATCCATGTCAAACTGCGGAAACGGTTCGATTGTCGCACCCGCCCAAAGTGCAGACGACAGGATATTGATGATGCCGTGAATGTGATGCAGCGGCAAAAACAGCGGAATGCAATCGGTCCGCTGCCACCGCCAGGCATCAATCAACGATTCGATTTGCGCTTGAATGTTAGCGTGTGTCGACACCACGCCTTTCGGTTTGCTGGTCGTGCCGCTGGTGTAAAGAATCATTGCCCGGCGGTCAGCAGTAATGGACGGCAAGTCGCTTGCCTGTTCATCACCAATGTCATCGACAATCAGCAAACGCAAACCCAGCCGCTGAACAAGTGGCCGTGTTTTTTCCGCCAGGGACCCCGTCGTCACTACCGTCTCCGACTGCGAATCACTGAGCACGTATTCCAATTCCGGCTCCGTTGCCGACAAACTGAGCGGCACGGCGACACCACCGCTGCGCCAAATCGCCCACTGGACGCCGACATACTCGAAACCAGCTGGGATCAGAAACGCCACACGGGCTTCATGCAAATCATCTCGCGAATCTAACAACGCCGCCGCGATCGCGGTCGAACGATCGAGGATTTCTGCGTAGCTCTTTTCTTCCGTCTTCGTACGCAGTGCCACCGCATCACCATGCAACTGCGCTCGGGCAATCAGCCCAATGGTGAGGTTCGGTTCAGTCATACAATCGCTCGCATGATCATGTAAATGACGGAAGGTCCAAGTAAACAGCCGAGTCCCGTGTAGAACGTTGCCGTCATCGCACCGTACGGAACCAACTTAGGATCGGTGGCGGCGAGTCCCGCTGCGACTCCGCTGGTGGTGCCCATCAATCCGCCGAAAATCAGTGCCGATCTCGGATTGTCCAGGCCGATCAGCGGTGCCACAAACGGTGTGATGGTCATCACCAAGATCGATTTGACCAAACCGGCTGCGACGCTGAGCGCCATCAGTTCGCCGCTGGCGCCAATCGCACCTCCCGTGACTGGTCCGACAATGTAAGTTGCCGCCCCGGCTCCGATCGTTGTCATGGCGACGGCGTCCCGATAGCCAAAACCGTAAGCAACGCAGGCACCCACGATGAACGACACGACGACACCGGCAAACAGCGACACGATTCCACTGATACCGGTCTTCAAAAACTCATCCAGCCGCACTCCGAAAGCCGTCGCCACAATCGCAAAATCGCGAAACATGGCTCCACCCATCAGTCCGATCCCGGAAAAGATGGCAAGGTCAGCGATTCCTTTTTCGCCTCTGGTCACTTGGCCGCCAACGTAAGCCATGATCAGCCCAATCAAAATGGCAATGGCCGATCCGTGAATGCGTCCCCGGGTCAGACGGTCAGACAACGCGTACGAAATCCAGACGGTGACGCCGATGACGGAGAACGCAGTGATCAATGAATACCTGGTCAATTCACCGCCGATCGCATCGATGACGTCCGTCATGATCGATCCTTGGTTGCAGGTTCATTTCCAATCCGGCTGATCAGTGGCACCATCGCAAAGGAAACAACGACCGCCAACACGCCAGCCAGGATCGCCACGGGGCCGCCGGTGACTGCGGCGCGAACGTTTTGGCTGGCGGCCATCGCAACCACAATCGGAATGTACACCGAACTCCAAAAAATGATCCCCTGCCTGGTGGGCGGTTCGATGCGCCCGGCGCGCTGTAATCGGTCACTGAACAGGATCAGCATCAGCATGGCGATGCCGACCCCGCCCACGTTGGCATCGACCCCGACAGCCATGCCCAGCAACCTGCCCACGATCGATCCGATCAACAGGCAGAGGGCCAACAGGGCGGTTCCGTAAATTGCCATTGTTTCTTCTGCACGTGAATTCGCAGCCGTCAGCATTGGAGCCCGATTCTACAACCTGACACGTGCCGGCGTCAGTTCCCGTCACTGCGATCACGATCACTGACGTTTGAAAAGAGCCGCGCCGCCAACTCGGCAACGTGATCGGCAAAGCCATCGTCTTCCAAGTTTGCCAGAGCTTGACTGGGAATGCAGTCGCCTCCCAAGCGAGCCCCACACATTGCTCCGGTCATCGCTGCGATCGTATCGGTGTCACCTGCCTGCCAAATCGCCTGGCCGATGGCAGTTGGGTAGTCGTCCGGCGACAATGCAAAGCAGGCGATCGCAGTGACGACCGATTCATGAGCCTCGATTCCGTTTCCGAGTTGGGCGACGTCGTCCCAGGACTGGATCCCAGCGAGAACATCGATACGCTTGCCAAAGACTGTTGTCTTGCACCACGGTCGCAAGGCGGCCGCCAAATTGGCGGGATCGATTTCCGGCATTTCGATTGCCAGTGAAGTTGCCATGGCAATCAGCTGGGCAGCTTCGATGCCCAACTCGTGACGATGAGTCGGATGTGCGCTGGCGGCGGCTTGCTGCCAAATCGTTTCGTGATCGGCAAAGAACCGTAAGCCGACCGGTGCACTCCGCATCGCAGCGCCGTTACCCAGTGAGCCGCCTGGAAACAAAGTCTGGGCCAGAAAGTTCCAGTCACTTTTATAGCGGTAGGCATCGATCAGGGCCGTTGTGCCCCGACCATAGCCCCGCCACGACTGGTAAGCATCGACAAAATCGCTCATCAGTGATTCCGATTCAATCCGCTCGTGACGGGTCAAGTAGTCGGCCAGCGCCAATGTCATCTGCGTGTCATCGGTGTATTGCAGCTGTCGAGAGTAAGCGTGGTCCAGCACGGCTTGAGGCGAAGCGAATTGATCGTGAAGATCCGCGGGGAAAACACCCTCCAAAAGTGCACCGCAGGCATCGCCGACGGCGGTCCCCAGCAAACAAGCCTCGATGTTCTCTTTCCGCAAACGGCTCACCCTGGCTCCTACCGCAAAATGATCGACTACACCATTCTAGAGAACAATGTAGACACAATGTTTGCAGTCATCCGGCGGCCAAGCCCTATCAGCCCTCGAACGTCGCCCCGCGGTACATCATTCGTTTTGGTTTCGCCGAAAAGCGTTTGGCTAGTTCGGGTAAATCATCCTTGTGACCGAGCACGATGACAACGTCGTCCGTCTTGAGCTTCGTTGTTGGTTCCGGGTTTAGATGGCTGGAACCGTCCGCGTGGCGGATTCCTACGATCAAAAAGCCATGATTGCTCTTGATTTCGATCTCGCTGATCGCGTGATCAATCAACGCTGACCCCGACACGACTTTCAATTCGTCGAATTCCAGTCCGATGCGGTTCAAGTCATCGACGGTGTTGCTTTGCTGTTGAATTTGCTGGAGCATGTTTTCGGCGGTCGGGCGGATGATCATTTGGGCAATTTTCTTGCCGCCGATCGCTGTGGGCAGCACGACCTGATTGGCCCCGCTGCCGAGGAGTTTTTTCTCCGTCCTGGGATTTTCACCTCTGGCGATGATCGTGATGCCGGGATTCATCTCTCGTGCCGTGATCGTGACAAACACGTTGATGGCGTCTTGGGAGAGCACGGATGCCACCGTCGATGCGCGATGGATGCCGGCCCGCTGCAGCACATCCTCTTCGCTGGCGTCACCGTGAATCACTAGATAACCGCGTTGTTCGGCTTCCTGAAGTCGGCCGACATCATGATCGATCACGACGAATGGTTTGCCCTCGGCATGAAGTTCCGCCGCCAGGATCGAACCCAGACGACCCACGCCACAGATGATCGTGTGTTCGGTGAGCCGTTCAATTTCCTTGGACATTTTTCTTGCTCCCAAAGCTTTGTTTATTTCACCGTCGATCAGCATCTGCATGAATCCGCCGACGGTGTAAATCACGGAGGCATATCCGGCGACGATGATGGTCATGGTCAGCGACCGCAATGCAGGTGACTGGACCGGTTGGACTTCGCCGTAGCCGACCCCAAAGATGGTGATGATCACCATGTAGATGGCATCGTCCAGACGCCAGCCCGCCGCCATGTACCCGGCGACCGCAATGACACAAACCAGCAGAAAGGATGACAGGCCGACGAGAATTTTGCGAAAGGGACCGGAAGCACGCAGCGTCGAAGATCCCGTGCCGATGACATTTGAATTTGTGTTTGGATCCACTCACTTCACCTGAAGCAGCTGAAGTGTGTCGACGACCTTGTCGCCCGCCAACACATATCCAACCAGGTGCCCGGAGAGCACCCCGTAGCCCGCCCCAGAGTGGCAATGATCTTGGTGTGACGATAGCGCGCGGAGGAGGCCTGCATAGCCGGGTGACCCGAGAAGACGTGGTTTTGAAGTGGCGGGCGGGATTGGATCAAGCCGGAACGAAAGAGCATTTCGCGTACCGCCGGTCAAGATTCATGACGAATGTGAAATACTACGCTCTGGGTACGCCGCTAAGGGTGTGGAGCGAGACCGCAACGCACAAGCAGTGAAATGCTGTTGCTTGAAGATTCGGCAAGTCTGCCTGATCGTTGTGCGGATTCTATGAAGTCATCGCGCCGACTTTGCTGATTCGCGACTGCTCCGATAACTGTCGAACAATTTCAATTGGCTGGCCGGTCTTTTCCAAGATTTCCCGTTGCCGATCAGCGAAACTTGGGCTGCGGGCGATGTCGCGGACAAACAACAAGTCTGATTCGCAACCCAGGTCTTGGGCAACGCCCCGCAGTCGATCAACCATATTGCAGGCGATATCGCTGACCGAGTGAACGGTGTAATCACGAGTGTTCACCAACTTGGCTGCAGGGCCGAATCTTGCTGCACGCCACTTGTTTTGGCGGACCATCATGGGGTGGCAATCGAATTGGTAGGTGCCTTCGTCGATGTCATCGTTCAGGTACTTGACCAGGCATTGCACCAGTGCCGTTAAACCACAGACGTGATCCATGTTGCCGGGCATATCGCACATGCGGACTTCCACGGTGCCAAAATTATGGTGCGGTCTGACATCCCACCAGATCTCGCGAATCGTGTTGATGAATCCGGTCTCAACCATGTGATTGACCAACCACACATACTCGCTCCAGTTCCGCATCAGGGTTGGCAGTCCGGCAGTCGGCAAGCCTTCCATGATTTTCGAGCGATGTGAATGAAGCCCGGTGTCGCGGTTTTGCCAGAAAGCGCTGCTGGCCGACAAAGCCAACAGGGTGGGCAGATGCTGCATGATGCGGTCGCAGATCATGACGGCTTTGTCACCGGAGTCCACACCGACATGCACGTGCAAACCGAAGGTGATCAGCCGCCGCGCCATTTCTTGCAACAACTGCACGAGCGCCTGGTAGCGATCGTTTTCGGTCACAATCTGGTCTTCCCAGCGGCTGAACGGATGAGTGGCTCCCCAGAACAAACGCATCCCTAACGAGTCAGCCGCCTGTTCGACGTGGCGGAGTTTTCCTTCCAAGTCGGTTCTCGCGTCGGCAACCGAGTCACAGACACCACTAATGACCTCGACCACGCACTGCATCAATTCATGCTTGACCGTGTCATGCAATTCCTCCGGCAACTGTTCCAACAATTCGCAACTGCCACTGACCAACTGATAAGAAGATGCATCGACAATCCCCAATTCAAGCTCAACCCCGATGGTCTGCTTGTCATTGGACTTGAAATTCAGTTTGCTCATGCTTCGTCTCTCGGCGAGTTGGCAGCGTCGACCCTTCGTGATCGAATTCTTGGTGGTGGCCGCATGGCGGTGTTGAGGTATCCGTCAACCGCGGACAGAATCCATAGCAACAGCATATACGGCTGAGAGGCAACAAAGGAAGATGAGCCCGTTGCCGACAACCCATCAGGGTGACGTGTGCCGTGCCGGAGGCGGCTGATTTGATTAATCGCAGGCGCACGGGCCGACTGGAGCTGCCCGCCAACGTTCAATGCTCGCTGGATGCAGTTCCGGTTACCTGCGGACGCAGCCGTCGACGATGCCACTGGAATCCAGCCGCAGCGAAGGCAACAAGCAGCAATCCAAGCGATGATGGTTCCGGGACAGCAGATGCATTCACGAATGAGACAAAGGTATCCCCGCCCAAGGGCGAATCAGTCACGGAAAAGCGAGTGAAGGAATCGAGCGTCAGATCGGTCAACACGACGTCGCCATCGAAACCCGTACCGAGGGCAATTTCTCCGGTCAAGTCATTGATATCCAAATCCGAAAAATTGGCCGCGGCGACATTGATGGAATCCAACAGCACGCCGCTATTCGTGAATCGGTTGATGTCACCACTCCAGTTCGCTGCAAAGATCGAACCGTCTGCGGCAACATCGATCGCTCGATAGTCGCTACCAACTGCCAAATTAATTTCGCGATCAAAGGCACCTGTCTGCGAATCGAATACCTCTAACTCCACACTGCGATCGGTCAAGGCATACAAATTACCGGCCGGATCCAGATTCAAGTCTCGGGGATTCGTATTCGCGGTCCCGAAGCGAATCGTTGAACCGCCAGCGAGATCAAACCGCACGACACCTTTCGCAGATCCGCCGACTGTGTCCATGTCCGTGGCGAACAGTTGGTTGTTATACAGTTGCAACCCGCCGTAGGAGATATTGTTGACCGTGCTCCATTCGGCGAACGATAGCGGCTGTGTCCAAGTGGGCGTCAAGTCAGTCGGATCGAGAGTGGCAATCGTCGGATCGAAGGTTCCGTTGTAGACGTACAATCCATCAGCGCCGACAACCAGGTCTCGCACCTGGTCGGTCGTATCTGCGGTCCCGCCGGGTTCGGGAAGGTTTGCAAAGGTCTGCACGCGCGAGCCACTTGTCGTGTATTCGGCCACGTAACTGGGTGCGTTGATCGAACCGGTGAATTCGTTGATCGTCACCACTAAATTACCGGTGGTCAGATCAGCCCGCGCCGAAGACGAGATCAGTAACGCAGCGGTGCTGAAGAGAAAGAGTGAGCGAAACATCGGGAATTCTGCGATCTTGAAAATGCTGATGCTGATCGGACGGGGAGCAGATTGTATTTGCAGCCCGGACGCAGAGCAAACAGATGCCAATCACGTGGCAGAACGGGGAACGCAGTAGAATCTCGCGTGGATCCAAGATCCGCCAGATTGGCCCGCCAAATGGAGATTTATGGAATCACGCCGATTGATCGGGATTGAAAAAGTTAATCGCCGCGGCGGCAAAGATTTTCGCTCCGACCAGCAGTGCTCGCTCATCGATGTCAAAGATGGATGTATGAAGCGGCGCACTGCCGACTTGTTGGCCGGCGATTCCCAGGCGAAACATGGCGCCGGGAATGTGTTCCAAATAGCAGGAAAAGTCTTCACTACCCATGCTCGGTTCGTCAATGATTTCGATCGCCCCGGCACTCAGCATCTGCACTACCGAATCGGTCAACAATTCAACCATGCGCGGATCATTAATCACCGAAGGCGCTGTCGACCCCAGACGCATCTCGACCTTGCATCCAGTTTCGCGCTGAATTGCTTCACAAACATCTTCCAGTGTTTCCAAAGCGACACGACGACTTTCGACGTCCAACGATCGCAGCGTGCCGGTCAGGTGACCGCTGTCGGGAATGACGTTAGCACTATGGCCGGCTTCGATTTGGCCGATAGAAAAGATCACCGTTTCGTGCGGATTCGCGGTTCGTGCGACGCGTCGATACGCCGTCTGTACCCATGCCGTGCAGGCATCGATCGGATCGTCGGTCAGATGGGGGCGGGCACCGTGGCCACCGCGACCGTGGAAGTCAATGATCACCATGTCCGCGGCCGCCGTCAGCGGCCCCGTTCGCAATCCGATGCAGCCGACACTGCGGGTGGGATCGACGTGAAGCGCTAAGATTGAATCAACATCACGTATGGCGTGGTGGTGCATCATGTATCGGGCACCCGTCGCCAATTCTTCGGAAGGTTGGAAAATGGCTCGCACCGCGATCGGCCACGGCAATAGCCGTCGTTGCTGCATCGTTTTCAGGATCTGCATCGCCCCATAAATCACCGTTGCATGGACGTCGTGTCCGCAGGCATGCATCACGCCTTCGCATTGGCTCTTGTAGCTGACCGCTTTGGTGTCGGTGATCGGCAGCGCGTCGATGTCGCCGCGAATGGCAATCCGCGGGACATCGGCGATCTTCGGAGAAGTCACCAGGTCCGCCGTGACTCCACGACCGTCTCCGACAACATGAAAGGGCAAATCCAGATTCCGCATTGCCGAGGCCAAGTACTCGGTGGTCGCATACTCCGCATCGGATAGCTCTGGATTTTCGTGCAAATGCCTGCGCATGGCGATCCACTCGCTCTGCAACTCTTCTGCTAGCGCGGAAAGGCTGTCTTGCCAGGGCAGGTCGGCGTTGGTGGTGTCGATACCAGACTCCCGAAGTTTTTTGATCGCTGATAACCGTGCTCGGGTTGCCGGGCTCGGGTTGCCGTGCTGGAGGGGAACATCAAGTTATCGGGAGGCCGAGGCTGCTGCTGACCGTCGTGAGTGTGGGTCATTCGCGCGGCTCTCGTCGCGCGGCTCAGCGGGCTTCGCCCTCCCGGTTTGAGCCAGGAGCTTTCGAACCCCCGATTGGGTGCAACTAGTTTACGAGCTTCTCCGCGGTCGTCGATGTGGCGAACGGTAACGGATCTGGCCGTGAAACAACCCGTTTCCCGCCGCAGCCGGATCGTTAGAGTCCGAATCAGTGACAAAATCCGAAAAAACCTACCTTCTCTGCCCTCTGATCGCCGATGCAACCAACAACACCGGTCTGATCGGACCCGTCAAAGGCTTAATCACCACCCGCGGTGATGTCGTTGCACTGTGCGGCGCGACCTTTGAACAGGAATCATGGCCGGAGCGATTACAGAACTGTAGGGAGGCATTTCGATGCGAATCAAGTATTTGGGATGGGCGATTGCTGCGTTCGCCACTCTGGGGCCACTGCAGGCCTTTGGTGGCGACCGAGAAATTGCTGAACAAATCATGCAGCGATTAAGGAGCAGCCGTGACTCAGGTGCTCTGAAAGACTTCACGCTTGACATGAAAGTTGACAAGGGTGAGGTGCTTTTTCGCGGCAATGTGAGCAAGACACAGCACAAAGACGAAGTATTGCGGGCGGCCGAAGGTATCGATGGCGTCGCAAGAATCGTGGATCAACTGAGCATCAAGACTCCGGCTGGCAAGTCCGCGGCGAAAACCGCCGAACCTGCACCAGCACCCGCCCGGGAAGGGTTTTCGCTTCGCCAGGCGCTGGCC
>JBFJVZ010000121.1:0-17223 GCA_041623895.1 Pirellulaceae bacterium | reverse complement strand
TGTTTTCCCGTTCCGACGCGGAGCGTCGGACGACAATAAATTCACAGCCTCTCCGCTGCGGACGTTCCCTTGCGCGTGCGATTGCGGAGCAAACGACGGCGATGCTGCTACCTTTTGCGGGCGACCACGCGGTGGAAGTGAAGACGGATCTCGCGGTCGACGACGCGGCGGACGCCTTCCATCAGACAGCGGGGCTCATTTTGTGACTCACCCTGAGCGATGATGTCCTCCAGCGGAGTCCCGGGCAGGACAGAAAAGGTTCGCTGATTGATCGTCTGGTTGCCCGCATCAAGCTCGGGGATGATGAAGTGACAGGTCGCGCCAAAGGTCAACATGCGGGCTTCGTAGGCATCATGATAGGGCCGAAAACCGGGAAAGCCCGGTAGCAAGCCGTGATGCAAATTGATAATTCTTCCGCCGGCGAATTGCCAACAGGTGTTGGCGGGCAAGATGCGCATGTACCGTGCCAGAACCACGTAGTCGACATCGAACTCGTCAAACGCCTGCACCATCGCCTCATCATTGGCCACGCCCTTGGCGTCGCCGATCATTCGGTAGGGGACGCCAAATTCATCGGCCAAGAAGGAAAGTTTTTTTCGATTCGAGATCAGGACGGCGGCCTTGGCGTTGATCACATCATCTCGAATCGCCTGCAGCACCGCTCGCGGAGTGTGCTCAACGTAGGTGCAACAGATCGCCAACCTGGGGCGGTGAAGGCGTCGCTCGCTGCTCCAGACGCGGATTGCCAGGCCCGTTTCCTGGCCGATCTCTTGCATCGCCTCGACTAGCGGCTCGAATTCCCGCGACGACTGAATATCAATGCGGCACAGCATCGAAAACAGCTGCTGCTCGTCATGGTCGTACATCTGGATTTCGGCAATCCGAGCTCCGCGGCCGGTGACATGATGGATGATGGGATCGGCCAGTCCGACGTTGTCTGGACCAAGGGCGGTGATGATCGTTTCCACTTAGGGCTCCAAAGATGTTGCTGGGGCTTGGTGCCGACAGGTTGCCTGCGATAAGCTTCCACAATTGTCAACTTCCGTCAAATACGGATCGACAAGCTGGAAACGTATCCCACGGGGGAGTTTACCGATGTCAACGCTACCGCTAAAACGCAGGCGGGATCAAGTCCCGAAGGGCGCGATCCTGTGCGATTACTGCACTGCCAAGTGCTGTCGTTATTTTGCCCTGCCGATTGAGGAACCCGTCAACCGCAAGGACTATGACTACATTCGCTGGTATTTGTTGCACGACCGTGCCAGCGTGTTTGTCGACGACGATCAGTGGTACCTGCTGGTGCATACGACTTGCAAGCATCTGCAAGACGATCATCGCTGCGGAATCTACGAAACCAGACCACAGATCTGTCGTGAATACAACACCAAGGAGTGTGAATTCGAGGACGATTGGTGCTACGCGGTTTACTTCGAGACGCCCGAACAAATTGATGAATACGCCGATGCTTTGTTCGGCCCCCAATTCCCTGACCCCAACGTTGACCCCCAGCACTCGCTCCGCAGCCGCCGGCCCACCAGTCTGCCGATCGCGTGAGAGGCGAAGCACGAGCCCATGTCATTGATCAAGCCACGCACACTGAGTGGATTTCGCGATTATTTGCCCGCCGTCATGATCCCCCGCGAAGGGATCATGCACACCGCGCGCCAGGTCTTTCGCTCCTTTGGCTTCGCACCCATCGATACGCCGGCATTGGAGTATTTGGAGATTCTGACCGGCAAGGGCGGCGAAGAAACCGACCGGCAAATGTACCGCTTTGAAGATAACGGTGGCCGAAAAGTCGGGATGCGATTCGATTTGACCATTCCTTTGGCGCGATTCGCCGCACAGCACATTCATTCGCTGGGCACGCCCTTCAAACGCTATCACATCGCTCCGGTGTGGCGCGGTGAAAAGCAACAAGCAGGCCGATACCGCGAATTCGTGCAATGTGATTTTGATACCATCGGTACCGAATCAGTGCTGGCCGACATCGAAGCGGTTGCCGTGATCAATCGACTGCTGGTGGCAATCGGTTTTGACCGATTCACGATTTGCGTGAACAATCGCGCTGTGCTTTCCGGACTGCTGCAACACCTGGACCTGGCCGATCGCACCGTTCCGGTTCTTCGCAGCTTGGACAAATTGGCCAAGATCGGTCACGAAAAAACTCGCGACGAAATCAGCCGCACCGCCGAGATCACCGCGCAACAAGCCGAGGCTGTCTTGCAGTTGGCCGAGTGTGAGGGTGAGGCACGCGAGGTCCTGGCACAACTGCCTGCGATCACCGGCGGTAACGAGACTGCTGCTGCTGGAATCGAGCGGCTAGCGGAGATCTACGCCGGTGCGCTGGCTGCCGGCGTTCCCGCAAAACGTTTGAAGCTGGATGTCTCAATCGCGCGCGGATTGGATTATTACACCGGCGTCGTCTTTGAGACCACGCTGGATGATCTGCCCGAAATCGGCAGCATTTGCAGTGGCGGGCGGTACGACAGTTTGGCCGAACTGTATACCAAGCAACATTTGCCCGGTGTGGGCGCATCACTGGGACTCGATCGTTTGTTGGCCGCGATGGAGCAGTTGGAATTGCTACCGCGGGCAGCCACACCGGCTGCTGTGTTCATTCCATTCTTTGAAGCAGACCGCCGCGACGATTACTTGCGGTTGGCCGCGAATCTAAGGACCGCGGGCATCAACACCGAAGTCTATCCCGACGCAAAAAAGTTGGGCACGCAATTAAAATATGCTGACAACCACGGATTCACCGTCGCCATCATTGCCGGCGGAAATGAATGGACCGAGTCACGCTGTCAAGTCAAGACGCTGGCCACCAAGCAGAGCGAAGATGTCAGCTACACACACGAGAATCCGGGACCGCTGATCACGCGGATTCGCACGATTTTGGAAATGGAATAGCGATTTCAGCGGAATTGAGTATCTTGCGGGAGTCGTTTTGCGGTAGCGGAAGACCAGCCGCATGCCGATCTTCGGCGTTGGAGACAGGCTCACAGCTGGGCCAACTGACGCTTCGCTTCCTGGACGACTTGTCTGGCCCATTCTTGGTCGCTGTACAGATCGATCAATCCCTGTAACAGATTACGACGCTCATCCGGCGGCAGCGATTCGCCTTCGCTGATTCGAGCGAGCAATTCTTTCACCCGCGTATCGGTCGATTTGACTGGATCTTGTCGTTTCAAGTTCTCCCATTCGAATCTTGCTAGTTCCCCCATTCGAACTCGGACGTCATCGGTGTGCGTGGTCGAGTCAACGAAGACATCCAGCCATTTGCCAAGTCTTGCCTGTGCCAATTGCGAGTCGGTTTCGCGCAGCTCCATGGCATCCAAAAAGGCCTGCTCATGCGCGGCTAGTGGAGACAGTTCGAGATTCGCTTGTAGTCGCAGTCGACGAACCAGCGCGGCTAACTCGAGCGACGTCCGCATGTCTGCAACTTCTTGATATCGATCGTGCTCAGGAAAGAGTTTCAAAAATCGATCAATCTCTGGTCTGGCGTCGGAAAGTTCACCGGAGTTCTGGATGCTGATAATCCTTTCGTACATCTCGTCGGGCGATGGTCCCTGCAGCGCATTTACGATCAAGATTGTTACCAGTAACAAGGCGCCAATCATCAATCCGATGGAAAGTCCACCTGCAACACCGCTATCGGACTCTGTACCGACGGATCCAAACACGGCACTGCCGGTGGCCGCATTGTCGACGGTTTGGAAATGGGTCCTTGTTTCGCCGTGGCCATCGGAATCGATTTCCGCATCGGGCTCGCTCATGGCGGTCGCGCCGACTGCCGGATCGACAACGGTCTGGTCTTTGGGTGACAGCCCCGGCTGATGCACGGTTTGCGCGGATGGGTCAGCGGGCGTCGGCATTTGTCTGGCCCCAACGGCCGTGCCGCTGCCCCTTTTGACTTGCGTCTTTTCACTTTGTTCATGGACGGTCTTGTCCCGCTGCAGTCCCGCGCGCATCGCTTTCAGGCGATTCATCACCGCCAGTGCCGTGGGCGGTCGATCATCCTGCGCCTTTTGCAGCAGATCATGAACCACGTCAACAACCGCTTCCGGCAAGTCAGGTAGGATCACATCCAAGGGAATCGGTCGATCGCGTTTCAGTGCCTCGATTACTTCCGTCGTGTTCTTGCCTTTGAAGGGAGCCCGCCCCGTCAGCATGGCGTACATGACGCTACCCAGCGCGTACAGGTCGGTCCGTGGGGTTATTCCTTGACTGAATGCCTGTTCGGGTGCCATGTAATCGGCTGTGCCCAAAACAGATCCGGCCATGGTTTGTTCGCCGGACCCAAAGATCTTGGCGATTCCGAAATCAACCAGCTTTACTTGATCCTGTGCGGTCAAAATCAAATTGGCGGGTTTCAAATCGCGATGGATCACGCCGATATCGTGAGCGTGTTTGAGCGCGGAACAGACTTGGATCGCGATCTCGATCGTGGGCAGCCAATCCAGACGCTTTTCACGGCGGATCCGCGTCTGCAGTGACTCGCCTTCGACCAATTCCATCGAGTAAAACAGCTGTCCATGTTCTTCGCCATAGCCGATCAGCTGCACGATGTTAATGTGACGCAGCCGTTTCAACGTTTCGATTTCATCGTTAAATCGTCGTCGAAACCGCATCTCGTCCGAGACATGCGGCGAAATCAGCTTGACGGCGACGCGCTGGCCGGTGCTGGCGTGAACCCCGGCATAAACAGACCCCATGCCGCCGCGACCAAGCAGTTCACCGAGACGATAGGGTCCGAGAAACTCTGGTGGATCCATAACGCGGTTGGGTAGGAGGACACAATGAAGTCATTTATTGTAAAGGGACTCTGAACGGGCTGAGAGGGATAGAATGATCAAATCCGAAATCTCAATTTCGTCTCCTGCCATGAACCCCTAAGATGCCACGCATGGATGCAGCCAAAACTACAAAAACGGAAGCTTATGGCAAAAATGTCGCCGCATTGGCAGCCGCGACAGCGCTATTGATGTGGGTCTCACAACCGCCGCTGGTGATCTGGCCTTTGGCGATGCTGGCGATCGTGCCGTTATTGAAAATCGCGGTCATCGCCGGTCGTTTGGGGCGGCGAGAATACATGCTGATTTGGTTAGCCGGATTCGTCTATTGGGCCATCTCCCTGCAAGGTCTGCGCCACGCCAATCCGCTGATTTACCCATGTTGGATTGCACTGGCCGCTTATTTGGCCACGTACATGGTGCTGTTCGTGCTAATCCTGCGTCAAATGCTGGTCCGGCGTTTCCCAATCTGGCTGGCGGCGCCGTTCGCGTGGGTCGGAGTCGAATGTATCCGAAACTATTTGCTGACGGGTATCTCGGCCGCGATGCTTGGCCACACGTTGGCGGATGTTCCGGTCATGATCCAAATCGCGGACATCTTTGGCAGTTATGGCGTCAGCTTCGTGATCGTTTCGATCAATGTTGCCTTGTTGGAAGTGTGGATGCTGATCCAGAACCGCAAACCGTCAGACTCGCAACCCGAACGTAGTCAGGATTCGGTCTGGCAAGCCCGTTTGTTGAAAGCGACGTCGCGTTCATCGTTGATCGCATCGATCATCGCTGCGATCGTACTGGTGTCGGCAACCTTAGGATATGGAAGCCTACGGCTAGCTGAATCTGTTGACCAGCAACTCGCCACGTTCGCGCTGATCCAGCGGAACGAGCGCGTTGAATATCAGCAGGATGAATCCCGAGAGTTTGAGATCTTTGAAAACTATGCGCAGCAAACGATCGTGTCGGTCAATGGATCGGAGCGTGACATCGACGCGGTGGTCTGGCCCGAATCGATGTTTTCAGGAGCGCTGCCGTGGAGGATCGCCGAGCAATATGCCAATCCACCGGCTGCTTTCGAGATGCCCGCGGCCGAGTTCCATGCGCTGATCAAACAAAACCGTGAGTACTTTTTGCAGCGGGCTCGAGATCTGCAGAATGCGATTGCCGTGACGCGAAGATCACCCGGATTGCGACACCTGATCGCCGGTTGTGGCGTCATCTATTACGGCAAAATGCCCGAGGTCTACAGCGGTGTCGTGCATGTCACTGGTGATTTCGTCAATCAGGCCGGCGGCGACCAGCAAGTCCCACCGGTCGACTGGTACGGAAAGACGCACCTGGTGATGTTTGGAGAATACATACCACTGGTCTCGAAGATCCCCTGGATTGCCGACTACGTTAACTCGATTGGATTGGGCTTGGCCACGGGACCGGGTGCCAAAGCATTCATGATTAACGGCACCGCCGTCTCTCCGAATATCTGCATCGAAACTGCAGTCGAACGAGTCACGGTCAACCAACTCGCATCATTGCGTTCCAAAGGTGAGATGCCGGACGTCGTCATCACGGTCACCAACGATGGCTGGTTCGATGACTCCAGTGTGATTGATCACCATTTGCGGTGCGGGCAGTTTGTCGCGGTGGGATGCCGGCGCCCGCTCTTGTCGGCGGCCAACAACGGACCCACCGCCTGGGTGGACAGCTGTGGGCGAATCATCAAACGACTGCCAACGGGAACCAATGGCGCCGTGATCGCGACGCCGCTACGTGATCAGCGAGAGAGCCTGTACCTCCGCATCGGCGACTTTCCAGCCAGGATTCTCGGTTTGTTATGCGTTGTCTTCGGTGTGGACGCATTCCTGCGACTTCGAAGCGAGAAACAACCAGCCAGCGGCGAAGAAATCACGGCGTCCTGAGTTGCTACTCAAGTAGTCACGATTCATCGGATGATCTCTCGCATGACGTTTCCGTGAACGTCAGTTAGGCGAAAGTCGCGGCCGCTGTAACGGTAGGTGAGTTTTTCGTGGTTGACGCCTAACAGGTGTAACACGGTTGCCCAAAGGTCGTAGACGGTATGGACATCTTCGACAGCGTGGTAGCCCAGTTCGTCGGTGGCGCCGTGAACCGTGCCACCTTTGATGCCTCCGCCGGCCATCCAGATGCTGAAACCGAACGGATTATGGTCGCGGCCGTTGCTGCCTTGGGAAAATGGTGTGCGGCCGAATTCTCCCGACCAAATGATCAGTGTCTGGTCCAATAATCCTCGCGCGCGGAGGTCTTTGATTAGCGCCGCGATCGGCTGATCGACTTGGAAGGCCATCGCGGCGTGACCTCTTTCCAAATCACCGTGTTGGTCCCAGGGGTTGGGTGCGTTGCCGGCACCAATGCCTTCGTTCAGACAACTCAGCTCGATAAAACGCACTCCTTTTTCGACCAACCGTCTTGCCAATAGACACTGCCGCGCGTAGCCAGCGGTTTGCTGATCGCGGGAATCGAGACCATACATCGATTTGGTTTTTTCCGACTCGCCGCTAATGTCGCACAGCTCGGGTACTTCCGCTTGCATGCGAAACGCCGTTTCATAATTCTTGATCGCCGCTTCGATTTGAGTGTCGTAACCGGTGGCTTGCAAATACTGGTCATCGAATCGCTTGGCGAAGCCGAGACGCCGACGTTGAGTTTCGCGGGCATCGGGCGAACGGATGTTGCGAATCGCTTCCGCTTTGTCAGCGATCAGAATGGAACCCTGGTGCTGTCCCGGCAGAAAGCCGTTGCTGAACAGCGCGACGCCGCCGTGCGGCGGCACGGCACCACCGCTTTGCAAGACCACATAACCGGGCAGGCTTTCGTTCTCGCTGCCAAGTCCGTAGCTGCACCATGCGCCGGCTGAGGGGTGGCCCATGAAAGGGAACCCGCTGTGCATAAAGAAATTGCCTTGGGCATGTTCATTCACTGGCGTGGTCATCGATCGAACGACGGCCAGTTCGTCGGCGACTTCACCCAAATTTGGAAACATGCTGCTGATCGGCAGTCCGCTTTCCCCCCATTGTTTGAACTCAAACGGGCTGGCCATCACGTTGCCATTATTGTTGAACTGCGTGCGTTGCACTTTCACCGGCATCGGTTGGCCGTGCAATTCCTTGAGCTTCGGTTTGGGGTCGAAGGAATCGACATGTGAGACGCCGCCCGACATGTAACAAAAGATGACATGCTTGGCTGCGGGGGGATGATGAAACTTCGGCAACGCGGCATTTGCCGGCAATTGGCTTGCCGCACGCGTCTCGTTTTGATCCATGATCGCTGTTAAGGCAGCAGCGCCGAACCCGATCGAGCCGCGTCTTAACATTTGACGTCTGGAAGCGATCCAAGATTCATTCATCACTCGACTCGTTTCTCAGCGGATGTAAATGAATTCTTTAAAGGTAAACATGGCACGTGCTAAATCGGCCCACATCGTGCGCCGGTCCAGGGACGGCGGCAGCGGTCCAAGCGATTGAAGCTTGCGTTGTGCTGACTCAATTTCTTGTTCATGCATTTTGACACGGGAACGTGCGTCTTCGCTCAGCGCTGCCAAGACCTTGGCGTCGTCAACATAAGGCAACGCGTTGGCGGACGCTTCGACTTCGGCCGCCGACAGCGCGCGGTCATAAAGTCTGGCTTTCGTGATGCGACCGGAAAGCATCCGATTGCCGACCGGCGGCAAATGTCGCACGCCAAAACTGACAATCGCCTCACCGGCGTTGTACTGGATCGGACCACTACTCTTGTAAGGCTTCCCGTATGGCTGACCGTCGCGGTAGCCGATAATCATGCCATCGGATTGATAGACGATAGCAACGTGGACCGGCCGCTCGATTGCCGCGGATTCAGTGGGGCCAACGAACGGCCTGGTACGCGCGAAACCGTTGCTGCCAGCCATCCATTGACGCGGGTCCCGTTCTCCAAAAACAATCGAATCAAACACGCCTCCGTCGCGAGTTTGCAGCGTGATCACGCCACCGCCACGTTGCTCCAGATTGGCAAGTCTGACCCAGGCTTCCAGCGTCTTCTCTTTGATTGTTTGTTCCAACGGAGACGTCAAGACGTGGCCGCCGGAATGAACGACCAAAGCACCGTCTTCAAGATGCGCGCCATCCTTGGCTGACCCATCCAGCGATCCGACCGCGTCACTGAAGTCTGTCTCGAATTCCCAACGAGCGACCGGTTTGGGGCCGGGCGGTGCGTCTGACGCTTGCTGTTTGATTTGGGCTAGTAGCCGCGTTCGGACCGGCTCTTTGATCGATTGGATCTGGCTGCGGTGATGTTCCAGTTGTGTTTGCAATTCGGCGGCTGCAGAGTTTCGCTGCTGGTAATCGGCATGAGTTTGGGACAGGAACGCTTTGGCTTGCTGGATTTCGACGCTGGAGGCGTGTCGCCCGAAAGCCGTGACGAACATCGAATTGACTCGTTGTTCGTCCGACTGATGCTCTTGCCGCAATACATTTTCGGCCCAAGCATCGGCGTATCCAGCCACGGCCTGATCGTTCATCAACATCAGCGACTGCGCCGGTACGTTGGTCACATCGCGTCGCCCCGTTGAACTGAACGGCTCAGGGAAGTCGAAGGCTCGCAGAAACGGATCGAGGCTGTTTCGTATAACGCGCACGTAGATGCTGCGGCGACTGGAGTTGCCATCCACTGGCGGTCCTGACACGGCTTCATCCAAGCGTCCCGAGACTTTCAACATCGAATCGCGAATCGCTTCGGCTTCCAATCGTTTGACGTTGGCACGAGCGAGGAATTTATTCGCTGGATCAGCATCAGATGTCGATTTATCGGCGTTGACCGATTGCTGCCAGGTCGTGCTGGTGACGATCAGGCGGATCAAGTTTTTTAACGACCAACCATTGTCGCGAAACTCGACGGCCAGGAAGTCCAACAACTCAGGATGCGTCGGTGCAGCTCCCAAACGGCCAAGATTATCCGGTGTCGCCACGATGCCGCGGCCAAAAAGATGGTGCCAAATGCGATTAACAATCACTCGCCGCGTCAGTGGGTTATCCTCTCGCAGCAGGTCATCAGCAAGTTGTCGCCGCCCGCTTTGAACGCCCCCGTACGGTGTCGGGTCGATCGCTTCCAGGAAACGACGCGGCGTGATGTCGCCAGGAGTCTTGGGGTTGCCGCGGACAAGCAGCGGTTGCTCTCTGCCGCGAGTTTCGTCCAGCCCCGGCACTCGGGTTGGCACAGGAATCTGCAACTCCAGTTTCCGATATTGCTGGATCAGCGGATTGGCTATGGGCAAATCCGCAAGCTTGTTTGGCAAGACAGCTGCGGCGATACAGGCATTCAACAAACTGGCCTGCGGATCGGAAGCTTTGCCTTCGCCCCAATCAGCGATGGCCTTGTCGATTGCCTCCAAGTAGCGGTCAACAACATCCCTAATCGACGAGACAGCCGGCGAGTCATCCGTCAGCAGCGGATCCAAGAATTCACGTTCCGGCCCGGGCGGCGGTGATCCTTTGGGCACGATCGCGGCCCCGCGAAGTCCAAACCAGGATCGATCCTGGTTATCGACCAACAAGGGAGCGTCCTTGCCCGTGGTGATTTCGATGTGGATCGAGTCACCGTCCCAGTAAGCCAAATCATAGCGTTGCCAATTCCACTGCGGCTTGAGTTTGGTGACAGGATAAACCGTTCCGCTGCGCGGATAATCTTGCACGACGTATCGCAACTGTGATCCCGGTCCGCCGATGGCGCGCACCCACAATTCGTGCTGGCCGTCCAATCGAACGTCCGGCGACGTGAACCTGGCTGCATGTTTCGTTGACAAGGAGTGCGAATAAACACCCGAGGGATAGATTCCCAGCAAGGCGTCATCGCCGCCGGACAGCAGGGCAAACTCGCCGGCAGGGTCAGGCCGGTCGCCGAGTCCCGTGCCGCTGCTGAACCAAGCTTGAACCTCGTCCGTCTGCGACAAGTCCCAAGCGGCGGTGATCTTACCGCTAAGCAACTCAGCACGGCGCTCTCGATTCTTGCGATGTGCATCCACTTGCCGTTTCCATACCTCGCTGATCTGGTCACCCGCCTGGCGTGCCAGGTGCAGGGGATGCAATAGCGACTCAGGCTTGATCTCATCCTTGCCGGCACCATCAGGGGCAAGCAGACGTTCACGCAGGGCAGGCAAACACTGTCGCCAATCACCGGCAACGGCAGCGCGAATCCGAGGCTTCAAGTCTCTTAGTTCGTCGACACTCTGTTGTTGCCGGCTGGGAACATCAATCACCGTGCGGCCAGGACGACACGACGCCAAAATCCCGAACAAGGCGTAGTAGTCGGCCTGGCTGATGGCATCAAATTTGTGGTCGTGGCAACGGGCGCAGGAAACGGTCAGGCCCAAAAACGCTTTACTAAAAGCGTTGATCTGGTCATCAACAAAGCGAACTTTTTCGTCCAACGCATCGGTCGGCGCGAATCCATGAAAAACCATCCGCCAGTGTGCGGGCCCAATCATCGACTCGTTGATGCCAAGTTCGTGATTGAGCCGAGGCTGATCCAACAAATCACCTGCGACGTGTTCACGAACCAACTGGTCGTACGGCACATCGGCATTCAATGCACGAATCAAGTAATCCCGATAGAGCCAGGCGTTGTCGATCCCCGGATCTCCTTCGCTACCGTGCGATTCGGCGTAGCGAATCCAATCCATCCAGTGCCGCGCCCAACGCTCACCAAAATGCGGACTGCCCAGCAATTCATCCGCCAGTTCGACAATGGCCGATTCGCGGTCAGCAACAAAGCGGTCTTGCCAACGCTGAATTTCATCGGCATCGGGCGGTAATCCAATCAGTGCAAAATAGAGCCGCCGAATCAGCACCGCATCTGCGGCCGGCTCTGCCGCGGAGAGACCATGTTCTTCTCGTTTAGCAAAGATAAACCGGTCAATAGGGTGATCGGACCAGTGGTTCTTCGCCGGCAGGCGGAGATCAGCGATCGGCTGAAAGCTCCACCATTGTTTTCGCCGCTGGAGCGTTGCTTGCCATGAAGTCGCCTTTGCCAATTCGTCGGCGGTGGGCGGCCGGTCGCGCGGATCAGGCGCGCCCATCGCTATCCACTTTTCAAAGTCAGCGATCTTTTGATCATCCAGCTTGGGGCCATCTTCAGGCATTTCCAATCCATCAATCTCATGCCGCAAGATCGCCAACAATCTGCTTGCTTTCGGTTCGCCGGGGACAATGATCTCAGCATCCGCAATGCCTCCCCGGTAGTCGATCGCCAGACCGCCTTCGGCTTTATCCGCCGAGTTGTGACAGGCATAGCATCGCTCGACCAATACCGGTCGAATGCGGCTTTCAAAGAACTCAACTTGCTCTGCCCCCGGCTCGGCAGCTGTCGTCTGTGTAGACAGCACCAGCAACAAAACCCAACACGCCGCACGATCACAGATCAGGGGTTTTTCCACAACCAACATCTTCATCCAATACTTTTCTCGATGTTCGCCAAGTGCCAGCAAGCCGCTATCGTACTACGGGTCGGCGATAGCTGCGCAAATACGATCAACCGCGCCGCGGGATTCCGCTGGACAAATCTCTTCAACCCCGGAAGAATCGGGGATTCCACGTCAAGGAGCACGACGTTGTCGACAAGTCAGTTTAAACCGGGCGATTGGGTCATCTATCGCAAACAGAAACGCAGTGCCTCGCCAGGTCCCCGAGCGAAGCAAACGAGCCCTTCGCCAAAGGGCGAAACCTACAGCTACATTGTTGATAAATACTGGATTGTCGACGAAGTTCTTGACGACGGGACGTTGCGACTTCGTACACGGCGAGGAAAAGAGCACCTTGTCCAATCTGACGATCCCAGACTGCGCAAGCCGCGATGGTTCGAAGCCTGGCTGCTGAGTGTGCGTTTTCGTTCCGTCGAAGAATCGCGCCGGGCACCCGATTAACGGGGCACCCGATTAGCTATGTCCAAACGCCTCGTGCTCTGTCAACTTTTGACTTTAGGGTAGCCGGATTCCCCAGAATTCGGTTCGTTCCAAGATACCCCGAAGTCTGGCGACATCGGCTACGACTTCGTTACCCACAAGTTCAACGTGGAAGCACCACTAGGTCTCACCCTTTGACAACAGAGTGTCGTCAACTCGATGGCACCTGACTGACCCCTCACGGGCAACCAGAAGATCGGTTAAACGGTTTTCCACAAACAACTTACGTTGATTCTCGGTTGCGAGTTCCAGCTTCGGCCCGCTCGATGCACCGTGGTAGTTTCACGGACGAGGCCCCGGCTCGCATATCGAGAGGGGGGTTTGCCCGTCCAATCCCCCCGTTTGAGGAAATCCTTCTATGTTGAAAAGAATTGTCTTGGCCACGGCGTTGATCGCACTTCCCTTGATGTTGTCGCAAGACACGGCAAGCGCTGGCGGCGGCATCAGCATCGGCTTTGGAATGCCCACTTATGGATACGGCCACGCCAGCCATCGTCATCCCGCTTACTACGGTGGTGCTCCCATCTACCGCAGTCATTTGCGTGCTGCCATTCCGTATCCGAGCTATGGCTACGGCGGTTACAGCGGGCGTCATTGCCGCAGCCACGGCTACGGCGGCTACGGCCGCGGCTACGGTGGCGGTTACGGCGGCGGTTACGGCGGCGGTTACGGCGGCTATGGCTATCCGGGTTACAGTCGCAGCGGCATCTCATTTCGAATCGGCTTCTAGTTTCTGTCCAGATTTGACCATGGGATCAGCCGCTGGGCATTAGCCCACGGTTCTCGCGGATTGAACCGGACGCTCACGCATGCCGGTTGATGGTGCCGACCAATCCCATGCTGGCCTAACGCGGGTGGGGCCATCCGTGGCGCGAGCGCAACCGACTTCCCTTGTCGTTGGTTGCCTCGCGTTTTTTATTGATCAATTCAAAGTGGGCTGGGAGTACTCGCGTCAAGCACCGTTGCTCAACTCGACCAGTTCTTCGGGGGTGAACTTGTGGTCGAGTCGCGCACCCAATTGCGAGACAATTCTGGCAGCGGCGTGCGAGGCAACGTGGCCGGCTTGCTTCCAGCTCATTCCGTTGGTGATCCCGTACAGCAACGCACCAGCATACATGTCACCCGCGCCCGTGGTGTCGATCGCTTCGACATCAACACCTTCGATGGGGAAGGATTCGCCTCCGTGCATGACGATCGAACCCTTGGGACCGAGCGTGAGCGCGACGTTTTCTGCATGCTCGTGGATCTTTGCACCACAAGCGATTGGATCTTGTTCGCCGGTCAAGCTTTTGGCTTCTTCCTCGTTACAAAAGAACAAGTCGACGGGGCCGGTGATCAAATCCCAGATCTCGTCACGAATCAAGTTAACCAGGAATGGATCGGATGCTGTGAAGGCAACTTTGACACCGTTGCTCTTAGCCAGGTCCATCGCGCGATAGGCGGCAGCTTTGGTCGTTTCACCGGTCAACAAGTAACCTTCGATGTATACGTACTTTGATGATCGAATCAGCTCTTCGTGAATATCGTCTTCTGTTAACAACGTCGATGCGCCCAAGTTCGTAAGCAGTGTGCGTTGCGCGTCTGCTGTGATCAAAACGGCGCAAGTGCCCGATATCTCGTCGGCAGGGTGTACGTCGATCGTGACCCCCAAGTCTCGCATGTCCTGCAAAAAGAATTTCCCCGTTTCATCGTGCCCGATCTTGCCCACGTAAGCAGCTTTGCCGCCAAAATCCGCCACCGCGGCAATCGTATTGGCTGCCGACCCGCCGGCACAAAGATTCAGCGGACGGCCGTCCAGCGCGTCCAGAATGCGCGTCTGCTGGTCCGCATCGACCAGTGTCATGATGCCTTTATCGATTCCCAAGTCGGTCAACATCGAATCTTCGACACGGGCTTGCACGTCAACCAGGGCGTTGCCCACACCAAATACGTCGTACGTGGTCATTCGCTTCTTTTCTCTTGCTTGTAGAACGGAAGTCAATCCGCCGGCGGTTCCAGAAGTGCGAGCAACGGAGTGAATTCCGTCTTACGCGAGACGGACAACCTAATTCGATCCGCCAAAATACGTAAGCCCTGGTGATCCGGCCCCGCGATCAGCTACCAAGCCGGACGCTCTCGTTAGCGTCCGCTTCGTACCGCCAGAACCGCGGTTGACGCCCGGCGGCGGCGATCCCATGATTCACAATCACGCTCGTCCATCAAGCGACGTCGCCCAGGTCCAATCGTTTGCCGTAACGGCGCATTACCTGGGTCCGCAAGTCAGCCAGTTGGTCGGCCGAAAGTTCGGGATCTTCGTCGATCATGGTTTGGGCCAGATCGCGAGCAGCCTGGAGAATCAGCAAGTCCTTGTGAAGATCCGCGATCCGCAACGGCGGCATACCACTCTGCTTTCGGCCCAACAGGTCACCGGGACCTCGCATGCGGAAGTCGGCTTCGGCCAACTCGAAACCGTCGTCAGTTTGCTGGAAAATCTGCAGCCGTTCGTTCTCTTCCGGCGACTGCGGTCCATCGGTGAACACGCACACGTGCCCGGCATGATCGCCACGCGACACGCGTCCCCGCAGCTGATGAAGCTGTGCGAGTCCGAATCGCTGGGCTCCCAAGATCGTCATCACCGTAGCGTTGGGCACATCGATGCCGACTTCGATTACGGTCGTGCTGACGAGAACTTGGATCCGCCCCGCTGCAAACGCCTGCATCACCGCTTGCTTTTCATCATTCGGCATCCGACCGTGGAGCAGACCGACTTCGTAGTCGGCGAATTGTTCTTGTCGCAACTGCTCGTACACCGATTGCACCGACGATACGTCTTCGACCTCTTCGTCACCATCTGCGGCTTGCGGAGATTCCACCCGGGGCGCGACGACGAAAGCTTGCCGGCCTTCTTCCAGACGTTGACGCACGAACGACCACCAACGATCTTTCCAGCCATCGTGGGCCAGGTACGTGTTGACCGCAGCGCGGCCAGGCGGTTTCTGCTGCAGCGTGCTAACATCGACATCGCCAAACAAGGTCATGCCGATCGTCCGGGGAATAGGCGTCGCCGACATCACCAGGTAGTGCGGGTCGATTCCGCCGCTCCGCAGGGCGACTCTTTGCGAGACGCCGAATTTGTGTTGTTCATCGATCACACACAAACCAAGTTGCTTGAATTCGACTCCGTACAACAACGCCTGGGTGCCGATCAACAGATCGATTTCGCCCACTGCTGTCGCCCGCAGAACCTCGCGCCGCTCCGCATCGGTCAGTGATCCACACAGCAATCCGATTCGCACTCGACTGCCGGTCAAGGTTTGTGACAACGTTCGATAGTGTTGCCGTGCAAGTACCTCCGTCGGTGCCATCATCACAGCTTGGTGACCGTCAGCAACCGTCAGCATCATGGCGTAGATGGCAATCACCGTTTTCCCACTGCCCACGTCACCTTGCAGCAGTCGATTCATGGGGAATTGACGCGACATATCCCGCCCAATTTCTTCGATCACCCGGCGTTGATCGCCGGTCAGCTCAAAAGGAAACCGGTTCAGAATTCTCGCATCGATCATCGCGCTGGGGGGCAGTGGCGGAGCACGCAGGTCGGTCGTCAACATGCGGCGCCGCATCGCCAGCGCTAACTGCATGACAAACAATTCTTGGAAGACAAACCGAGTGCGGGCAGCAGCCAGATGTGACTCGTCGTCCGGACGATGCAGCTGCATCAGCGCCTGGGCGATTCCCGGAAGCGTCCCTTCGATTGGGACACCGGCGGCACGCAATGCCTCCGCGCCGCGCTCCCGCAAGGAAGCCGGCATGACTTCACCCAGCGAATCGGCCAGCTTGGTCACCACGTCGGAAGTCAAACGCCGCAAATCAGATTGCTTGACCCCCTCGGTGAGCGGATAAATCGGCAGAATGCGAGGTTTGGGCAGGTTCTCCGCCTTATCCAAAATCGTCACCTTCGGATGAATGAACTCCATCCGCAGCCCATTTAACTTCGGCTCGCCCGAGATCAAAACGTGCCGTCCGAATGTCAGCTGCTCGGCGCGGAATGGTTGATTGAAAAACAGGATCCGTGCCGCACCGCTTTCGTTCTCCACGATCGCGCCGAAGACCGTTTTGCCGGGCGTCCTTGAAACCAGTTCGGCATCAGTGATCTCACCCACCAGCGACGCCGGTACCCCGTCGCGGAGCTCGCCGACTGAGGCCGCCGGCGCCGGAAACTCATAGTCCCGAGGAAACAAGAACAGCACATCGCGCGCGGTCTTCAGACCCAGTCGCCGCAGCCGGTCGGCGCGCACGGGGCCAACTCCGGGCAGAAATTGCACGGGTGTTGCTAGCGTCATCGACGTTGTTTCGCTGGCCATCAGGCGAATTGTCCGCAATTCTTCATTCGATTTTCGTCGTCCGTGCGATTCACCTTGAAGCGAATCGCATCAATTCCGTAGCGTCGCCGCATGTCACAGTGTGTACTGATTTCGCGTTCGCCGTCAC
>JBFJVZ010000120.1:0-17294 GCA_041623895.1 Pirellulaceae bacterium | reverse complement strand
CTACCGATGATCCCACATCAATGATGAAATTGCTTTAGGGGTAGCCGTATGCAGGTCACGACAGGGAGAGCGTCCGGCTTGCAAAGTAGTCCTGCGACTCCGTTCGCAGGGCATATCCGGCTTTGCCGCAAAACAGATCGATAAAGACGATTCATTTCGGAAGCGGCCTGCCAACGGAGTCGCAGGCCTACGGGGGTGAAGGCTCCATTTCCCCGTCACGGCTCGGGGAAGAACGGAAACAGTTCTCGGATCTCGGCGTCGGTTGGCTGGCGTCCGTATTCACAGATCTCAAAGGCCTCGGCGTACTGAACCTGATCCGCTTGTTCTTCGCCGTACCAGCGGACAAGAGCATTGCGAAATCGCTTTGCTTCGCCACTCTGGCGGCGAACCCACTTTTCCTTCAGCCACTGTTCACGCAATTCCGGCTGTGACTCGGGCGGCGATTGTGATGTTTTCGCCGCGCTGCCCAGCGCACCTCCCTCGAACGTCTGTGACACGAGTGCCGTCAAGGCATTGACTTTCTTGTCAAACACGGAGTCAATTGCCACGGCGATGTCGGCTTCAAACGGGTACGGCTTTTTGAAACCATCGCTCGAGTACAGGAAAACTGGATTCTTCTTCAGCGGTGGCGTATTGGGGCAGAAGAAGGGGACGGTCACCATGAATGCGGCGTCCTGAACGAGCACACCGACGTAACGATGATCGGGATGGTAGTCCCATGGCCGGTGGGCAATCACGATGTCGGCTTCCCACTCGCGGATTTGCCTGGTGATGGTCCGCCGATTTTCCAGTGTCGGCATCAGCTCGCCATCGTGAATGTCAAGGACTTCCGACGTGACGCCCAACCGCTTTGCGACCTCTGCAGACTCCGCCGTGCGGCGAATCGCCAACGGGCCTCCCGCCATGCCCCAATGACCAATGTCGCCATTGGTGACCGAAACCAGTTTGACGTGGTGCCCTTGGGCAGCCCATAACGCCGCCGTGCCCCCGCTCTTGTATTCCGCGTCATCGGGATGGGCACCAAAACAAATGATTCTCAGTTTTCCGTCATCCGGATCTTGCTGTGCAGCAGCCGGGCAGACGGTTATCGTCGTGACGACAAGCAATAGCAGTAATAAACGCATCGTTTTGTCTCCAGTTGATTTGGCTTGTGGGTCGGATCGCCCCGTAATCTACATCATGCGGCACCCGCCCGGCTATAAACCCCGCTAAACCTAGTCACTTTCATTCGAACCGGTAAAATGGTTTGTTGCTTTACAAATGACATCCTAAAAACCTCGAACGCGCGGGTGACCGAATGAACAGAATTAAGAAGACACTGATGGTTGGACTGATTGTTGTCGCGATCTCGCTAACGTTTCAGGCGGATGCGAAAGCGGACTATCCAGTGCTGGTGCAGCCGGCCGTGGCGCCCACAGTGGTTGGATATTCCGTTCGGCGAGCCGGTCTGTTTGGTCAACGCGTTGTCATGCGTCCGGTCGTCGCTCCGGCCATACCTGTCTCAACGGTGACGGTATCGCGGCCGGTGGTGACAGTTGCACGGCCGGCGGTAGTGGTGGAGCGTCCCCTGGTGACGGTGGAGCGCCCCGTGGTGACGGTAGCACGTCCGCTGGTGAGCGTTGGCTATGCTCCACCCGTGGCAGCCTACTATCGACCGGTCGTTCCCGTCGTAACGTATCGTATGCCGGTGACGACCTACATGATTGGTAACTGATTACGAAGATTCATCCGTTTCCTGAAGTCAGTTTGACGCGAGGTTTCGGCTGGCGGTGTTAGTCAGCCGTGAGGCGTGAGCGGACCACGAAAAGATGATTCGGCTCAGCGAGTGCTTTGTCCAACCGGCTTGTTGGCTGTCGAGCCAACATGAGACGCTGGTTGGGATGAAGTGGCCGAGGATTCTTGGCCAACCACGGCGAAAAAGAATTCCATGGCGTCGTCACCACTTCCGTACCGATAGTCAAGCAGCACTTTTTTCCAAACCAAGGAATGCGCCGCGGCGTTGATCCGCTTCGGAATCCACATGATTTCGGTTTGCTCGCTTTCATTAGCAACCAGCACGACCGGACCACGCTGGAATGATTCTGGTTGCAGGTGAGGATGATCTTGGGAAACAAACGTCGTATCTGGAAAATGGATGCGCAGGTTTCCTGCCAAACGCATGTCCGAAGCGACAATTGTTGACGGAGCATTGCCGGTCTGTTGCCGGATCACATCGGCAAACCGATCGTACGGGAAGTTCAGCCAGGTGTATTTTTGCCTGAGTCCCGCGCCCACGGGGCGGACGACCAGAGCCACGGTAAAACCCAGCATCAAGGCACAGGTAACGATGCACAGCCGATTAGCTGATCGTGTATCGATGGTGGATTGGCAAAGAAATCTGAGCGTCAGGTACGCGGGTAGCATCACAATGAACGGCTGCAGCCAGCGGTTTTTGAACTCGACTGCGTCGCCAGTCATCACCAATGCCGCCAACATCGCCAAGGTAATCAGTAGAAACCGTTCCAGCAGCAGGCTGGATTCCCATTTCAACTGATCGTCGATTCGCCTCGTGTTCCTCGCCTCTGCCGGTTTCTTTACACGCGATATCAGTCGCTCACGAAAACAGATTGCGAAAACACCAAGCGATGCTGCGCAGCATCCGAGTATCGTTGTCAGCAAAGCGATCATGCCGCGGCCGACGTTGTCCAGCCAATTCGCCGATTGACTTTCGGTCAGTTGAGCGAGCGTCTTTTCGGAAACAAGATCAGAGTGATAGAGCATCCAAATCGCGTGCGGCACAATCATCGCTGCGGCGACCAGAACGGAGACAAGAATTCGTGGGTCAAGCAAGCGTTTTCGGTAGCCCGGCAGGGATGCGGCCGCCCCGATCAGGCCCAACACGACCATCGCAAAGTTGTACTTGGACATCACGCCGATGCCGACAACGATACCCAGGGCAGCGTAATTGCCCAACGATCGTCGTCCAACCACACGAACCGTGCTGTAAAACAGGGCTGCCGAGGCCAGCGTCACAGCCACCGTGTGCGAAAGGTCACGATGACTTTCGTAACCGATTTGGGGAATCGTCGCCAATCCGATCGAAGCGACAATGGAAGCTCGAACATCCTTGGTGGTTTGGTAGACAAAGCCGAATACAAACAGATACGTCCCCAGCAGACAGGCATTCTTCAAGACTGAAATGGCCAATACCGAGGTGCCAAAGATCTCGAATAACCCGAATTGGACCCAGGTGTACAAAGGTGGTTGGCTGTTGTATCCGAGGCTCAGCCACTGTGTCAGAAAAACCTGCTCTGACTCATCGAACACCAATGATTGTGAAATCATTGCGCGGATCACGGCGTGCAGCGCAAAGTAAATCGCCAAAATCCAGAATAGCCGATGACGGCGCCGCGCGATCCAGTCAATCATGGTTAATTAAGCCGCACGCCGACCGGGAGTTTGCGGAAATACTGGTGGTGATTGCTCGTCCGCGGTGCGGCCCGAGAATTCGTGAAACGGGATGATGTGTTCACTAGCCACATCTGGTTGATCGCTTGACTGCGTTCCCACGTGGTGAAGCTGCCGGATCATGTAACTGGGATGGCTGTTGGAATCGTGATAGAGTCGCGATACAACTTCCGCCAACACGCCCATGCCAACCAATTGCGATCCTGTTGCGATAGCGATGGCTCCCAGCATCATGGGCAGATGAAAACCGAGGCGACTTGCCAAGAATAAGTTCGAAACGATCGCGAGCAGCAGCAGGGACGTTCCCAGTAATCCCAAGGCCAGTCCGGCAGTACCAAGAAAATGACTGGGTCTGGCACGGTAGTTCATGAAGAAACGCACCGATATCAAGTCCAACAACACACGAATCGTCCGCGAGATGCCGTATTTGGATACCCCGAACTGGCGAGCGTGATGTTGGACACAGATTTCAGCAATTCGCGTGTCCGGTGAATGCATTGCGACCCACGCCGGAATGAATCGATGCATTTCACCTATCAGAGATATTCGCTTGATGACCGCAGCGCGAAACAACTTCAAAGAGCAACCGTTATCGCTGATGCTGAGCCCGGTGACTTTTGCGATCAGGCGATTTGCGATCCAAGACGGTATCAGACGCAGAAATAAACCATCTTTTCGATGTTCGCGTCGGCCAACCAACAGATCCAGATCGTTGGCTTGCAGATGCCGAAGCATCATGGGAATGTCGGCAGGATCATTCTGCAAGTCGCCATCCATGGTGACGATGAAGCGGCCTTGCGCGTAATCAATACCGGCTTGCATCGCGGCGGTTTGCCCGTAATTTCGGCTGAATTCAAGAATCGTCACCGGAATGGTCAACGATTGCGAAGCAGCAGACGCGTTGCTGATCGTTGCATCTTGGCTGCCGTCGTCAACCAGAATGACTTCCCAAAATTTGCCTTGGGAACACTCACCGAACACGCGATTGATCGACTGCAGCAAAATTCCAACACTGGCTTGTTCGTTGCACAATGGCACAACGATCGACAGTTCAACGCTGGATGGGGTCAGTGAATTCGACGCGACTTTGTTCATGTATGCGATAGCATTGAACCGAAAGAATTGGGCTGCGATTTGCTCGTATTCGCATAATCGGCTCGATGATTACAAGATCTATGTGCAATCGCCTTGTGTCCGCCAAGATTACTGGTGCCCTGAAAGCGAATTTCGGGAGAATTCCCCGGTCTTGGTTGGAAATGCTAGCCAACACTACGACAGCAAATGCTACTGCTGTGGGCTCAGACGCCTGTACAACCAGACACCGCCGTGACGCTGCATTCGGTAGTTCGCGGGTTGCGAGTCGGCCAATCGAGTCTTGCAAAGGCTGCTCCAGTCGGCCAGCGCATCTTGAAATAGTCGAATCCGTTCTGACCGATCGTCGATTTCACTTGCTTCCTTAATTAATTCGCGATAACGCTTCCAGAACTCGCTTCGCTGGCGTCCGTATTGTGTGTACGACGCACGCTGATCAGCACTCAGTTCACGGGCGACGTAGTAGTGATCGCCCAACAGCAAATCCAACCTACCATCGTCGTCATAATCATGGACACAGGCGGCGTATACAGTGCGGCTCGGCTTTTGGCGAAGCGAATCGGGGCCTTGGTCGGATTGGGGCCCGCGATCCAATTCACCCACCAATACCCTTGCTTGCTGATAAATGGGATCGCCGCTGTTGGCAATGTTGCGATACCAAACCACGTCGTAGCCGCGTCCACAGATCAAATCGTCTTTCCCATCGGCGTCCCAATCAGCAATGCATGGCGAAACCATACCGTTGGGGATTTCCCTACCGTCGACGGTAATCCTGAAAGGCCGGTCAAACTCCGGCTCGCTTGACGTGCCAAGATTTCGTGCCAGGTAATATTGCGAACGTCCAAGCAACAAATCGGGATCACCGTCGCTATCCCAGTCGTGAAGGAACACGGTTGAATTGTATCGGCTGGGGCAAAAGCAGACGTTACCGTCACGGTCTTCGATTACTTCGGCCGGTAAGAAGGATCCATCGGAGTCTCGGGGGAAGACAAACAGCAACGCCCCCGGGAAAGATCCCGTCAGGATGTCCTTGCGGCCGTCTCCGTTGAAATCCACCAATTGAGGCGTGAAGCCCACGGCACATCCGGCGGGAACCGATGCCAATCGACCTCCGATAACAAACCACTGGTAGGCCCGATAGGTTGGTTGCCCACCGGAACCCACATTCAGATAAACACGCATTAACCCATGATCAAGCTGGCCGACGAGCAAGTCATCCTTTCCGTCTTGATTAAAATCGCCGACAAAAGGCGCCGCGAAGCCGGCGACATCTATCGGCTTGCCGGCCGCTTGTAAGCGCACGGGAGCAGCGAGATCACTCGCTCGCGTTATTTGTTCGTCGATACCATCGGCTGCAATTGACGCTGCGGCAAGCAGCACCGATACGGCCAGCCAAAGCATTCTCACGGCATCGATTCCCAATTCAAAACAGCGTGTAGATGAATGGTGCAACCGGGGAAGCGGTCAAGAACGCCAGCAGCGTCAACAGCAGCATGATGACCATGATCGGAGCCAACCACCACTTTTTATTAAAACGCAAAAACTCGATAAACTCAGCGATCAAGCCGGTCGTTTCCTGCGGCAAATCCGAAAAGCTCTCGGTCGTCGAGCTCTGCTGATCGTTGCTGTCACCTGTCGGCATCGAGTAAGTCCTCTGCAATGGAAAACTTCAGCATACTCGATTGGCAACGTGACTGTCAGATGCGACTGGGACATCGTTGTTTTTGTTTTGAAAACGTCTCCCGTTCAGCCGCCCAAGGTTATGGACTAACATGCTTGATGGAAAAGGAGGCAGACACCAATAGTGCGCAGCACCCTTGGGGCCGCTGGCGGCTATTGGTGTCTGCCCCCTTTTCCCAACTCCATTCTCCTTAACAGCATCGGGCAATCGGTTGCCAGCAGAACCAAAAGCGAAACCGGAATCCTCCGTCGTCCCGGCGAAGTCGCTTTCGCTGCGCCGAAAGTTTGTCTTTAGCATGCTGACCGTGCTGCTGTTCTTTGTTGGACTGGAAGCGGCGTTAAGGTTGATTGGATTCAAAGCCGACATGAATGTCGAACGGATGGAATTCACTTTTCCAATTGACGATTACAACCAAAATTCGCCGCAACCCTTCTTAGAGCGAGACGACGTCCTGTTTTGGAAGCCCCGCGCAGGCGTCCTTGGGCACAATTCACATGGATTTTACGGGCCGGAGTTCTCGGCGGAAAAACCCGGCGGCGTCTATCGCATCGTTTGCATTGGTGATTCGTGTACGCATTTTGGACCCGACTCGTACCCTGATATTCTCCGCGCCTTCCTGGAGAAACAGTCTCCTGGAAAATTCGAGGTGATCAATGCCGGTGTGATTGGCTACACATCGCATCAGGGAATGACATTGCTTGAAAACGAAGTCTTGCAGTGGTCACCCGACTTGGTGACGGTCTATTTCGGCTGGAACGATCATTGGTTGGCGCGCGGCCTGGAAGACAAGCAACAAAAAAACGCCAAGCCTTCGGCAATGGTCAGCGCCCTCGATTCGCTTCGACTGTTTCAGTTGGCCCGCATGTTGCGAAGCGGCACCAGCGGCGATCGCGTTGCCAAGATGCGCGTGGAGTGGGAGGACTATCAGCGCAATCTCTTGCGGATCGGAGAACTTTGCAGCCAGCAGGGTGTCGAGACCTGGTACTTGACGGCGCCACACGCATTGGACACCGGCATCCCACCCTACTTATTGACGTCCGGTGAAATCCTTGATCCAAACGACTTGATTCCTTTGCATCAAAAGTACAATGCGGTCGTCCGGGCCGTCGGGGAAGCAAATAATGCGGTTGTGATTGATTTGGAATCGGAGCTGGACCGCTTGGACAAGTCAACGCTGTTTATCGACGATCACATTCATCTTTCCCAACAGGGTCGGCTGTACGTCGCGCAGCGATTGGTGCAAACGCTGCAGCAACGCGGTGTTTTGCAGCTGGAACAGTAGCGGTAGCCGGAAGACTTCTGATTTTGTAAGTCGTCGCTCGCGTCCCAACGCGCTGGTTTGTGGAGAGGCTGTGAATTTATTGTCGTCGGACGCCGCTCCGCGTCCGAACGTTCGCGCGAAGAAAACGACGACTATTCTCGATATCGTTTTGCCGCTTCAACGTAGTGCTCGGCGGCGTGGCGCAGGCGCTGTTGATCGGCTTCATTCAGCTCGCGAATGACTTTGGCCGGCACGCCAAGGGCAAGTGAATTTGGCGGGATCTGCTGGCCTTCGGTGACGACGGCGCCGGCCCCGATGATCGCTCCTTTGCCGATTTCGGCGCCGTTGAGCACGACGGCTCGAATTCCGATCATCGCCCCGTCGTCAACACTCGCCCCATGGACCACGGCCGCATGTCCAATGGTGACGTCATCGCCAATTCGGCAGGGGAATCCCGGATCAGCATGCAACACACCTAAGTCTTGGACGTTCGACCGCCGGCCAATCGTGACCTTTTCCGTATCGCCGCGGATCACGGCGCCGAACCAAACGCTCGACTCGGTGCCGATCACAACATCACCACGAATCGACGCATTCGCTGCCACGAAGGCATTTTCATCGATCAAGTCCGGACGAAATTCGATGTTCACTGAAGACCGTAAAACTTAGGATGAAACGGGCAAGAGCCGTATGGTAAAGCAACGGCTCAGCAGGAGCTTCGCCCTCCCCGACCAAAGCCTAGGCTTTGTCTCAAAACGGGAGGGCGAGGCGGGCGCGGCTCCCGCCGAGCTGCACTTTGCCGAGAACGCAACGGCTCAGCAGGAGCTTCGCCCTCCCCGACCAAAGCCTAGTATGCTTCTTTGGTTTGCACACCCTGCCGTCCGTTGTTCAGCAGTCCCTCGTAATTGCCTTTTTGAATTTCCTGCAGGTCCGTATTCCTGCCGAAAATGTTACTTCGCAAGACATCCTTTCCGGTCGCTTCCGGCGCAGCGGCCGCTGCCTGATCGCTCTTGGCCTGTTCGGCCTCCACGGTTTGTGCTTGTACCTGGTCCGCAATGATCACGCCCTGCAGCGACGTCTGCCCACGGTAGAAAGCGTAACGATTCGATTGGCTGACGGCGATCGCGGTACAGATTCCCTTCACATCATCAGCGATAAACAGTCCTCGCAAATCAGTTTCTCCCGCCTGGAAATCTTCATTCGCCGATCCGATCACTTTGACGTGCACGTCGCCGACAAAGGAGTCATCGGTCGTGTCTTTCACACTTACTCGGACTCGGCCGGACGTGACGTCTTCGGAAACCAGCAACCGTAGCGGGCTGACCAGTATCAGACCCGAGGCGTAATGATTTTCCCCGCGACAAACCAGCAGGTACGCGCCTTCTTCGTCCAACGGCAGCGATAAATCTCGCTCACGATCGCGATAATCTTTGCCGTCTCCCAGCTCGATCGTAGCTTCGTGATAGGGTTTGATGCCGGCCAGGTTGATGGCGGTGATGCGATCGAGATTACGTTGCATCAAGCCGAATTTCATCAAATCGATGCGATAGATTTTGATCGCCGCTTTGGGGATATTGCGAAAGCGGAGAGTCACCTTCTTGGGATCATCCGGCTTGATCGTGGTCACTTCATCCAACGCGATTTCTTTGCGGCTAAAGAACTTGATTGCTTCGGCGGCATCCGCAAATCGCTCTTCCACGCGGGCGTACTCGGCAATCGCATCAGCGGCCTTGCCCAGCGAGTGATTGATCTGGCCCATGATGTAGACCGCTTCCCACTTGTTGTCAGCGGCGCGCGTGCCGCCGGTTTTCGGGACCGGGAACGTCGTTTCGGCAACCTTGCGGCACATCTCCAAAGCCTGCTGATGGTGCTCGAGCTCGAAGTGGCAGTAACCGATCATGTACCAGAACGAATCGAGCAGTCGGCTCTCGGGGTAACGGCTGGCATACCGCTGGCAACGCGCGATCGCCGGTTCATACTGATCCAAGTCGATCAATGCGGTGGCCAGCGCAAAACTGGCTTCGTCGTTAGCCGGGTCTTCGGGCCAAGTCGTGACCAGGTGATCCAGCATCTGTATTGCCGCGTTGATCAGATCGACGCGTGTGATTCCGGCATCTTTTAGATTCTTGTCGCTGCCGGCCTGAGGAGCGCGGCGATAAACCTCTTGGGCCAAGGCGTGGGTCGCGATTTCCACGTACGATTCCGCGGGATAATCACGCAGCAATCGTTCCATCGCTTGAACACTGCGCACAAATTGCCCCCTGGCGTTCAGGAATCCGGCGACCTGCGATTCGCGTTCAAAGCTGCCTTCGACAGTGGCACGATAAACCAGATAGCTTCTTTCGTACTCGCCGATTTCACGGTACGACTTGGCTACCTGCAGGATATCCTCGAAGCTCAATTCGACATCCGGGAATCTCTCTTTCAAGATCTCGAAATACTTGACAGTATCGGCGTGCGAGCCTTTGGCCAGCGAAGACTTGAACAACCACTGCACGGTGTTTTTGTAGTTATCTGCATCAAGCCGCCAGCCCTCGAATAACTGCGTCAAGTACTTGTGCGCTTGCTCGTAATTCTCTTTCTCAAAGTACAACCGCCCGAAGTGATAAAGTTCGTCCGGTGTCAAACGATACTTGTCGGCAGACTCCTGATCGGAATCAAGAACCGTCAACGCGTTGACTTTGGAGATCGCAAACTGCGACGGGCGATAAAAACTTCGAAGAATCGACTGTGCAACGCGGAATTCGCCGGGCACGTAACCAATCAGCGTGTAACGAATATCTCCCGGGTGACGTAGATTGCCAATGTAGAAAGTGATTTGTCCCGGTTCGATTTCATATCGCTCGAAGGTTCCCGTAACCGATCCTTCCAGCACGCTGCAACCGGCGGGAATCGATTCGGTCAAAACCAGGTAGTCAAATCGCTGGTCCGATCCAGAGCTCACATAGCGGCGTGGTGACAGCGTAACCTCGCCCCGTCGTCCGACGGGCAACTGAGTCAGCAGGTTGGTGAAACTGCTATAGCTGCCACTGACAACACCAAAGCCACGCGGGACCTCGCGACCGTCGAACATTCGTTTTGCCGGTTCGTAGCGGCGATCAACCTTCCAATCTTTGGTGGTTGCGACGATCTTTCCGGCGGGAACAAATCCGGTCATCACGGCGGAATAACTGAACTGCCCACGACCGTCCAATTTGAATTCAATTCGTTGCGGTTTGTCGGCGCGAAGAAGTTCGCTGTCAACGGTAATTCTACGACTGCCATCTTTGTTCGGATCGATCGTGAACGTATCGATCTCGCTATCGTTGACGGCAACCGACAGCTTGTACTTTTCATTTGCGTGTTGCGTCCGGGCGAACCAGGCGGCCAGCGCGGCGATCGCAGGGCCATTGGCTTTTTCGATCGGCCAACGAGTACCGACACGTGCGGCAATCAGCCAATCGGCCATCTTGGCGGCCTCTGGACTGCGAGGCAGCGCCGCTTGCAGAGCCAATAAATACATTGCCCGCAGCTCGACTTCACTGGCCATCCACGGCAAGCTTTGACCGCGGCTGCGCGGATTTTCTCCAGCTTCAGCGAACTCGACCAATTCCAAAATCTCACGGGCCATCTCCGGGTGATTCAGCGATGACAGCGCTAAGGCCAAATGCGCCAGAGCGGAATTGCTAAGTCGATTGCGTTCGCGGTAGAGACGATTGGCAAAGGCGAAATCGCCACAATCCGAAGCCGCCATCGCATGCAGCAACACCGTCTGGCCCTCTAAGTCTCTTTGTGAGGAGGACGAGAACGCAGACTTGATAAATGCCTGGCCTTTGCCGTATCGATCCTGAGCGACCGCGAAACCAGCTTTTCTGGCCGTACTGAGCGCCCACATGATTCGCGCGGAGAGCAAGCGGTCGATGGAGCCTGAGACCCGGCCGGACCACGTCCAGCCACCATCATCATGCTGAGCCGAAATCAACTGCGCAACCGCGCCGGTAATGCGACCGCTTAGCGCCTGAGCTTCCGGCGTGTCAGCGTCACGGGCATCACCGATCGTCTTTAGCATTGCGACGCCGCCCAAAATATCAGACACGCTTCGCTCCAGCGGACCGGAAGTCGGCAATCCACAGCGAAGCAGCTGAACGCTACCGTCGTCCAAAACGCTTTCCAGCAATGAACGATTGACGTCCGCACCAAGGACTATTTCCAGCGTCGGATTCTGTGCATCCAGTTTCTTGTCCAGTTGGATCAGAGCGACGGTACTTTGCGAAGACGTTGCACTGGCGGTGCTGTAAACCGGAAATCCGTAGGGACGAACATCGACGATTTCACTAATCGTATCGGTGATCTCGTTGCCACTGGAAACCTGTAGCACAAACTTGGCTTCACCTGCGTCTGCGAATTCCAGCTCAAAATCGACCTCCGTAATTCCGGGGCCTTGAACATCGATCGTTTTACTTTGCTCGGTCGATTTGTCACCCAACGTGACTTTCAGTTTGACTTCGATCGGTTTCGCACCATCGGCAGAGTTGTGTATCTGAACCGGCACCGTCGCTTTATCACCGCTGGTAAAAGCAGTCGGCAGTTTCATGTCACCAAAGAGCTTTTTCCTGGTGATCAAGTCAACTTCGGCTTGGCCCGACAGCGTCTTGGTGTTGATCGCCTTGCCGCGCAGCCGCCAGGCGGTACTGCGAGCCGGCATCGGGATGGTAAGGTTTGCTTTACCATGCTCATCGGTCACGATCGTCGGGTTCCAGAACGCAGTTTCGGCGTGAGCAAGCATGGGAAAGAGTTGCATGCCGCGCTCGGTTACCAAACGTTGCAGTTCATCTTCGCCACGATTGTTCAGCGCCATGAACTTTCCGTCCGCAGTCAGTCCGTTGACGTAGCCTTTCAGGTAGCGTCGCTGTTGTACGTACAAGTCGATCGGGGTGGACGACTGCGATTGGCGTGATTGTAACTGGTCGATCACGCCTCTATTCAAAGTGGTGCCCCAAGCTCCTGCCGTCTGACCTGCTTGCGCGCCGCCGAAGAAACCTCCGGTTCCCAACTGCCCGAATCCGGGCCCCGCGACGCCCGGGCCCGGAGCGTTGAGTTGTGTTTGTTGTTGCTGCGCGGCGACTTCGCCGAGAGGGACGGAAAACAATTGTTCGACTTGCACTTGCACGGTGTAGGGGACTTGGACTTGACGTCCGTCTCTGATTTCTGTGCGAAAGCGAATCTGTGGAACCACGTCAGCCAACTGATTTCGCGTTACCTGAGCTTGCAACATTGCTGCATCATTGGGGCTTGCGTCACCACCGCGTTCAAGAAGGTCAGGCATGATTTCATCAGCGAAGGCAACGTTAGCATCAAAGTCTACGCGATTACCTACGCGTCCCATCGCCGCCAAGGCGCGAGCCTCTCGCTCCAAGGTTGCAACGCGTTCGGCTTCGGCCAATAGGAATTCACTAACGCCGCGCGTGCTGGGTCGATACTTGAATGTGCAACTAGTCGATTGTCGGATCGATGCCCTCCGCGTGTCGCTGCTAAAAAATTCATCAATCACGCCTTGGACATCGCTGAAAACGTCCAGCAAATTCGTCTGCACCATCGCCAACGACAATTCAGCCTGCACCGGTTTTCCCTGCGCGTCGGTGGCTTCGATATCCAGCGACAGATCTTCCCCCGGACGCAGCTGCGTCTTTTCAGGTTTGAGCGTGAGCCGCAATTGTTGGGCAACACCAAACTGTGACGTGGCCGCATGAAATTCGTTTCGTTGCATCACGGCGACCGACAGGAAGAAGTTCGGTGCGAAGTCCGCTTCCATCGGCACGGTCAACATGTTCTCACCCGATTTCAGGTTGACCAATTGGTATCCCAGAATCTTGGCGCCTTCAAAGGTGACCAGGGCGAGCGCAGGTTTTTCTCGCCAATGGATTTTGATTTGCGCATCATCACCTACGTCGAATGAGTGACGATCAGCCAGGATGCGAAGTCGCACGGAATCCTTGTCGCCCGAGACCCGAACTTGCGTTTGGCCGCTGACGTCGTTGCCGAATTGGTCGGCACCGGTTGCCCTGACGATATACATGCCGCTGGAATCGACGGCCAACGTTTGGCGGGCCTGGCCGTCGTCCTTCTTTGTGGCAAGCTGGTGTGTTTCCACCAATCTTTCGCCCGGCTGCCCGTTTACATTCGTCTTCTGGAAAACTTCGACTTTTAGATCCGTTTCGACTGGCTTGCCCGCTGGATCGGTGACTTGAAATAGCGTCTCAAACGTTTCACCGCTGATGTACACATCACGAACCGTGGACACGGTCACGGCGAACCCGCGTGTCGCTAAATACACGGCTTGCGTTCGTGTTAATCCGCGATCGGGATAATGGACCATCAACTGGAGTGTTTGTGACTCACTAAATCGCGCGGTATCCAGCGACACAGCCACCTTTCCGTTTTCATCCGTCTTGGCCGTGATTAGTTCGCCATCGGCAAGCCGATATTGCACAGTTTCATCGGCCAACGGCGTTCCGTAGTAATAAGCAATCGAAATATCGCCGCTGACTTTTTCGCCCCGGTAATAGACATCCTTGTCCAGGTCAATTTCGACATCGATCGGCTCCAGCTTGTAATCGGTCACTTTGAAACGTGTCTCGAACGAGAGCGCAGCGGTCTTGTCATCGGGACCACTGCTGGCGCGGTGCAAGTGGATTCGGTAGTCACCTTGCGGCGCCGTTTCCGGCAGCACGATGTTGTCATTGATCGTGCCAAACCCGTTCAATGCGACCGTGCTGGATTGCAATTGCCGACCACGAGCGTCATACACATCCAGAGAAAACTTCTCGCCCTGGGCAAAGGTAAAGCGATCACCGTCGACCCAGCGGACGATTCCTTTGATGTTGACCAGTTGGCCGGCACGATACGCGGGACGATCGGTAAATAGATATCCTCGCGGGGAGAGGCCCACGGCAAAGTCCAAGCCATTCAAATCGTTAACGGTCGACGCCACATGCCCGTCCACAGCGGCGAACACGCGGAGGTCCTTGACTGACTTCAGCTGGTCGTAAGATTTTTGCAGAATACCGTCATCAGCAGTCAATTCTTCGGCAAACACTTCTGAGCCGTCACTGATCAGCACGCTAACTCCGGCGATCGGTTTGCCGGTTTTCATGTTTTGGGCAAACAGGAACAGCTCGTTTCGCGAACTCTTGACGATCACGTCCAAATCGCTGACGACCAGCATGGTTGTGGCTTCCAGTTTTTCGCTGGCCACCGTCACCGCGGTCACACCCGGACCAGCAACCGGGATTTCCACATCGCCTTCGGTTAACTGGAACTCTTGGTAATCTTTCACCTGGTATTCGAATTGTTGATCCGGATCGATCAAGGCAATGTCCAGGGTTTCCACGCCGCTGGCCAAATGCATCTTGCGAAAATAGTCCGTCATGTCGATGCGGTACGCTTTGACGGTCACCTTTTCCAGGTTTCGTGTTGTCAGTTTGATGCGAGGCTGTTCGTCGCTACGGAATTTGCGTTCGGTCACGATCTCTAACTGTGGCGAAGTCAGTCGCGAGATGCGTTGTTGCGCCTGGCTTGCATAATTTCCTTTGACTTCCTTGTAGGCTTCCAGCGCTTCTTTCAATCGTCCCAGGCGATCCTCCAGCGTTTGTCCGACCAGGAACGCAGCCCTCGATGCCGAGCCGTGGCCTGGATACTTTGTCACGACCCGCCGCCAATCCGCGATCGCTTCCAGGAACAGTTTCTCGCACTCATCGTTCAACTTGACAGATTGAGCGGATCGACCTTGCTCCCTTGCCTCGGCAACTCGCTTGTTGTGGATCTCGGCGGCTTTGGCATGCTTCATGTCACCAAAGTACGTCAGTACCTCGGGCGCGCGATTGTCCAACGGGTACTTGTTCAAAAACGTTTGCCAAAGCTCGCGTGCCTTGTCGTATTCATGTTTCGATCGAGCGTCGGCGGCCTTCGCGAACTCGGCGTCAATGATCTGTTTTTGTACAGTCGACCATTGCGGGTCGGTGGGATGCGAGTCCAAGAAAGATTTCCAGGCAGCGATTCCCTCATCGAACTTGGACTGCGACAAGTAAGCACTGCCAAGCATCCGCCGCGCAATCGGCACCTGGTCCGAATCCGCGTAATTCGGGTTCTCGATCAAGTCGTTCAGCCGCTGGATTGCTTGAACGTGTCGGGCGTTATTTGAATAGCCTTGAGCGATTTCGAGTTCAGCCTGCGCCGCCAGCTGATGATCAGGATACTGCTGCAAAAACGATTCCGCCGCGGCAACACCCAACTCCAGGTCGCCGATCGTGCTGGGCGACGGCATTCCATAGGTGTGCGCGAGAGAGAACTTCGCTTTGGCGAGCAGTTCTGCCATTCCCTTGCCGGGATCATCACCGGGATTCTGTCCGGGATTCTGTCCGGGATTCTCACCGGCGCTCGCCAAGAAATCTTGCCACGTCTTTCGAGCTTGCGGTCGCTGTCCGGCGGCCAGCTGCACCGCCCCCAAGTTGAACTTTGCTTCCGACTGCATTTCCGGCGCAGCCGCCGTTCCGGAACGCGGCGAATCGCCAGCGTGGTCAGATAAGAATGCCTGATATGCCGCGATCGCCTGGTCGTTTGTTCCAAGTTCTTGATGGCAACGGGCGATTCGAAATTCAATCTTTTGACGAAGCCCAATCGTCGGGCCCAACTTGACTGCTTCGCTGTAGTAGGTCAAAGCTTGCTTGTAATCAGGCTTCTTCTGCTGTGAAGGATCACGGGCCGGCACGCCCTGAAAGTACCGATCCGCAAACTCCAAGTAGACACCGGCGAGTTCATCTTTGCGGTCACGCGACAGCAAACGTTCGGCTTCTTTCTGATAGATGGCACCGGCGTCGATGTATTGGCGGCGGAGCACGTAGACGTTTGCACAAGCGAATCGGGAACGGCTAAACCAACTACTGTCGGGATGTTTTTCTTGGAGTTCCTCGAATGTTTTGATCGCTTCGTCATACTTCTCTGCCTCGGTCAAGGCGATGCCTTTGAGGTACAACAGATAGTCCTGCGGTGACTTCTTGCCCTCGGCAAGTTCAGCATCGATCACAGCGACCGCTTCATCGTAGGATCGCGATTGCATCGCCTGGTGAATGCGAGCGTCAATCGCCGGCAATGAAGTAATCGCAGGCCGCGCTTGGTCAGCTTTGGCAGCGGGTTTTTCTGCAGCCGGGTTTTGCGCCGTGACCAGGACTTCAGAAAAGCAGAAAAAGACCAACCAGATTGAAAAAAACAGTGTCCACCGTTTAATCAACATCGACATCTCCAGAGAAAAGGGGCCGCACGGCACAAGAGGCAAACATCGGTAAGCTGTTCAGGAATCAGAGAACCGATTTTACACGAATACGGATCCCCAAGGTTGAAAACGTTTGGGGCGGCTGAATTCTTCTGCTTTTTGACAAACTCTTTACAATCTGCCTCGCTAAGGCAATTCTTAAGTGCGCGGATCTTTTGCGTCCATCACGGGTAGACTTCGCCCTTCGACATTCCTTGTTCGATATTGGATGTTCGTCTGATACTTACAGAAGACCGCAAAACATCGAACATAGAATGTGGAAGGACAGTTTTAATGTTGCGCTTTTTGATATCACCCAGGCCGCGCAGTTGCTGAGTCTCGATAATGCCCAGATTTCCGTGAATCACGCTCCCTGCGGGAGAGTCGGGCTGAGATGGTGAGAATGTATGCTGTCGCTGTTAGAATCCGTTTCGCAGGTTTCTTGATCCCGAAGGGATCGCACATCGTAGCCGGGGGTAAGCGAGCGCAGCGAGTGCCACCCCCGGAACACACAGCGAGCAAAAGTT
>JBFJVZ010000119.1:0-17373 GCA_041623895.1 Pirellulaceae bacterium | reverse complement strand
GACTGCGGAATGATCGCTGGAGTCGAGCAAGCCTGACCCCAGGCTCTCCGCTGCCACTGCTACGCAGTTGTCGATTGTCGAACGATAACGTCGATGCCTACAACTACCATGACCCATAAGAAAACCCAGGCTTACAAATTGCTTGCTAAGCCGGACGCTGTCCAAGTCCTGGCCTACGAGATATCTGAAAATGCGCGCGTTTATCGCCTGGGCCGGCTCATCAGCAGTTTGTAGTGGCCGATGCCGAGCAAATCATCGACTCGATTCCTCAGTTCGCTGTTGATTTCCACGCGAAAGCGGGCGCTTTTCAGGTGTACTTGTTCGCCCTGGCTCAGGGTCATGCTGAGCAGTAAATCTTTCGATCCCGGGTAACCTCGCAAGATTTCTCTGAGCCGATTGACGGTTGTCTCATCGTGCTCGCTTTCATCCAAGCGAATGCGGATGCCATGTGTGTAACGGGTATCCAGATCGTCGATGGAGATTAATTCATCGATGATCAAGTTTGCTTCGTCGCCACCGCCGCGGCGGTCACATTTGCCTTTGGCGATCACGACCGCATCGGGCTGGATTTTGTCGCCATGTTCGACAAAACCTTTGGGCCACAGAATGCAGCGGATCGATCCCTGCATGTCTTCCAGATCAAAGTTTGCGTATTTGGTCGGAGTTCCCGGTTTACCATTCTTGGTGTGGGCGAATTTGATCGAGCTAATCATACCGCCCAAGATGACTTCGCCGCGATCTTTGACATTGGAAAGCGAGTCGCTGGTGTGCGTACTGAAGGCGGTGAGCTTAGCCTCGAATTCCGCCAGTGGATGGCTCTCCAGGTAAAAGCCGAGGACTTCTTTTTCAGCAATCAGTTTTTGGCGTTCGGGCCACTCCGGGATATCGGGAAGAGAAACGGCGGAATCCGCCACGTCCGCAGGTTCCTGGTCATCGAATGTGTCGAACAAGCTGCCTTGTCCGCTTCTCTTATCAGCCTGAACGGACGCGCCGGCTTGCAGTGAACGCTCGATCACGGCGGTCAACTGGCTGCGGCGGGCACCAAAGCTGTCCATGGCACCCGCTTTGATCAGCGTTTCGATGGCAGACTTATTGCAGGCACTGGGGTCGACACGTTCACAGAAGTCAAAAATGTCCCGAAACGGTCCATTTCTTTTGCGTTCTTCTGCGATCGATGTGGCGGTCGAGCCACCGCACGCTTTGATCGCCGAGAGTGCAAAATAGATCTTGCCGTCAGCGACGGAAAAGTCGGCGTCGCTGGTATTCACATCGGGCGGCACGACCTCGATTCCCATCCGCGCACAGTCTTCCATGTGCTCGACCATGGGGTCTTTGCGTTTGAAATTGCGCGCCGAAATGTCACTGGACAGCAAGGCCGCCATGAACTCGACGGGATAGTGAGCTTTCAAATACGCGGTCTGGTAGGCGACCAGCGCGTAGGCGGTTGAGTGTGATTTATTGAAACCATAGCCCGCGAACTTGACGATCAAGTTCCAGATATCTTCGGCGTCTTTTTGCGACAAGCCATTTTCCACTGCGCCGCTGATAAAGATTTCGTGGTTCTCGTTGATCAGCGATTCCTTTTTTTTGCTGATCGCCTTGATGCACGTGTACGCTTTGGCAAGCGGCACACCACCGAGCCGGTTCAGGATCCGCATCACCTGTTCTTGGTAAACCATGACCGAGTTGGTTTCTTCCAAGATATCTTTCAAGACCGGATGTTTGTACTCGGGTTTCTGCCGGCCGTGTTTGATATTGACGTAATCGTCAACCATACCGCCTTCGAGCGGACCCGGTCGATACAACGCCGCCGTAGCGATGATGTCGGTAAAGTGGTCGGGTTTCATCCGCAACAACAGATCGCGGATACCGCCCGATTCGAGCTGAAAGACACCTTTGGTTTCGCCACGCTGCAGCAGCGCGTAAGTTTGCGGGTCATCGAGCGGGAATTTCAGCGGGTCAACCGCCTTGCCCGTGGTTTGCTCGATCAGCTGCACGGAGCGGCTCAGCATCGTCAGGTTTCGCAAACCCAAAAAGTCCATTTTCAGCAAACCGGATGCTTCCACGTCACCCATCGACCACTGCGTGATCACGTCTTGTTTGCCGGGCACGCGACCGAGTGGAACGTATTCGGTCAGCGGTTTGTCGGCGATCACGACAGCGGCCGCGTGAGTACCCACGTTCCTGGCAAGCCCTTCGATCTTCATGGCCAGATCGAGCAATTCGCGGATCTCCGGATCGCCGTCGTATTCCCTTTTCAAATCGGCGCTCTTGGTAAGCGCCTTCTTCAATGTGATCTTGAGTTCTTCCGGCACCATTTCTGTGATTTGGTTCACTCGTGCCAGCGGGATGCCCAGAGCCCGACCGGTGTCTTTGATCGCAGCCCGCGCCGCCAGCGTGCCAAACGTGCCGATCTGGCAAACGTTGTCGTGGCCGTACCGCTGTTTGACGTAATCGATGACTTCGCCGCGGCGTTCCTTTTCAAAGTCGATGTCGATATCGGGTGGTTCGGTGCGGCTTTCGTCCAAGAACCTCTCGAACAGCAAATCGTATCGCAGCGGACAGACGTGCGACAAATACAGTGCGTAACAAACCAGTGCGCCGACGCCGCTGCCACGGGCGGTCGCCGAGATGCCTTTGTGACGCGCGTAAGTGACGAAGTCCCAGACGATCAGAAAGTACGTCGCATATTTCAGTTTTTCGATGACGCCCAGTTCTCGATCCAACCGCGACATCACTTCGTCGCTCAACTTGCCGTCAACGATTCGTTCGGGGTCGCCTTCATAGCGCTCCAACAGACCTTCGATGCAAAGCTGTCGCAGATAGTCGATCGGTTGCTTATCATCCGGGCATTCAAAGCTGGGAAAGTAGTACTTCCCCAGTTGCAGATCGATGTCGACCGTATTGGCAATTTCCTGGCTTCGCGCCACGGCATCTTCCAGTCCCGGAAATTTTTCGTACATCTGCTGCGGGGATCGCAAGAAGAACTGGTCGTTCTCCATTTTCATCCGCGACGTGTCGGTGCGGAATCGTCCGGTATTGATGCACAACATGATGTCCTGCGCTTCGGCATCATCCCGATCGACATAATGAGTGTCGTTGGTAGCGACCAGCGGCAGACCCAATCGGTTGGCGATCTCGACGGCGCCACGAAGTTGTTCTCTTTGGATCGGCAAATCGTTATTCATGATTTCGATGAAGTAACGATCGGCAAACACGTTGTGGAACCAAGCTGCGATTTCGCGGGCCTCCTTTTCGTGCTCCTCCGTATCGATGCCTTTCAAAATCGCGCGGCTGAACTCACTGCTGACGCAGCCCGACAGGCAGATGATTCCTTCGCTGTGGGCAGCCAGGATTTCTTTGTCGATGCGAGGTTTGAAGTAGAAGCCTTCCAACGACGCGGCGCTGGCCAGCTTGATCAAGTTTTTGTAGCCAGTGTGGTTTTGAGCCAGCAGCGTCAGATGGTAGCTGGCTTCTTTGCTGCCCCCCGCGTTGCCTTTATCGAAGCGGCTGCCGGGCGCAATGTAGGCCTCGTAACCGATGATCGGATTGATCCCGGCAGATTGCGCTTTGCGATAAAATTCGAGCGCACCATGCAGGTTGCCGTGATCGGTCAGTGCCAGTGAGTTCATCCCGTGATCAACGCAGCGATCGATTAGCCGACCGATATCGCCGGCTCCGTCCAACAGGCTGTAATGGCTGTGACAGTGAAGATGGACAAATGGTTGAGCCTCAGCGGGCGCCTGATTCCCGGTGGGCGATTGGGTGATGACATCTGGCATAAGGCGGTATCCTTCCGGTGGCAACCTGGAATTCATGGCAAGGCCGCGCTGGCTGGCCACAAGTGCGTGCTGTGCGGTTACCCAAAGCCTAGCGGCTAAACGCCGCGGTGATCAATCAAGCGAAGAATACCTGCAGCGGAGTCGGGTGGATTTCTCACCTTTCTCCTTGGCGGCTGGCTTGCTGGCTGCCATAATATTTCGCTTTCCCAAACCTCCTGCCGGCATCCACAGCTCGCTTGCGGAGGCCGGTTGCAGCGATCTTCCGAATTTCTGCCTGCCGATTTTCTGCAAGTCCACCTTGGAGCCAGTGTTACGTGCCAAAGATTTTGACTTTTCCTTTGCGTTTCCTGGTTGGCTGGGGATTGTCGCCGCGATTGCTGGGCTTGATCGGAATCACCATGTTGGTGCTGTTGCGATTAACGGTGGGCTGGCATTTCTACACCGAGGGCGTCGACAAATTGCAAAGTGGTCAATGGGATGCCTCGCCGTTTTTCGCCAACGCCCGCGGGCCTTTTGCGGAAAATTTTCGCACCCTGGTCTGGGATCACGATGGCAAGTTGCGACGTGACGTGAAAGCCTCCGAGCAATGGTTTGAAAGGTACCGCAATCAAGTCATCCGGGGATACGGATTTGAAAAGCCTCAGCAACAAAAAGCTCATCAAAACTACTTGAACGCTGTCGAGCAGTTGGAGCAGGTCTTGGAGGACAATCGGGTTGACCTGCAAGAATACGATCTGGGTTTGGAGCGAATCAGGAAGATGGAGCGTGACCCGGCTCGCGAGCAGGTCTCCAGCTTGCGAGGTCAGCGCGAATCAATCCGCAGAGAACGCCAGGCAAAGCTGCAGCCAACTTTGAATCAAATCGACCAGATTTGGAAGAACTACGAGGTGGCCCAAAACGCCTTGGCCACCGCGAAACAAAAACAGGCGCATCCGCCGATCTATCTTCGCAAACCACCCACGGGGTTTATCGATACCAGCATCATCAATTGGCTTGTCCCGTATTTTGACATTGCCATCGGATTATGCCTGCTGTTGGGGCTATTCACGCCATTGGCCGCGTTAGCAGCCGCCGGATTTCTCGGTTCTGTGTTCTTGAGTCAGTATCCTCCGCTGGCGGGTCCGAGCTCCAGCTACTACCAGCTGATTGAGTGCATGGCCTGTCTGGTGCTGGCCGGTACGGCAGCCGGGCGATTTGCCGGATTGGACTATTTCCTGCACTTGATCGTCCGCAAGGTGTGGGGAATTCAGGGTGAGGAAGAGCTATAAATCGCGGAAAAAAGGGTGCGCTTAACGCGGCCGTCCCCGTAAACTGAACCATAGAGAGTAACCGAGCGAGGACGCGTTGTGCGGACAGCTGACGTGACCGGACTCTAGAGCAGAGGAACCAGCCATGGTTGATAAACTTTCCAAAGAACAACGCGAAGTTGGCCAAGAAAACTACTACGCCGCTGTGGGCAGTTATTACGACGTCAATCGTCGTGACTTTCTCCGCGGACTGATTGCCGCTGGAGCCGTCAGTGGTGCCGGCTTGGGTGCGGCTTACTTTGGCTATGGCAAAGTCAACGATCCTGTTCGTGTTGCCGTCATCGGAACCGGTGACGAGGGCAGCGTGTTGATTGGCGGTTGCAATCCCGAATACGTCGACGTCAAAGCGATCTGTGACATTCGACCTTTCAGTGAACATCGCGCCTTTCACGGAGACTGGAGTAGCCCCTCAGCTCTCGTTCGCCGACCGGGTTTGATCCGCGTTGTCGGCTACAAGGACGAAGCTGAAGCTCGCCGTAACGTCAAAGTCTATAACGCGGACAACGGCGGTATCATGGCCTGCCTGGATGACCCCGACATCGAGGCGGTCATCATTGCTTTGCCCCTATTTCTGCACGCCACTGTGGCTGCCCACGCGATGGAACGTGGACTTCATGTGCTGACCGAAAAGTTGATGGCTCACAACATCGGGCAGTGCAAGGCGATGGCCAGAATGTCTCAGGAACTGAAAGATCCCGCCGGCAATCCGCTGCATCTGGCGACCGGTCATCAGCGTCACTACAACGTCAAATACGATAACGCGGTGAATCTGATCCGCTGGGGATTGCTGGGACAACTGCACCACATCCGCGCGCAATGGCACCGTGGTAATTTGCCTGGCCGCGATAGCTGGTCGATGCCGATTCCGGGCGGAGAAAAAATGGCGAACGGAAAAATGTTCGACCGCATTAAAAAGGATCTGGAGTATCGGCAGCGTGCCTTGGCCAACACAAAGGATCCCAAGGAGATCGCCAGGCTGCAGGCAGAGATCGCACAGTGGACCGCCTGGGACGCCGACAAAAACATCGACCCCACGAAGTTTGGCTACCAGGATTTTTCGATTGACGACAAAATTTTCACGTCGATGGATGAGCTACATCGTTGGCGATTGTTCGAGCGCACCGGTGCCGGCCTGATGGCCGAACTGGGAAGCCACCAATTGGATGCGGTCAGTATCTTCCTGAGTTCACTTCGTGATGACGGTAAGAAGGTGCATCCTTTGACGGTACACGCGGTCGGCGGTCGCCATATCATGCCGCTCGATCGCGAGGCTGGTGACCATGTTTATTGCATGTTCGAATTCCCCGGACCCGAATATCCCGAAACCTTCGACGTCGGTTACTATGACCGAGTTGAGAATTACCCCGATGGTGCCGTACCAGGGTACGACGAAGAAACGCATCCCGAAAAGAAAGTGGTGGTCACTTATTCGTCAATCAACGGCAATGGATTTGGCGGCTGGGGCGAAGTTGTGATGGGCACCAAGGGAACCCTGATCCTGGACAAAGAGACGGACGTACTGCTGTATCGCGACGGCGATACCGGCAGCAAAGTGGGAGTGAAAAAGGCAGACAGCGGTTACGCGCTGGATACCAGTGCCAGCGGTGACTACGCAGCCCAAGAAGCCAAGAAAGCCGATGCCGGTCCGGTTAGCCGCGGCTACCGCGAAGAGATCGAACACTGGGCGTACTGCATTCGCAATCCGGCTCCGGAAAATCAGCCGCGCTGCAAGCCCGAAGTCGCGATGGGCGACGCCGTAATTGCGTTGGGTGCTAATCTGGCTCTTAAGAAAGCTCAGAAGGGCGAACCCGGATTCCTGAAATACGAGGAGGACTGGTTCAAGATCGAAAGCGACGCAACGCCCGATGGCAGCGACATCCAGGTGGAACTCGAAAAGATGAAACAACCGGTCGCTTAACCAAATTAAGTTTGGAAAATCTTTTCCGCCTCATGTTGGGCGACAAAATCGATCGCCATTTGCCTCGAAATTAGGCAGCGCTGTTGACGACTTAAGCAGCCTGATAATCCGTAAGGTTTCCCTAACACGCTTTCTCTTGTGGATCGCGAATCTCGATCAGCCGATTCAGCCGCGTCAGCATAAATATTTCCCAGAGCTGATGTTGTGCATGCTCCAGCACTAAGGTGCGCCCCTGACCCTTCAACTCCAGATGAAGTCGGATCAGTTGATTGAGTTCCGCGCTGCGAATCTGGTCTACGGCAGAGATATCTACCACTATCTCGACATCAGTGGTCTGCTCGGCAACATACTTGGCTTCGTTTAGCCAGTGGTATTCGCGATCCGCGACCATCGGGTACGAATTCTTTGCTGGCAGAACTTGAGACATCGTTCGGGTATCCCATTGGGTTAGAGACAGAGTCTGGATCTCGATATGCATTCATCATGCCAATCGATGTTGCCGCCCAGCATGTCCGGGGCGTTCACTGCATGCCCGCGTGCCCCAGGGATGGCGCTTGGTCAACGTTAGTTATCGGCACTGTGATGCTATCGGCACTGTGATCTTGTCCAAGTTGGTCTTAAACTGATTCGGTTGAAGAAAGGCGGACCGGTGCGCGATGCGGCCTGCGGGGCCAGTCGTGCTGAATGATCAGGCGTTAACAACGTGCGTAGCCAGACTCAATGGCCAATCAATCACAATCACAATCACAGTCCGGCCGGCCGCTGCTTTCGGGATATCAAACCGAAGGCTTTTTTGACGAGTTGGTCGATGAACAGGGTGCACCGCGGCCTGGTGCCGAGGAATTGGTGCGGCTGATCAACGAAATGCCGCGCGAAGAACTGATTCGCCGGCAACACGCCATCGAACGCTCGCTGTATCAGATGGGCATCACCTTCACCGTGTACAGCGACGAAGCCGGCACGGAAAAGATCATGCCTTTCGATATCGTGCCCCGAATCGTCTCGTCCATTCTCTGGAAGCATATCGATGCGGGACTGAAGCAACGCATCAAAGCCCTCAATGCCTTTCTAGCGGACATCTACTCGAAACAACAAATTGTGGGCGACGGCATCATTCCGCGCGAGCTAATCGAAACGGCGCCGACATTCTTGCCGCAGTGCAAAGGTCTCAAACCATTTCACGATGTCTGGTGCCACATCACGGGCACCGACTTGATCCGCGACGACACGGGTGCGGTTTTCGTGTTGGAGGACAACCTGCGATGCCCCTCCGGCGTGTCGTACGTGTTGCAAAACCGGTTCGTGATGAAGAAGAATTTTCCACAGGTTTTCAAGGCCTCGCAGGTTCGACCGGTCAACGATTATCCAGCCCGGCTGTATCAGATGCTGCGCGCAATGGCGCCACCACAAGCGGTCGATCCGACTGTCGCGGTGCTGACACCCGGAGTCTACAACAGTGCCTACTACGAACATTCCTTCTTGGCCCAACAGATGGGCGCGGAATTGGTCGAAGGCCGCGACCTGTTTGTAGAAGACGATTGCGTATTCATGCGTACGACCGACGGTGCACAGCGGGTCGATGTGATTTATCGGCGGATCGATGACACATTCCTGGACCCCGAGGTGTTTCGGCCCGATTCCGTACTTGGTGTCGCTGGTTTGATGCGTGCCTACCGTGCGGGCAACGTTGCTTTGGCCAACGCACCGGGCACGGGCGTGGCCGACGACAAAGTGATTTATGCCTTCGTGCCGGAGATGATCCGTTACTACCTGGGCGAAGAGCAGATCTTGGCGAACGTGCCGACGTACGTTTGCTTTCGGGACGATGAACGCAAGTATGTGCTCGAGCATCTTGACGAATTGGTCGTCAAAGCGGCCAACGAGTCAGGCGGTTACGGGATTCTGATTGGCCCGCACGCAACGCCAGCCCAGCGCGACATGTTTGCGAAGAAGATCATCGACAATCCCCGAGATTATGTTGCCCAGCCGACGCTTTCGCTGTCCCGCGTGCCCACGATGGCCGGTGACTCACTGGAAGGACGGCATGTGGATCTGCGTCCTTACATTCTTTGCGGGCCCGACGAGGTTTGGGTCTTGCCCGGCGGTCTGACACGCGTGGCACTTCGCAAAGGCTCGCTGGTCGTCAACTCATCCCAAGGCGGCGGCAGCAAAGATACTTGGGTCGCTGCCGAACCCGGTCAAACTGTTGCCAAACCTTAATCATGCTCTCACGTGTTGCCGAAGCGATTTACTGGATGAGCCGCCAGGTGGAGCGGGCCGAGAATTTGGCGCGGTTCCTGGAAGTCACCCACCACCTGACACTTGACCAGCCCGACAATTCGGTCGATCCCTGGTTGCCGCTGATTCATGCAACAGGCGACTTGAAAGCTTTTGAACAGCGGCACAAGATCGCGAATGCCGAAACCGTGACGCAGTTCTTGGCCTTCGATGGCGAGTATCCGAATTCGATGCTCTCTTCGTTAAGGCAGGCCAGGGAGAATGCCCGCGGTATCCGCGAGTCGCTTTCATCCGAAGCCTACGAACAGATCAACCAGTTCTATCACTTCGTCGACGATGCCGCGAAGCTGCCGTTACTTGAATCGCCAAATAAATTCTTTGACTCAGTCCGCCGCATCGCGATTCAGTGGACGGGCGTGCTTGACTGCACCATGGCGCACAATGCCAGGTGGCACTTTGCCAATGCGGGTCGCATGATCGAACGGGCCGACAAGACGTCTCGAATCCTGGACGTCAAGTACTTTAACCTGCTGCCGCGAGTCGAAGACGTGGGTACGGCAATCGATGATTTGCAGTGGTCCATGCTGCTGTTTGCCATCAGTGGTTTTGAGGCCTACCGGCGAAGGCATCATTTGATTGACGTCGAAAACGTGGTTGAGTTCTTCTTGTTCAACAAGGATTTTCCACGCTCCGTCTTGTACTGCGTCGCCGCGACCGACTGGTCACTGGACGAGATCCAGAAGCGGTCAAACTCCGATACTCCCAGTCTCGCTCGCCACCGTATCGCTCAGCTTGAACATCGCATGTCAACGACAAGAGTTAAGGAAGTCCTGGCCGGCGGCATGCATGAATTCATTGATGCCTTGCAGACCGATTTGAACTTGATCGGCAAGGCAATGAACGAAGACTTCTTTCATGCAACTTCCCGCGCATGACAATTCGGGTGGCATTTTTCCACGAAACCCCACAACAGTGCGTCGATGCATGCCGCAAGCGGGTCCTCATCCAGGTGACGTTGGATTCGCGGCGGTTTATGATGGGCAAGATATTTAAGCGCAGGCTCCGGGTTACTGCCTCGTTACCAAAACCGGTCGACCTCTGTGGAATCAAATCCGACTTTGTCCCGAGACGCACCATTTTCCCAATACCGTTGGGGCGGGAAGGGATTTGATGAATATCGACGTCAGGATGGCCAGGTTCGAGATGCCTGGAAACCGATCGCTGGTTTTCTGGATTCGCTAGGCGCTCAGGGAATCCAGGCCCGCGCCGAGGAAGCGGACCGTTTGGTGCATCAAAGTGCCGCCAACTTTCATATTGACCGTAAAGACGCGCCTGCGCGACCGTGGAAGCTATCAACGATCCCGCTAGTGATCAGCCCGGCCGAATCGCAGGTCCTGGAATCCGGGCTCGGGCAGCGGGTGCGAGTGTTGGAAGCAGTTTTGGCGGACTTGCTCGGCCCCCAGCGGCTGATTAAAGAACGGGTGTTGCCGGCAGAATTGTTGAGTGCAAATCCAACTTATGCCCGCACCTATCATGAGTTGCCCGCAACCAGTCCGCGTCGATTGCATTTGACGGCGACCGATCTATCCCGCAATCACGATGGCACTTGGTGGGTGACGGGCGACCGCACACGCGCGCCCAGCGGGCTGGGCTTCGCGTTGGAAAACCGAATCATCATTACCCGCGCGTTGCCGCAATTGATCCGCCAAAGCAATGTTCATCGGCTGGCCCGTTTTTTTGTTTCGCTGCAGGAACATCTGGCTTCCATCGCGCCGCGGCAAAGAGACAATCCGCGAGTCGCCATCCTTTCACCGGGCCCGCGCAGCTACCGGTATTTCGAGGACGCCTATCTGGCTCGCTATCTCGGATACACTCTGGTCCAAGGACGCGACCTGGCGGTGCGACGCGGTCGCTTGAACGTAAAGACACTTGGCGGCTTGCTGCCGCTGGAGGTATTGTGGCGAAAGATTTCCGACCAGAAATGCGATCCTTTGGAATTGGAACCCGATTCCACCGAAGGCGCTACTGGTTTATTGCAGACGATTCGCAGCGGGGCGGTGGCAGTGGCCAACGACATCGGCAGTACTTTGGCCCAGATGCCGGCGCTGTTGCCATTCCTGCCCGCCGCCGCCAGATTTCTATTCAGCGAGGAGTTGGCGTTGCCATCAGTGGCAACCTATTGGTGCGGTGGTCAAAAGGAACGGACCTATGTCTTGCAGCACCTTGACGATCTGGTCATTCGCCCGGCGTTTGTGATCACGGGTGCGGCCCCGACCGTACCGGCGTCGCTTTCACTGGCAGGTCGAGAAGAACTGGTCGCGGCCATCAACGCCAACCCTCATCAGTATGTGGCTCAGTCGCGTCCCAGTCGCAGCGTGACACCGGTTTGGTACGATCAGCAGTTGCAGCCCTGGCATGTTGCCCTGCGTTCATTTCAATTGCAGACGGCAGCTAGCGTGGAAGTGTTGCCGGGAGGACTTGCCCGTGTCAGTCCGGAATCGGAGCCGTTGGATCAAAGTCCCACATCCGGTCGCTTGGGTCTGGATTGCTGGGTGATCGGTGAACATCCGGTCGATACGGAAACGACGCTGCTGCCGCCCGCCGGCGAGACGATTCGCTTGACCCGCGGCGGTGATGAATTACCCAGCCGCGTTGCCGAAAATCTGTTTTGGTTTGGACGATACTTCGAGCGAGCGGAGTCGATTGCTCGGCTCTTGCGGACAACGATGACTCGCTTAGCGGGTGAGAACGAACTGGTTGACATGCCCGATGTGCCGCGCTTGATTGCGGCCTTGGCTGCGGTCGGCCAGCTCGACCCGGATTACGCGATCAAGGAATTCGAGAAAGCGTTACCAACATTGGAGACAGTGCTTCCGGAGTCGGTGTTTGACGCCGCTCAGCAACGCGGATTGTTGGCGAGTCTGACAAACATGATGAACAACGCTTCGGCGGTTCGAGATAGAATCTCGCTGGACGGCTATCGCATCCTGACCCGCATCGATGACGAGTTGCAGGATGCCGAAACTTTCGCCAGTCGAGACATGACGGCGACGATCGACCGCGTCAACAGGTTGATTCCGGCCATGTTGGCATTTGCGGGCCTGGCCAGCGAAAGCATGACCAGAACGCACGCCTGGCGTTTCCTGGAACTCGGTCGCCGTATCGAACGCGCCTGGCAAACCGCCGAGCTACTGGCAGCCACATTGGTTGACGTGATTGCCGACGAGCAGCAATTGCTGGAGTCTGTTCTGCGGACGCGTGACAGTTTGATGACATACCGCGTTCGCTACCTGCATCAGCTTCAACCCGCCGCGGTGATTGATTTGCTAATCACCGACAACACAAATCCTCGCTCGATTATCTTTCAGCTGCAGCGGATCGATGAATTGATCGTTGAACTTCCCGGTGATGCCACGGAAGCGGGACTTGACCAAGACGAAAAGCTGGCCAAAGACTTACTCCATCAAGTTCAGATGCCCGATCCGTTTGCACTTTCACGTGTCGGCGAACAACGTACACGCGGCGAATTAAAAAGGCTGTTGGAATTCTTGATCGCACGGCTTCCGCAACTCTCCGACGCGATTTCAGCCCGTTACCTGATTCACACCGCTGGCGTGCAGGCTTTGACGGGCCGCCTTCATTCACACGGTTTTCCCAAAAAGTGATTGCTGCCGTGTCAAATACAGTTCGTTACAAGATCAAGCATCAAACACGTTATCGCTACAGCGAACCCGTAGCGATTTGCCAGAATCAGCTGCGGATGATGCCCCGAACGATGTCGCACATGCTTGCCCGCATCGAGTCTCATCAAGTGGACGTGCTGATCACACCGGAGCCCGACATCGTTGAGCAACATGAAGATTATTTCGGTAATCTCGTTTACACCTTTGCCATCGAATCTTTGCACCGCGAATTGAGTGTGACCATCGATAGCGACGTCAGCATTCATTGCGATCCTTATCCCAAGTCAGAGCCGTCCGTCCGCTGGGAAGATGTAGTCCGCGGTGTCAGCGATGCATCGGATGACCGCTGGCTGGAAGTCCAAGAATATTGCTTTGATTCGCCACGTATACGTCGGAGTCAACGGTTTGCCGATTATGCGCTGGCGTCCTTTACTGCTAACCGCGACATGATTGAGGCAACACTGGATTTGACCAGGCGAATCAACCACGATTTTAAGTATGACACCACCGCCACCGACGTCTCCACAACGACAGAGAAAGCTTTTGACTTAAAAGCGGGCGTTTGCCAGGACTTCGCCCATGTGCAAATCGCCGGTTTGCGATCGATCGGCTTGCCGGCCAGATACATCAGCGGATACCTACACACCGTTCCTGGCCCAGGTCAGCAGCGATTGGTGGGTGCGGACGAATCGCATGCCTGGGTCAGCGTTTACATGGGCCCGCACTTAGGTTGGATTGACGTCGACCCCACCAATGCCTGTCGCTGCGGCACCAGTCACATTCCGATTTGCCTCGGTCGTGATTACAACGAAGTCAGTCCCATGCGAGGCGTTGTGCTGGGAGGCGGCAAACCGCAATTGCAAGTCAGCGTCGATGTGGAAGTCTTGAGCGAAAGCTGAGGGGTTTCGCGATTCGCAGAAAAACGGCGAGTCGAAAGAAACGCTAGGTTCCGCTGATCGTCAATCCCACGGCTTCGAGTCGTTGGCGAGATTGCCTGATGAAACGCCATGTCAGGAGTTGCTTGATCGGCCACAGCGACCGCCATGTCATCAGGTACGCACTCTTCAATGTTGCTCTATAAACCGCAGGCGTGGGCAGATCTGCAGGGGGCATGTAGGGGTAGGGAAAGCTCCAACCAGAAGAGCAATCACTCCCCCGATAACAACGCACGTGTTGAACAATTGTTCCAACATGATTGCTACCGAGGCGGCAATTTGCCTCGCTTGGCATCCGCATCGCCGCTTGCGACTTTGCGTCGCACACGCTCTCTTGACGACACCAGCGTGACCAAACGTCCCTGCTGCAGGACTTTTCCGTCTTCGTTCAGTAGCTTGCGAAACCAAACAACACGGCTGGCGCGTCTGCCGTGTGGCTCGATCGATTCGACTTCGGTGACAACTTGTACTTTGTCCCCAAAGAAAATCGGCGCTTTGAATTCCCAATCAGCGACCGTCGTGAAGGCCAGCGTCGCCACGGCGGGGCAGGTCGTGCTCAAGCCCGCCATCACGCTTAAACCTAATAAGCCATGGGCAATCGGTTTGCCGTATGGCGACGATGTGCCGGCGGCGTCGGTATGAAGCGGATCATGATCACCGGTCAGCTGGGCAAAATCGGCAACGTCATCACCGCTGATTTCGCGCCAGTCGGTGGTCCAAGAATCCCCGACGTGAAGGTCTTCGCTGTACAGCAGTTCTTCGCGCGTCGTTTGATCCATGGTCGTCGTGCTTCGTATCCAGTTGCTTGGTGGCAAGAGCCGGAAACAGGTCGCGTTTCTCCCTGCTCCGCCCGATCATGCGCTTTTTTCGCCTCCCGAACAAACCCTCCCGAGCGGGTGGGATCGGAAAGTCCCGGTTTCCGTAAGGTTTGTTCCGGTTGAAACAGCAAATCGGCTGCTCCACCTACGATCCTTCAGCGGCTAGCATAGTTAGAAAGCTCCGAAGCAGGCCAGAACTTGTCATGCCGGTTCCATCCTTGCAGTTCCCATCACCAGGCGGGGCCTACCCTAGAATTGGCTCTGTCAAATCACTATCCGTTTTCTCAACTATTTCAGGAAGAACAACCGATGCATCTTCGCTTGCCTCTGTTGGTGTTCGCGTGCGTGTTCGCAATTGCCAGTCTCACAGCGACCGCAGCCGACCCCGAAGTAAAATTCGACTCCCGTTTGCTGATGATCGACAGCAACGAGGGAATCGCTTGCGGTGACCTGGATGGTGACGGCAAGAAAGATCTGGTTGCCGGCCGCAATTGGTATCGCAACGGCGATTGGGCGCCGCGGCCGGTGCGTTCGATCGAAGACTGGAATGGTTACGTGCAAAGCAACGGTGACTACTTGTGGGACATGAATGGCGACGGCCGCTTGGATGTGATCGCCGGATCTTTTGTGCCCACCGAAGTTCACTGGTACGAAAACCCCGGCCCCGAAGGGCTGCGGCTGGGCAAGCATTGGCGGCAGCACTTGTTGGTCGACACGAAACTTTCGCAAAACGAAGGACAGTTGTTGGAGGACGTTGACGGTGATGGTCGTCCTGAATGGATCGTGAATAGTTGGAACAAGAAAAATCCCACCGTGATTTGGCGACTGGTCGACAAGCAGCCGTCGGCTGCCAAAGCAGCTGCCAAGGCTGCCGATGGCGGCGCGATCTACGAACTAAAGCCGCATGAGTTGGGGCCCGACATCAACGGCCATGGCATGGCGGTCGGCGACCTGAACGGCGACGGACTGAAAGATATCCTGGTTGGGCTCGGCTGGTACGAGCAGCCGAAAGCGGGACCCTGGAGCGGTCCGTGGAAATTCCACGCCAGTTGGAACTTGCACGCCAGTGTGCCGATGATCGTCACCGACTTGGACAAAGACGGTGACAGCGATCTGATCTTTGGCAACGGGCACGATTACGGATTGATCTGGTGGGAAAACACCGGCACGACTGACGAGGGCGAGATCCAGTTCAGCCCGCACAAGATCGATGACAGCTACAGCCAACCACACACCTTGGCTTGGGCTGACTTGGATGCTGACGGATCACCCGAATTGATAACCGGCAAGCGTTACTTCGCCCACAACGGAAAAGACCCCGGCGGGATGGAAATGCCCTGCTTGTATTACTACAAGTGGAATAACAAGACCCGCGAATTCACTCGGCATACGATCGAGGAAGGTCACGTGGGCTGCGGTCTGCAGCTTGTCGTCGAAGACATTGATGGCGACGATCGGGTGGACATCGGCGTGGCAGGCAAAAGCGGGACTTACCTGTTGCTAGCGAAATGAGTCGGCAGCCACAGCCGCTGACGATTCGCCAAGCCCAGGATGCGGTCGACACGTGGATCCAATCGATCGGAGTTCGCTACTTTGATGAAATGACCAACTTGGCTCAGTTGGTCGAAGAAGTCGGGGAAGTCGCCCGTATTCTGTCGCGAACCTGCGGGGAACAATCGATCAAAGCCGGCGAAACGCCGGGGGATTTGGCCGATGAGCTCGCCGACGTGCTGTTCGTCACGATCTGTTTGGCCAACCAGAGCGGTATCGATTTGACCGCTGCGCTGATGCGTAACTTGGACAAGAAGACGAAGCGGGATAAGAACCGGCACCGGGACAACCAGAAGCTTCAGCCACCCGGGGAAGGTGAGCACTGAGGCCGGAAGCACGTTTTCTCTTGCCCTGCGGTGAACTTCTTCGGTATCACCAGCCGCTGGAAGTGCCCGAATTGCCCAGAAAACAGAGACCGTGACATGCGTGGCAGGATGCCCCGAGCGCTTGGAAAACTCCCGCCCACTTTCAGTTGCCTGATCGCGATGGTTTTGTTCGCGTTTTCGTGCGGCTGCTCCCTGTGGCGAAACAACTCCGATGAGGTCGACGAGGATACTCGGCTGCGAGAGTTGATGAAGGTACCTGATCCGCCTGACCTGCTTCGCGAAGCCGTTGTTCCTCGCGGTATGAATGTGATTCAAGTCGACGGTGTCGCAGCGGTCAACGCACTGCAAGGTACCGGCGGGCCCAGCGATCCATCGGGCTATCGCGATCAGCTACTGGACGAAATGAATCACAACAGCGTACCCAGTCCCAATCAGTTTCTGGAGCGCGATGATACGGCGCTCGTGCTGGTCAGAGCTTTTGTCCCGCCGGGGGCTCGCCGCGGTGATCCGCTGGATGTGAAGATCACTTCGCCACCCAAAAGTCGCGTCAAAGATTTGCATGGCGGCTGGTTGTTGGATACGCGTTTACGTCATCAGCGTTTATTAAAAAGCGCGATTCGCAAAAGTGAAGTCATGACCATCGCGACCGGTCCGATTCTGACGCGATCTAATTATTCTGCCGGCGAAGACGACGCACTGAAGATTGAAGGCCGAGTGCTGGGCGGTGGAAGCGTGCAGGTCGAGCGAAAACTTGGGCTGATTCTGCGGCCCGAATACCAACATGTAAAAATGTCGGCTGCCCTGGCCGGTGCCGT
>JBFJVZ010000118.1:0-17514 GCA_041623895.1 Pirellulaceae bacterium | reverse complement strand
TGGCCTACGAGATATTTGAAAATGCACTAGAGACGAGCAATCCTGACCCCAGGCTCTACGCTGCCACTGCTACGCAGTTGTCGTATGGTTGTGATGAACGAAAACGTCGATGCCTCCAACTACCGTGACTCCAGAGAAAAACCAGGCTCAAAGTCCTTCTTAAGCTGGACGTTTTTCAAGTCCTGGCCTACGAGATTACGATACCGCCAACAAGTATTTTCCGAATTGCGGCGAAGCTCTCATCAGATTGATTGCTTCGTTTCCGTCAGCGAGGGGAAAGACGCGATCGATGACCGGTCGGATCTTGTGCCGCTCGACAAACGCGAGCATGGCTGCGAAGTCGGCGGGCGAACCCATCGTGGTTCCTTGCAAGGTGAGTTGTTTCCAAAAGACCTTGAACAGATCCAACGTCTCGGGTGATCCCGCGGTTGACCCGTAATTGACAAGGCGAGCGGCGGGGGCAGCAAGATTCAACAAGGTGTTGTAACCGCGGCCGCCAGCGCTATCGATGATCAGATCGGGATCTGGAGCCTCAGCTGCCAGCTGCTTGAACCAACCGTCAACGGTGTAATCAACGCCGCCCTTGGCACCAAGTTCCACGGCGCGTTTGATCTTTTCGGTCGAAGATGACGTCACCCACACATCCGCGCCCGCCGCCACCGCATACTGCAATGCAAACGTGGCCACGCCGCCGCCAATTCCGTTAATCAAAACGGTCTCGCCCGCCACAAGTTTGCCTTGCGTGAACACGGCCCGGTAGGCGGTCACACCGGCCAGCGGCAACGCCGCGGCCTGGGTCCAATCCAGGTCGTCGGGTTTGGGGTGCAAGTATTCAGCGGGAACTCGGACTTGTGTCGCAAACGTACCGTCATCGGGCATGCCTAGAATTCGGAACGATTCACTTTGCACGCTCGGATCATCGCCCCAATCCCAACCCGGGTTGATGATCACTTCGCGGTTCTGCCAATAGTTGCCCAATCCTTGGCCGGTCGCGCTGACAATCCCCGCCCCATCAGATCCCAGAATCACCGGCAGTTTGATTCCCGGATACATGCCCTGCGTGATCCAGAAATCTCGCCGATTCAATCCGGCAGCTTTCAGTTGGACGACAACCTCGCCCGCGGCTGGTTCCAAGTCTTCGCGATCTTGAAGCTCCAGCGGCGTTTTGATTTGCTTCAGGATGAGTGCTTTCATCGGGTTTCAGAAGGGCGCTTCGTCCTCGCCGGCTTCGGCAAAGGCATCGTTGGGGCTGTCGGTGACCTTTTCGGTCATGGTGTCTGTGCTGCTATTTAAAAGCTTGAACGACATCGCTTCGACATTGACGAAATACTTGGCCTCGCTGTTTTCGTCTTTTTGCCAGCGCCGGCCACTCAGCCGATAAGCAATCTCCACTTCATCGCCCACGTTCAAATCGTCGACGCTGTCACAACCGTCGCGAGTGAACTCCACGGGGATATAATTGGTAAAGCTGCCCTTATCTTGTTCCAACACCACCAGCCGTTTGCGAAAACCTTTGCTGCCGTAGGTTTTCGTTTCTTCGATCAAGTGGATCACACCATCAACTTTTGCGTCACTCATCACCCAGAATCTCTCATACAAACATGAATTGCCTCAACCGAGCATTATGGTGGTTCAGGACGCGGACTGGCAAGTGTGGCCGAACTCTCCGAGTCCGGTCACTTGGTTTTGTCTCAAGTCTGCATTGATGGGAGGACGAGGCGAGCGAGGCTCCCGCCGAGCCGGAAGATTCAGCCGTACCGGCTCGGCGGGAGCCGCGCCCCCAAGGCAAGAATGACGCGAACAATGTTGTGATCGAATTCGGAGAATTCGACCTCGTTATGCCAACAACTCGTGCACCCCGTGCCCGTGGACGTCGCTCAGTCGGAATTGGCGGCCCTGATATTTAAAGGTCAATCGTTCGTGGTCAATCCCCAGCAAGTGCAAGATCGTTGCTTGCAGATCGTGAACGTGCACCGGATTCTCGACGATGTTGTAACCATACGGGTCGGTCTGGCCGTAACTGAATCCGCCTTTAACCCCACCGCCGGCCATCCAAATGCTGAAGCAACGGGGATGATGGTCGCGGCCGAAATTGTTGCCGGTCAATTTGCCTTGGCAATAGTTCGTGCGACCGAATTCGCCGCCCCAAACCACCAGCGTGTCTTTCAACAGACCGCGGCGGCGTAGATCATTCACCAGCGCCGCTGAGGCCTGATCGGTTTCACGACATTGAACCGGCAAGCCTTTGGGCAAGTTGCCGTGGTGATCCCAACCTTGATGATAAAGTTGGATGAAACGCACGCCGCGTTCAGCCAGGCGCCGTGCCAGCAAGCAGTTGGCAGCAAAGGTACCGGGGTTCCTGGCGTCTTTCCCATACTCATCGAAAACATAATCGGGTTCATCCGCAAGATCGGTCGCCTCGGGGATCGAAGATTGCATCCGGTAAGCCAACTCGTACTGCGCAATCCGCGTCTCCACGTGCGGATCGGCATCGCTTTGCAATTTCAAATGATGCAACCGGCCAAGCGCATCCATCGCCGATCGTCGGCTCTCCGCATCGATTCCATCGGGGTTACTGAGATACAACACCGGGTCTTTGCCGCTGCGGAATCGCACACCTTGATGTCGGCTGGGCAAGAAACCGCTTCCCCAAAGCCGCGACACCAGGGGCTGGCCGCCTTTGCCTTTAGTCACCATCACGACAAAGGCGGGCAGGTTTTCGTTCTCGCTGCCCAGACCGTAGTCCAGCCAGGCACCCATGCTGGGCCGGCCGGGAAACATGCTGCCCGTTTGCAGAAATGTAACGCCCGGGCCGTGGTTGATCGCTTCGGTGAAAGTCGATTTTACGACACACAAGTCATCAGCGATCTTCGCCGTGTGCGGCAGCAGGTCGCTGAACCAGGTCCCGCCGCTGCCGTGTTGAGTGAACTTGTAGGGCGATCCCACCAGCGGCAGGCTGGATTGATTACCGCTCATTCCCGTTAGCCGCTGGCCCATGCGAACTTCGTCGGGTAATTCAGTTCCGTGCTTTTCGTTCAGCAAAGGTTTGTAATCCAGCAAGTCCATTTGCGATGGGGCGCCGGACTGAAACAAATAGATCACCCGTTTGGCTTTGGGGGGATGATGAAAGCCTCGCATCACGCCGCTCGCGACCGCTCCCTGTGCTTCCGACTGCATCAGTTGACTGAGCGCCATCGCGCCCAGCCCGATCCCGGAACCGGCAAGAAAATCACGCCGTGCTTGCTGGAAAAGTTGGTTGGTGCTCATCGTTTCATCACACATTCGTCAAAGTTCATCAGCGTCGAGATCACCACGGTGGTCGCCGCCAATCGCACGGGATCGATCGTTGCGTCGGCGGGCGCGTCACCCACACTCAAGAAATCCTTCGTTCGTTTGGTGTCTTGGGAAAAGTAGTCACGCTGTTTTTTTAATAACTCCCTCAGCACCGCAAGCTCCTCGTCGCTGGCCCGCCGGCTGGTCAATCGCCGAAAAGCATTCTGCAATACCTGTCCGTCATCCTCGCTCGCTTTGGTGAGTTGTTCGGCCAGGCCGCGGGCGGCTTCCACATATTGAGGCCCGTTCAACAGCACAAATGCCTGCAGCGGCGATGATGTGCGTTCTCTTCTGACGCGACAAACATCTCGCTTCGACGCATCAAGCGCCATCATCGCCGGTGCCGGTCCGGTTCGCTTCCAATAAGTATAAAGACTGCGCCGATACAGACCTTCACCTTGATCGCGTTTGGATGGTTTGAAGGAAGCTTCCAATTCATAGGGCCGCACCGGCGGTCCGCCGATCTTGGCCACCAATCGCCCACTGATTGCCAGTGCGTTGTCACGCAGCATTTCCGCGGACAAACGATAAGACGGAAACCGCGCCAGCATTCGATTTTCGGGATCCGATTTGACGACATTTGCGTCGGGATGGCGGCTCGCCTGCTGATAAGTCGCCGACATCATGATCTGTTTGATCGCTCGTTTCATGTCCCAGCCATGCTCAACCAGATCAACGGCCAGCCAATCCAGCAATTCGGGATGCGTGGGCGGTTCACCTTGACTGCCAAAGTCCTCCGGCGTGCGAACCAGTCCAACTCCGAAACAGATCTGCCACAGCCGATTGACGGCAACACGACTGGTCAGCGGATGATCCGCGCGGGTCAGCCACTGTGCCAGGCCGAGCCGGTTTTTCGGTGCATCCTCGGACAGCGTGCCCAACACGGCCGGTGTCTCCGGCGCCACAGCTTCGCCCCGATTGTCATAGGCACCGCGGTTGAGAAAGTAGGTTTGCCGCCGCGTGTCCATCTCGCGCATCACCATGATCTCTTTCAGCGAGTCCTGCAATTTGCAGAGTTGCTCACGAGCTTTTCGCAGATCCTTTCGCCGCTGGTCGATGACCGGATCGTGCCGTCGCAAATAGTGCTCGCTCAGCAAAACACTCCGACTGAATTCGAGATTGCCAATTTCTTTGATCCAGGGCACCAAGTCACGATTGGCCAATCGCGTCACTTCCAATTCGGTGAGCAGACAATCGAAGACGCGGAATTCGTCGACAGAGCCGCCGCTGAAGCCTCGATCGCGAAATCTTTCGCCAATGGCAATGTTGTCGCCGCCGCCGCCGGTAATGTTCTTGGTCAGCGAGTTGCGAACGATTTCCGTGTCGGCTTGCTTGCCATTGATATAAAGAGCCAGGCCGCTGGCGTCACTTGAGCCTTCGTTGGTAACGACCACGTGTATCCACTGGTCAATCGGAATTGCGTCGGCGGTACGAATGCTGATCGCGTTGCCCGGCCAAAAATGGATCAGTGACCAGTTCAGCTTGCCATCTTCAATCAGCAGTTGATAACCGCGGCTGGCAGCATCGGTCCAGGCGCGCGAACGATGAAAGACCACCGCGCGATCCTTGTGGTTTGGTGTCTTGATCCACAGCGAAACGGAAAAAGGATCAAAGCGACGGAAGTTACCGACTTTGGTTCCGACCGCGTCGTCTCCCGTTAACCGGATCGCTTTTCCAATCGCACCCGGGACCGATTCGTTGGGAGCCGCTACCTGGTCCTCGAAGTCGAGCGCAGCAATCGGCTTGGCAAAAAAATCTGTCTCGTCAATCTCGTTCGCTTGTTCCAGCCACTGCACCGCATGCGGCGTCCGATCGTCAAAGGCATCGTGCAATTTCTGTTCTGCTTCGCGGACAAGATTGCCCAGACTTTGCAACGACTTTTCTTGCTCCGGCGTTGGCAGACTAAGCGTGGGCGTTGGCACCGATTGAGTAAAATACGAATACAAACCAGCTTCGTCGATGTTGTCGAAGAAGGACGACAACTGGTAATACTCTGTTTGCGTCAACGGGTCGTACTTGTGGCTGTGGCAGCGACAGCATTCAAAGGTCAGGCCCAGCAGCGCCGTGGCCACCGTTTGCGTTCGATCGGCAACGTACTCGATGCGAAATTCTTCCGGCACACTGCCGCCTTCCACCTTCTGCGGATGCAAGCGATTGAAGGTCGTTGCCAGAATCTGATCGCGAGTTGCACCGGGCAACAGGTCGCCGGCTAATTGTTCCGTCAAAAATTGATCGTAAGGCATGTTATTGTTGAACGCGTTGATCACCCAATCGCGCCAGGGCCAAACAAAGCGGTCGCGGTCGACTTGATAGCCATAGGTGTCGCTGTAGCGGGCAGCATCCAGCCACGTGGATGCCATCCGTTCGCCGAACTCTTTACGTTTCAACAGCCGATCGATTAGTCGCGAATAAGCGCCGGGAGATACATCATCGGTTAGGAAAGCGTCAATTTCTTCGATCGTTGGCGGCAGCCCGATCAAGTCGAACGTCGCGCGGCGAATCAGCGTTTCCCGCGTCGCCCGCGGGGCCGGCTTGATGCTTTTGGCTTCCAGCGGCGCGATGATGAAATGATCGATCTGGTTGTTAGCCGCCGAGGGATCGTCAAGCTCTGGTGGCGACGGACGTTGAGGAGAGAGGAACGACCAATGGCCTTGGTAGGCGGCGCCCTGCTGAATCCACCTCTTCAACAGCTCGATTTGCCTGGCATTCAAGGATCTTTCGGAATCCGGAGGCGGCATGACCTGATCGGGGTCGTCCGACGTAATGCGAGCAACCAGTTCGCTGGCGTCGGGATCACCGGGCTCGATGGCAAACTCCTTCGCGCCCGCTTCGGTGTCGAGCCGCAAGTCAGCTTGCCGCGCATTTTCGTCGGGTCCGTGACAGAAGTAGCAGTTCTCCGACAATATCGGCCGGATGTCGCGGTTGAAGTTCACGGTCGGATCTGCTGCAACCGCAACACTTAGGAACGTTAGCGACGCGAAAACGATGGAGAGTCGAATAGCTGTCATGAAAGCCAGGGCCCGTCCTGGCGAAGTTGGAGGGAGCGCATACGCGCCAGCAGAGATGCTGGCCTTAGGCCGTTCATCGTAGTGCGGCGTTTTCTAAGCGTCAACGAATTCGGGTTAGACCCCCACCGTCTTACGCCAGGTTTCCGCCATTCGCTTGTGACCCTCTTGCGTCGGATGCACGCCGTCCTTGGCAAGATCGCTGGGTTTGGTTCCTGCGGCGACAGCAGCGTCGAACATCTCTTGAAACGGCACCCAGATCGCGCCGGCCTGGTCGCAGACGACTTTCGCGTATTTGCGACGCGTGTCGAATTCAGGGAACCATTTATCTTCGTTCTGCTTGACCGTTCCACTCATCAGTACAAACGGTTCGCAAATCACCAATGTCACCGAAGGCAATGCCTTCTTGGTCCGCTCCAGCAACGCCGTAAAACCGTCGCGATAAACTTCCGCCGTTCCGTCGTAACGCCCGTTCAGCTTATGCCAGATGTCATTCACACCGATCAAGATGCTCAGAATCTGTGGTTTGATTTCGATGCAATCCCGATCCCATCGTTTGTCCAGATCGGGCACTTTGTTACCCGAGATACCGCGATTGTGAATCTGCAGATCCAGATCCGGGTAATCGCGATGCAGTGAAGCGGCGATGTGCGACGGGTAACCGCGGCCGAGTCCTTCGTTGGCAACCGGGTTTTTCTTATTGCGGCCGGCATCGGTGATTGAATCGCCTTGAAACAGAATCACCTCTCCTTTGCTGAGAGAGACTTTGTCTGCCGCAAAGGCTTGATGTGGATCCAAGCAAAGGGTTGTTCCGGCGGCGGCAACGGTGGAAAGAAAGGATCGGCGTTTCATTAGTGGCAGTCTATGTTCGGTGGTGGGAATTGGGATGGTTCGGACAGAGATTATGATCATGCTAACTGTCGCGCGATACGGCACATATGGCCGACGATATCAGCTTAGCCAGCGGCGCTCGCGAATGTCTGAGCAGTTTCTGGGAAAGAATCTGTCTTTGAATCTTTGGCAAGGCGGCCACCCTGCGTCAAAATGTACCAAACCGCTGCGCCCGCGTCCAAGACTCCGACGCTACCTTGGAGTAGGCTTTCCGTTCAACCGAACCGTCCCGCGTGCGGGATATTGATCGCCGAAAGCTCACGTGCTTCCCGTAGACCAAAGTTGGCCATGATCCGCAGTTTTGTTTCCGTCGCCTTGATCATTTTGGTTGCAGTTACTGCGCGCGGTGAACAAGCGGCGGTTGATTTTACCCGCGACATTCGCCCGATCTTGTCCGACAAGTGTTTTTTCTGCCACGGTCCCGACCCAGAACATCGCGAAGCCGACTTGCGGCTTGACGACGCCGCGGCAGCAGTGGAAGCGGCCATTGTGCCGGGCCGGCCAGAGGAAAGTGAGTTGATTGCTCGCGTCACATCCGGCGACGCGGATCAGTTGATGCCGCCACCCGATTCGGGCAAGCAGTTGACGAAGGCTGAAATCGATTTGCTGCAGCAATGGATCGCTCAAGGAGCAACGTATGAATTGCACTGGGCCTTCGCGACGCCAATCCGTCCGCCCGTTCCATCGCTGCAAGACGAGCAGTGGGTGCGCAATCCGCTGGACGCATTTGTGCTTCGGCGTTTACAGCGTGAGCAACTCACTCCAGCGGAGCAAACGGATCGAGCAACCTGGTTACGGCGACTGAGTCTTGATCTGATCGGGCTGCCGCCATCGATCGACGAGGTCGATGCATTTCTGGCCGATCAATCAGCCGAGGCGTACGACAAACAGATTCAGCGACTGCTGAAATCTCCACACTTTGGTGAACGCTGGGCTCGCATCTGGCTGGACGCCGCCCGCTACGCAGATTCGGACGGTTATGAAAAAGACAAACCGCGAGCCATGTGGTTTTACCGGGACTGGGTCGTCGATGCCTTCAATCGCGACATGCCCTATGATGAATTCATCATTCATCAGATCGCCGGCGATCTGTTGCCCCAGCCAACACAACACAGCCTTGTGGCCACCGGCTTCCTACGCAACTCGATGGTCAACGAGGAAGGTGGGGCCGATCCGGAACAGTTTCGTATGGAAGCGATGTTTGACCGCATCGATGCGATCGGCAAAAGCGTGCTCGGACTGACCGTGCAATGCGGACAGTGTCACAGTCACAAGTACGATCCGCTCAGCCAGCAAGAGTATTACCGGATGTTCGCGTTCTTGAATAACACGCATGACGCCATCATCCCGGTCTTTACCGAAAGCGATCAGCAGCAACGATTGGCACTATTGAAACAGATCGCTGACATCGAAACCGAACTGAAGAGTACTTTGCCGGACTGGCCGGAAAAAATGGCTGCCTGGGAAAACGAGGCGCGAGGGTCGGCCGGCGAGTGGGAAGTCCTGGAACCAATCGAGTTGCCCTACGAAGGTCAAAAGTTTCGCGTGCTGGATGACTTTTCAATCATCAGCGAAAGCTATGCACCCAAGAGTTCGGCGCCGAAGTTTGTCATGCAGACAAAGACGGATGCAATCACCGGTATCCGTTTGGAATTGCTGACACATCCGCAGTTGCCGCGCCGCGGACCCGGGCGATCAATCCGCGGAACAGCAGCACTCACGGAGTTCTCTGTGTTTGTTGCCCCGGCAGATGACCCAACCAAGCAAAGCAAAGTGAAACTGGTGTCAGCGACGGCCGATGTGAATCCGCCCAAGTCAGATCAGCCGGAATACCTTCAAAATATCCAGGCAAAAGACGGTGACAAGCGAGTCACTGGGCCGATTGAGTTTGCGATTGATGGCGACAACAACACCGCCTGGACAACGGACAGCGACCCCGGTCGACGCAATCAGCCTCGTAAAGCGGTGTTTGTCTTTGCAAAACCGGTTGGCTTCCCCCAGGGAACGCTGATCACCATTCAGCCCAACATGGCTCACGGTGGTTGGAATAATAACGACAACCACAATTGTTTGATGGGCCGCTATCGATTTTCACTGACGACTGCGGATGCACCTGTCGCAGACCCAGTGCCCAAACGTGTTCGCGAGATCCTCAACACACCCGCGGAGATACGAACGTCAGATCAACAGGCTGCGGTTTTCAGCTACTGGCGTTCAACGGTCGCACAGTGGTCCGACGCCAACGCACGGATCGAAGCGTTGTGGCAACAACACCCGGAGGGCACGACACAGCTTGTCTTGGAGGAGCGAGTCCAGCCGAAGACAACGTTCGTGTTGCATCGTGGTGACTTTCTTAGCCCTGAAAAGAAAGTCCAGGCCGGTGTGCCGGGATTTCTGCATGCGTTGCCCGAAAGTCAGGATGCCGACCGGCTGACGTTTGCTAGATGGCTGGTTGATAAACGGTCGCCGACAACGGCGCGGTCGATCGTCAATCGAATCTGGCAGGCTTATTTTGGGATCGGGCTTGTCGAAACCAGCGATGATCTTGGCTCTCAGGGCACGCCGCCCTCGCATCCCCAACTGCTGGACTGGCTGGCGGTTGAATTGATGGACAACGATTGGAGTCTCAAACATATCCATCGCTTGATCACGTCATCGGCAACCTATCGGCAATCGTCTCACGTCACCCCCGAATTGTTTCAACGTGATCCCTACAACCGCTTGCTCGCTCGCGGTCCAAGGTTTCGCGTCGATGCGGAAATTGTGCGCGATATCACGCTCGCCGCCAGCGGTTTGCTCTGCCAGAAACTGGGCGGGCCATCGGTCTACCCGCCGGCACCGCGGTTTCTGTTTGATCCGCCGGCCAGCTACGGTCCAAAAACTTGGAACGAAGAAACCGGCCAAAATCGTTATCGCCGTGGGCTTTACACTTTCCGATTCCGCAGCGTCCCCTATCCCATGCTGGAAACCTTCGATGCAGTCCCCGGCAACGTGTCGTGTGTTCGCCGCAATCGTTCCAATACGCCGCTGCAGGCGCTGACCGCTTTGAACGAACCGTTGTCGATGGAGTGCGCGCGCGCCCTGGCCGCGAGAACTTTGAAGGATGGCGGCGACAGCGATGAATCACGACTGATTTTCGCGATGCGTTGTTGCATTGCACGCACACCAAATGCCGACGAAGTCGACACGCTCCAAGGACTGCTCGACAAACAGCGGCAACGGCTGGCAGAAGGGGAACTCGATGCCGCGAAAATCGTTGATGCCACAGATAATCAACCGCACGACATCAAAGAGCACGCCGCCTGGACGCTCGTCGCGCGAGTTCTGTTGAGTCTGGATGAAACGATTACAAAAGAGTGACTTGAAATTTGCAGCCATTACCCGAGAAACATGGAAGACAGCGAAACAACGACGGGAAGATCGTCCCACTTACGGAGCATCCCATGACAGCTAATCCGATTGCCCGCCGCTGGTTTCTCCGGGACTGCGGGGTTGGTCTGGGCGCGATCGCTGCCGCGCAAATGTTGAATCAGCCGGCTTCAGCGGCGGCCCATCCGCTGGCGCCGAAGCAGCCGCACTTTCCAGGCAAGGCAAAGAACATCATCTACCTGTTCATGGCCGGAGCGCCCAGCCATCTGGAGATGTTCGATTACAAGCCTCAGCTGGCAAAGTACGACGGCACACTTCCGCCCGCACATTTGCTGAAGGGATACCGCGCAGCCTTCATCAATCCCAACTCCAAATTGTTGGGCCCGAAGTTCAAGTTTGCAAAACATGGAGACTGCGGCGCCGAAATTTCCGAGTTGCTGCCGCACACCGCTGCCGTCGCTGACGAATTGACGATCATCAAATCGATGAAAACCGACGCCTTCAACCACGCTCCGGCTCAAATCATGATGAACACAGGTTCGCAATTGTTCGGCAAACCAAGCCTGGGCGCCTGGACGATGTACGGCCTTGGTTCCGAGTCACGTGACCTGCCGGGATTCGTCGTATTCAGTTCGGGCACCAAAGGACCGAGTGGTGGCTCGAGCAACTGGGGAAGCGGGTTCTTGCCGACCGTTTATCAAGGCGTTCAATTGCGAAGCGTCGGCGACCCCGTGCTTTATCTGTCCAATCCGCCGGGCATTGACGACATCGTCGGGCGAGATTCGCTCGATGCGATTACGGCACTCAACCGCAAACGACTCGAAGTCACGGGCGATCCGGAAATCGCGACGCGGATCAACTCGTTCGAGATGGCCTACCGCATGCAGGCAAGCGGACCGGAACTGACGGACCTGTCGTCGGAGCCAAAACACATCCTGGATATGTACGGGGTTAAACCGGATGAATCGTCTTTTGCAAAGAACTGTTTGTTGGCCAGACGCCTGGTCGAACGCGGTACGCGATTCGTGCAATTGTTTCACGAAGCATGGGATCAACACGGGAACCTGACCAAAGATATCCAAAAGAACTGCAAGGCGACCGATCAGGGTTGTGCCGCACTGATCAAGGATCTTAAGCAACGCGGGCTGCTGAAAGACACGCTGGTGATCTGGGGCGGTGAGTTCGGCCGCACGCCGATGGTACAGGGCGGTGGCGATGACGGACGCGATCACCATCCCAATGCGTTCACGATGTGGATGGCCGGCGGCGGAATGAAGCCCGGCATCAGCTACGGAGAAACCGACGAATTTGGATTCAACACGATCCTCAATGACGTCCACGTCCGCGACTTGCACGCCACCATTCTGCAGCTGCTGGGTTTTGATCATCACCAGCTGTCGGTCAAGTTCCAAGGACTCGATCAGCGACTGACCGGCGTCGAACCGGCACGCGTCGTCCGGGAATTGATCGCGTGATTGAATCGAATCTGTCTGGCGACGCTTGAGCATACACGAAGGCGAATACTAACCAACTTCACATTTGATGGAAGCCCGTTCATGAAATCATCGTTTCGTCTGCTCGCAGGGATTGTTCTGTGTTGGGTCGCTCCGCTTTTGCCGGCAGCTGAACAGCAGCCCAACGTGCTGTTGCTGTGCGTGGATGACTTGCGGCCCGAGTTGGCTTGCTTTGGAGTCTCCTACATTCAGTCGCCCAACATCGACCGCCTGGCTGCGGCCGGCAGAGTTTTCCGCCGTCACTACGTTCAAGCGCCCACCTGCGGTGCTTCCAGATACACTTTGCTAACCGGTTGCTACGGCGGGTCGGGGAACGGCGCTCTGTTTCAGCGGGCGGCGAAAATGAACGCCAATCCCAAATCGGTTCCACCAAGCATGCCGGCCTGGTTCCGCACTCATGGTTACACCACTGTTTCCGTCGGTAAGGTTTCGCATCATCCCGGCGGTCGCGGCGGTAAAGATTGGAACGATGACGGGCAACCGGAAATGCCAGATTCCTGGGACCGGCATTTGTTGCCTGCCGGTCCCTGGCAACACCCGCGAGGCTGGATGCACGGGTTAGCGAATGGCGAAATTCGAGTGAAAGCGGGCGAGATGGATGTCTTTCAATCGATCGCAGGCCCCGATTCGATCTACCCGGATGGCGTTTCGATCGATGAGGCCTTGAGGCAAATGGATTTGCTGACAGCTGATTCCGAAAAGCCGTTCTTTCTGGCGGTTGGAATTCTGCGTCCCCATCTTCCCTTTGGCGCCCCGGCGAAATACATGCAGCCTTACCGTGACGCCCAATTGCCGCCAACGCCGCATCCGACCAAACCGGAGGGAAAAACAACCTGGCATGGATCGGGCGAGTTCATGAAGTACAACCGCTGGAAACGCAATCCCAACACGGATGCCGAATTCGCCATCGAAGTTCGCAAGCACTATGCAGCATGTGTGAGTTATGCCGACGCGCAGGTCGGCCGTGTGATGGCAAAGTTGCAGGAAACTGATGCGGCCGATAATACGATTGTGATCCTGTGGGGCGACCACGGCTGGCACTTGGGCGAGCATGCGGTGTGGGGCAAACATACATTGTTTGAGGAATCGTTGCGTTCGCCGCTGATCGTTTCGTTTCCAGGCATTACCAAACCTGGCAAGCCAACCGAATCGATGGTGGAAACCTTGGACCTGTTTCCGACCCTGTGTGATTTGGCAGGTCTTCCACTTCCCGATTTCGTTGACGGCGTTTCATTACGTCCCTTGCTGGCCGACCCTGCCGAACGTGGCCACCCGGCGATTTCTTACGGCGGAAGTGCCAGCACCATTCGCACCGACAATCATCGCTTGATCGTGCACAAAAACGGACACGCGGAGTTGTACGATCACACTTCCGCAGAAAAAGAAACCAAGAACATCGCGGAGGCGCATCCGGCGTTGGTGGAAGAGTTGAAGAATCGCCTGCAAGTACGATTGAATTCGAGCAAGAAGTAGCAAAACGGGAGGGCGAAGCTCCGGCTGAGCCAACTGTCCATTGCTGGTTGTCAACGAGCAAATGGGCCCGGCAGTGGCACTGGAGAGCTTGATGACCTAAGATCCTGTCAACGATCGCAAGCGGGGCCCGGTGTTGGAGACCAAGGAAGTGCTCAAGCATCCCGGCAGCAGCGGCGTGCAAGCGAAAGTCAAACCGGATTTGCTGCTGGAAGGTTATCGAGCGGGGCGGATCGTCCGCATCTTTCCCGCCAATGGGCCGGTAATTGCCTTGCCAAAAGAGCAAGAATACTTCGGCCAGGATTAGAGGCGGAAATGATCCAAGCCCTCATCTTCGACTGCGACGGAACGTTGACCGATTCGATGTACGCGCACTTTGTTGCCTGGCGGGATGCGCTGGCGTCGCAAGGGATGGAGCTCTGTGAACAAAGCTTCTATCGGTACTCGGGCACGCCATCCAGTCGTGTGATTCCAATGTTGGCGGCCGAGCAACAATTGGTCGTCGAATTCGAATCCGCACTAGCAGATAAAGAACGACGCTTTCTGCAAAACATTGAATTGCTGAAACCGATTGAGCAGATCGTCGAGATCGCCCGGGAGCATCGCGGCAAAAAGAAAATGGCGGTGGCCAGCGGCGGTACCCGGGAAGTGGTGTATCGACAGTTACAGCACATCGACATCCTTGATTGGTTTGAAACGATCGTGACCTGCGAAGACACGGAGCGACATAAACCCGATCCTGACGTCTTTCTGGAAGCGGCCGAACGGCTGGGTGTCGCGCCGCAGTACTGCCGGGTTTATGAAGATGGAGACCCGGGAATCGAAGCCGCCCGCCGTGCGGGCATGCAGTGCGTCGACATCCGCGAGTTGCTGGGGCGACGATAGGCCGCAACAAGGATGCGACAGCGACCTGATCATCATCAGCCCCAGGCTACGCCCGGCATCTGCTACCATTTCACAGTATTGATCGCCTGACTGTATTGATCGCCTGACTCTTGCGGAGATTTGACCATGCGACTTTTACTTCTGACTTTGATCGCTCTGAAACTGGGCGTCCCAGCTACGCACGCTGACGAGAAAGTCTCGCGTGATCCAGCAGTGCCCCAACTGAAGGTATTTGACAAATACATCGGTCAGTGGAAGTTTCGGATGCAATCCACTCCGGGTGTGGAGATGGTCGGCGAAATCGAAGCTGTCTGGATTCATGGTGGCAGACTGGTTCGTCAATCATGGAAGATGGAAGCCGCGGAGGACCGTCCCGAAATGTCGGGAGAGAACATCTGGACCTACGATACGAGCCTAAAAACCTACCGCCACTGGAGTTTTAATTCCTATGGCACCAGCTCGGAGTCGGTTGGAACCTGGGATGAAGAAAACAAGTCCATGGTGTGGAACGGCAAGGATGCGATGGGCAACCATGTTGTGACAAAGTCGAATTTTGCAGACGATGACAAGGAAGAATTCACCATTAAAGTAACTTCACAAGCCGGCGAAGTGCTTGCCGACATCAGCGGGACAACAACTCGAAAGTAGCACTTTTTCAAATGAGATTCTCTGTTTGCTTACTAGTGATCGTGTCTGCCCAGTGTTGGCTTCCGGCGACTGAACCTGAGATAGCTTCACTGATTCCGAAGCGCTGGCAGTACTCGGCGCCGCTGATCGCGCCGGAATTGCGTGAACATGAACCAAGTCGGGCTCAGAAAGACCCGACCGTTGTCTTTTACGAAGGCCGTTGGCATGTCTTCATGACCGTTAAGTTACCCGACCGCTCCGCGATCGAGTATTGCTCGTTCCAGAACTGGGATGACGCCCAGGAGTCGGAACGTTTTCTGTTGCCGATCAGCGACAGCAAGTATTTCTGCGCACCACAGGTGTTTTATTTCCAGCCGCATCAAAAGTGGTACCTGGTCTACCAAATGGGCGTTCCGAATTCCAAAAAGATGTGGGTCGCTTATTCGACCACCAGTGACATCTCTGATCCGAATTCCTGGACGACGGCGAAGCCCATGTTGGACGGCGGACCGAAAGACCCGCGCCAAGTTGGCGGGCTCGATTACTGGATCATTTGCGATTCCCAGCGGGCCTATCTTTTCTATACCAGCTTGAACGGCAAGATGTGGCGGCTTTGGACGCCAATCGATGAGTTTCCCAATGGGCTGGATCACTGCGAACTGGCATTGGAGGCCAAAATATTCGAGGCCAGTCATACGTATCGCGTCAAAGGCACGGACAAGTATTTGACGATTGTTGAAGAGAACGGCCGCCGCTACTACAAGGCTTACGTTGCCGACCGGCTGGACGGTCAATGGCGGCCGATCGCCGATACGGCCGACGATCCTTTTGCCGGTTGGCGGAATATCCGTCCCGCCGAGGGCGTGGAAGCGTGGACCGACAACATCAGCCACGGCGAACTGATCCGTGACGGTTACGACCAGGAACTTACGATCGATCCGGCCAACTGGCGGTTCGTTTTTCAAGGTATGTTCGATCGCCACAAAACGGGAAAAGGTTACGGCCACTTCCCCTGGCGGATCGGAATGCTAACACCCGTAAAGTAGCAGGCACATCATGACCAACAGCAACCGACGAACTTTCTTAAAGTCAGCAACCGCGGCGGCGGCCGTTTCCTCGTTCGGAATCTGTACTAATGCCAAAGCCGCAGCGGCCAAGGTTCACGACCTTCGCGTGATTAGCAAAACGCCGGATCTTTATTGCGGATGGCCGACGCTGACCCGGCGATCAGACGGTGAATTGCTGCTGGTCTGGTCGGGCGGGCGGGAGCAACATGTCTGTCCGTTTGGACGCGTCGACATGATGCGCTCGGCAGACAGCGGTGAAACGTGGACATGGCCGCGTACTCTGCTGGATAGTCCCATTGATGATCGCGATGCCGGCGTCGTTGAAACCGCCAGTGGTGCGATTCTGGTGACAACATTCACGTCGCTTGCCTACGAATCGTATGAACTGGAAAAGGCGCAGAGTTCGGGCGCTTGGCCGGCGGACAAACTTGATCGCTGGTTGGCCGCACACCATCGACTTTCCGACCAGCAGCGAAAAGCCGAACTGGGGCAATGGATGATTCGCTCAGTTGATGGTGGCGTCACCTGGTCACAGCGATATTCCAGCATCGTCAACAGTCCTCACGGACCCATTCAGCTTTCCGATGGCCGACTGCTGTACGCGGGCAAAAAACTATGGACGGGCGGCCAAGTCGGTGTTTGCCAATCGACCGATGACGGAGTCAGCTGGCGATGGCTTGCCGACATCCCCGCGCGCGAAGGCGATCACGTCAAGGACTATCACGAACTACACGCCGCTGAGACAAACGACGGCAAGTTGATCGTCCACATCCGCAATCACAACGCAGGCAACAAAGGAGAAACGTTGCAATGCGAATCCGATGACGGCGGCAGCACGTGGACCCGACCGCATAGCATCGGCGTTTGGGGATTGCCCTCGTTTCTAACCAGGCTGCGCGACGGCCGGTTGCTGATGAGTTACGGGCACCGCCGCAAGCCTTATGGCAACCAGGCTCGAATCAGTGCGGATGGGGGTGCGAATTGGAGCCAGCCAATCACCATTTCCGATGACGGTGCCGGCGGTGACCTGGGTTATCCCAGCACGGTTCAGCTTGATGATGGATCGCTGGTAACGGTGTGGTACGAAAAAATGAAAGGCTCGTCCAAAGCCGTCTTACGTCAAGCTCGCTGGGCTCTCGACGGTTAGCAAAACCGGCAGCTCGCGAAACCGTTGGGGTGCCTCCAAGTGCCCGCGGCAGCCGTCTCCTTAAAATTGAATGCCCAAGTACTTTGCGGCATGAGGCTTTGTCTAGATTCAATCTTAGGGTGGTGGTCGTAGCCGATGTCGCCAGACTTCGGGGTATCTTGGAACGAACCGAATTCTGGCGAATCCGGCTACCCTAAAGTCAAAAG
>JBFJVZ010000117.1:0-17558 GCA_041623895.1 Pirellulaceae bacterium | reverse complement strand
GGTGAGCAAAAGCTGCTTGCGAATCGCTTCGCCACTGACTGAACCCAATCGGGCTTTCGCAACAGCTACATCAAGGGCCGCTTTTGCTACAGCGATCCGAGATGCGTAATCGCGTGTCGCTGCCTCAATCAATCGGATCGATGGCTGCTGATTGTTGCGCTCAACTACAATGTTGATCTTACTGGCATCGATCGTGCCTTTGATGTCTTCCGAGTCCAGCACAACCTGAGGATTGAATTGACACGTTCCTGTCAATCTGACCCACGCGCGGTCACCAGGTTTGAGTTTCCCTTCAAGCTCTTTCGGCAGACGTGTCGTGTATGTGTCATTCTGAATTTGCACGGAGATCGAATCGTCTTGAATCACGCAAGGTGCAGTCAACTCAATTTGCTGACCATCGAGATTGATTTTGGGGAGATAGATCGAATCGAACGAATCATCGACATCATCTTTTGTGTTTCGCTTACCATCGGGGCCGATGGATGTAAGCTTGCCAACACCTTCGCCGCCGCTTGCGCCGGCAATGTATCGATACAGCAAGTGGTTGGCCCAAGGATCCTTCATGCTGATCCGCGGGTAGACGCTGTCAAGAATTCCTAAATTGGCTGCATTTTTTGGGTAAGTCCCCTCGAACACAACGCGAATCCGTTCCTGCAAGGCTTTGATTTGGGCTGCAGCTTTCGCACTTAATCTGGCGGCGCGTTGTTCATCGGATTCGTCTTCGTTGCTGACAAGTGCTGGAAACGAATCACGCTCGCTGCTCCAGATCGTTGGCCTAAATGTCGAATCTGATTTGTGACCGGCCGCCGCCAATTGTTTTCCGTCTGGACTAAACGCTAGTGCAACGGGACCGGAAGGCAAGTTGTCGATTGAAAAGATCTCTACGCCCGTCTTGGCGTCCCAAAATTTGATACTGTAATTCCAATCACCCGAGACGATCCGTTTTCCGTCTGGGCTAAACGCAATGGTTGGCGTGTGCTCAAACCCCGTAATGGTCAGCACCCTAAGTGCCGAAGACACTTCCGAAATCACGATCGATTTATCTTTACTGGCGCTAGCGATGTGTTCGCCGTTGGAGCTGAAGACGACAGAACCTACGTTGTCCGTGTGTGCGTTAATCGTTCGCAGCAACTCCCCGGTATTGGCGTTCCAGAGTTGAATCGCACCTTTCCTTTCAGTTTTGGCTCCGCCCGTCGCAACCAGCTCACCGTTTGGACTGAAGGCGACACAAAATATGCCCGTCCCTTTTGGGTAGTCGCCCAGTTGAAGTTGTCTACGCGAAACTGCTGTTTCGCTTTTCGGTGACCACAGGTGAAGTTGTGGTGCAACGGGATTTCTGTTACCAGCCATGTCGATTGCTGAACTAGCGACTTGCTCTCCGCTCGGACTCAGGTCAACTGACACACACCGTCGCTCTTCGGCAGTCTTCCCTGACGCTTCTTCGGGACTGTGAGCCGTGTACTCGTGCACCTTTGCGCCAGTTTCCAAGTCCCAAAGTTGTACTTTCCCGTTGTCACTACCGGTCGCCACCTTGTTTCCGTTTGCGCTGATCGCCAGACAATTGTCTCCAGAGTCGGGCAACAACAACCGACTGTTATTCAGCCCATAATCCCAGGCAAGCACTCCGTCCTTGGTCGGGATCAGCAGCCGCCCATCGTTTGTGAAAGCAAGATTGTTCGCGCCAAATGCCACCGACGCACATACTTGTATGGATTGATGACGGGCGTTGCCGAGATTCATCGATTGGTTGAGCAGATAGCCATATTCCCAACTGCGAAGTTCTGGATCGGTCAGTGACAATTCGTGGGCCGCGTCCGCGGCGTTGCCATTGTCAAGCAACAACGTTGCCACTGCGATTCGCGCCGCGTATCGTTGGACTACCGTTAGTTCGCTAGCACCGTCATTTGCAATTTGCTGCTGTGCATCGTCTGCAAGGCAAGGCGAAGCATGAAGCGACAGGGCTAACAATAGAATTGCGAATGTAACTTTCATCTTACTCAATTCACTTTCGTGTTTTCTATTCATCCTCGGCTATCTCGCCAGCTAGCGTTGGCTTGGGCCGTTGGTCCCAATTGTCTTTCCCAATCGGGTTCCTTGTCAGTGGGTATTGAATTCTAACCGACCGCGATCGTCGCCTTTCACGGCCAACGCAGCGGTCTTGGCTTGCGACGCGGGCGATGGAAAGAGTTTCTCTCGGCGATACCCGAGGGCAGCAAGGTGATCCACGGAGCAACTGGAAGGATAACTGACAAATCCAAGGAGATGATGATCAGGAAGCTCATCGAGAAGGCTGCTAAAGACGCGCGCGTCGAATAAGTGTTAAAATCAACCGGCGGCGGGCGAATTCGGTCTCTAGCCAAACAATGGTTTCAGGATTTCCGTAAATGAAGCGTATTGCGATAATCCTCTGTGTGAGTCTTTGCGGTGGGTGTTCCACTGACGCAGATCCCAACGCCATGCAGCGAGGATCAGATACCGAAATAGAGGAAGGCGGAATAGTCGAGAACGCCGATCGCGACAAAGCTGAGGCGTACTTTATTGCGCTGGGCAAAGTCCAATCCGCTGAGGATGAAGAGAAGCTTTTGACGGAGTTCGGCGAATGGCTAAAGAAGAACGGATATAAGATCAGCGTAGTGGAGAACAATGGGAAGCACCATCTTTCATGCCCGTACTTCCCTCCCGTTACCCCCGACGCCAACCATTCGTTTCTTGACATCGAGAATTTGGAACTGCTACCCCGTCTTGAAGATAACGGATAAAGCACAGAGGCACGGGAGCAGCAATGCCGCCCAGTGATTTTTGACATTGCCGCCAATCTTCGACGTTTCGGTCACATCGACAGCCACATCGAGCGATGCGAGTTCGGTCCAGTTCGTAGCCGCGTCGATTGTCGCGATTGCCAATCCACATTTGTGTGAACGCCCGCTGTCGCGTACGCAATTCAGCCACCTCCGTGTTCCCGCCGCGAATCGGGGTCCCTTGCCGGCGACATTCAGCACGAATCAGTTCCGTGCGGTCGCGGATCAGGTTGGGAACGTCACGATCGTATTCGAGGTGGGGAATTTCGGTGGTACCAACCCGGATGGTTCCAGCGGTAGCGCCCTTTGGATCATGAGAGTCGGAGCTGACAACTCTGTCGTCATGGACCCAACGAAGTTAGCGAGCGTGGACAATAACGACGGTTACGCTTTCACATTGGCAATGAACCCGCAGGGCGAGGGAGTACTCGTGTGGAAAGGATTCTATAGTGCACCCGAAGGGTCCGCGCACTACATCCAAGGTGAACTGATCCGGATGGATCACGCTGAGCGGCAACTAGTGATTCGCGTGGATCGCAACGATTCGCAGCAACGAGGTGTCTGGGACTTGCCGCTGTCGTTGGATATGTTGCCCTATGGTTCGATCTACTACCACGGCGCACCGGCAGCGTTGTGTGATATTCCACTGGGCACGCATCTGCACACCTGGTGTTATCTGAAAGACGAAACGGACGATCGCCCGCCGCTGGCTGTCTTCCACGATCGCATTTCACCCGAAGCGGCGTTCCGCCGTTGCATCCGCATCGAAGACGATTTCAGTTACCGCGTGCAACGACAGCAGGTCTGGAAAATTGACAGCGTTGACCTCGAGACCAAGAAGCTAACGGTCACGCTTCAGCACGAGGGGAAGGCTATCGGCGAACGCAAAGTTTTCGATCTGCTGGGCCGCACGCGTGTTTTCCAGCAGCATGGATTCGCAACCCTCGAATCACTGGCGAAGGATCAGTTGGTGCAGTTCAACCTCACCTGGGTGGGGCTGTTTGGGCCTGGCCGAATCCTGGACATTTATCTCGACGACGAGAGCCGCAATCTGGCGACCGCCCAGCAAATGGAACGACATCAGCTGCACATTCGCGAGCGTGGATTGCCCGCATGGGTGGATGCCGTCGATGACAAACAACAGATTGTGACAATGACCTTTTTTGACGGTGTCGACCCAGCCCTGTTTGAGGAACTCACCGACATCAATCCCGAACCACTCGGTTGGCCTGCCGCACTTTTTGGCAAAGGCGGGGCAAAGGACGATTTGGCGCCGAAAGGGACCATTGCCGTTGCGCGTGAGTCACTGATGACTTACGATCCAACGAACGATCGCAAAGGCGGCAACATCGTGAAGATTAGCAAAGCACCGGTTGTCCCCGGCTGCAGCGGCGTGCAGATCCAACTGGAGTGCGGCATGCTGCTGGAAGGCTTCCGGCCCACGAAAATTGTCCGCTTCTATCCCGCCAGCTGGCCCTTCATCACCGTCCCGATGGAAGAATCATTTCACGGACGGGAATGATCCTGGCGCGAACCAACGACAGAAAATCTACACCAGCAGGTCTCTTAGCACTTCCCCTTCGACGTCGGTCAGACGGAAGTCTCTGCCATTGAAACGGTACGTGAGTTGGGTGTGGTCGATGCCCATTTGATTCAAGATCGTGGCGTGGATGTCGTGTGCATGGACACGATTCTCGACAGACTTGTAACCGAATTCATCCGTTGCTCCATATTGCACGCCACCTTTGAAACCGCCTCCGGCAAACCAAGTCGTGAACGCATTGGGATTGTGATCGCGACCGCCAACATCCTGTGAATCAGATGTCCTACCGAACTCGCCTCCGTAGATCACGATCGTATCTTCCAATAAGCCTCGCTGCTTCAAGTCAGACAACAAAGCGCCTGTTGGTTGATCAACCGACGCTGCGCATGCGCGATGGTTTCCATTGATGTCGTTGTGCGCGTCCCACGGAACATCGCTCACCGCGCCACCGGGCGTGTTGGGACAAGACGCAAAGATCTGAACGAACCGCACGCCCCGTTCCACAAGTCGACGCGCGATCAAGCATTGCCGACCATAGTCCTTTGACTCGGCCCGGTTCAAACCGTACATCTCTTGGATGTAGGCGGGTTCCTGAGCGAGATCGAAGGCTTCCGGCGCCGACGTTTGCATCCGGTAGGCAAGCTCGAACGATTCCAGACGCGCATTCAAATCGCGATCCAACGGACGTTGCTCTGCATGCTGTGCGTTTGTCTGCTTCAGAATATCCAACAGCGAACGTTGCTGCGGCCCTTGCAATTCTGCACCAGGCGTTAAGTTCTCAATCGGTTTCGCGCCGCGGGGGTCAAGCGATGTGGCTTGATAGACCGACGGTAAGAAACCAGACGACCAGATCGGATCGGCGCCGCGTGGTTTCGTGCCATGCATCACCACGTAGGCGGGCAGGTTCGTGTTCTCACTGCCTAGGCCGTAGGTCAGCCACGAGCCCATGCTGGGGAATCCTTGACGAATCATCCCCGAATTAAATTCCAACATCGCCGGGGTGTGATTATTCGACTTGGAGAAGCACGAATAGACGAACGCAATGTCGTCCACATGCTTGGCAATGTTCGGAAAAATCTCCGAGACCCATGCGCCTGATTCGCCGTGCTGAGCAAACTTGAACGGTGACTTTAGCAACTTGCCGCTCGTGGTGAAAAACCCGAGTTTAGGGTCGGCGCCCGCCAACTCCATGCCGTCACGCTTCGCCAACTCAGGCTTGTAGTCGAACGTATCGACCTGGGATGGGCTGCCCGTCTGAAATAGCCAGATCACGGATTTGGCCTTGGCTGGCAACGGCGCACGGCGCGGCGACAGCGGATTGGTCGACGGAGTTTCTGAAGCGATAACTTGCTCGCGATGTAGCAGCTGAGTCAACGCAAGTGAGCCACAACCCAAACCAGCACGCTGCAGAAAGTCTCGACGACTTGTAAATCGGTTCGACGAATGATGTTGCATTGGACGAATATTCGGTTGAAGGTTTTATTAGGTGGGATAGGCTTCCAGCCTGTCAAATGCGTGATGACAGGCTGGAAGCCTACCCCCGTTTAGTCGACGTAAACAAACTCGTTGGTACATAACAGCAGATGGCAAAAATCTCTGACAGCCAATTCTTCCGCCTTGGCATCAGCACCCCGCATCGCCTTCTGCTGTTGGATGAACGCTTGCATTGACTGCTTTTCTGCATCTGACGCGGGACGCCCTAAGGCCAACTGGTAAGCCGCCTCGACTGCTTGATCGATCGAAGTCTCCGCATTGGGCCTGGCCAATGTCGCAAAACTCGTTGCGAGATTGCGGATCCACTGGTCGTTTAGCATCACGAGTGCCTGAGGCGCAACGGTACTCTGCTCGCGACTGGCGATCCCCTGCATCGCATCGGGAGCGTTGAATAACTGCAGCATCGGAATCAGCTGGCTTCGTTTGATCGTGAAATAGATACTGCGGCGAGGCACATTCTGATCCAATGTGCCTTTACCGAACATTGTCCGATCAAGCTTTCCGCTGACGGCCAATAAGGCATCACGGATGACTTCCGCTTCCAAACGCCGCGAACCCCGTCGCCACAACAACAAGTTTTCCGGGTCCTTCTGCAGGCCGCTTTCGGTTGTCTCGCCTGCTTGCATGTAAACAGTGCTGGTCATGATCTGCCGATGAATGGGCTTGAGTTTCCAGCCGCCGCGAATCAATTCCGAAGCCAGCCAATCAAGCAACTCTGGATGCGAGGGCTTCTCGCCACGGGTGCCAAAATCGCTCGGCGTCGCAACGATCCCGCGACCAAAGTGATGATGCCACAGTCGATTCACGATCACGCGAGCCAGCAATGCGCCGCTGCCATGTTCGGTATCGGTCAGCCAATCGGCAACCCCCAAGCGACTTGGCCGCAACTTGTCATCTGCAACCGCGGGGTCAGCATTCGCGGGATCGGCCAGCCACCGTTTTTCTCGTTGATCGGTACGCATCAAGACTTGCAGAAAACCGGGCTTGGCTTCGTCTTGCTTGTTGTCAGCGTTGCCACGGCGAAGATGATAAACCTTGTACGTGTCTTCGCCGAACTGATACGTCGTACCACGGACACGGGCGGCAAACACATTCGTCAATTCGGGTTTCGGATTCTGGGTGTCATGGCGAGACACAGTCTGACTCAGCTTCAACCACTCCAAATCGAAACCCTTGTACCAATCAGAGATTTTTTGTTTCTGTTGCTCGTTTCGCTTGCCGGTTTCCACTGCGACCGCGGCCACCACATCGGCTGGAGTCGACGCAACACCCGCGGAAAAGAAGAACCCGGTTGCGCCGCCACCGTTGACGATCTTCATCAACAGTTCGTTGCGACCCGCGGCAAGCTGAATCACGACATTCTCTTGACCTGCGGCTGCCACATTGCGACCCACTTTCTTGGCCAGCACTTCGCGCCCATTGACCCACAACTTGATGCCGTCGTCACTGCCGAGTGACAACGACAGCACGAGCGGCTTCTCCAAATCGACCGTGCGGTACAGATAATTCGCGCAGTTGTTGCCGGTTAGCTTGTCGTTGTGAGCCTCGCCGTCTTTCCATTCCGGCTGCTCGGTCCACTTCAGTTTGTCTTCTGCGAACGTGCGACTGAGCAGGGTATCGGTTTCAGGCGGAAAAATTTCATCGTACGCTGTGTCAAAACTGCTGGATGGGAACGGGCCGACGTGATGCCAGGGACTCATGCCGTCAACTTCGAGCGCTGTCACAGGCGAAGCAACGAAGTAAAACCCCGACGGACCGCTTGCGTTGACGATCTTCATCAGGATTTCATTGCGGCCCTTCTTCAAAGTCGCCGAAACGTTGTCTTGTCCTGCAATGACTCCGCCCGAAGTAAGCTTGGAAAGGACTTCTTCGCCATTGACCCACACCTTGATCGCATCGTCGCGGCCAAGTGACAGCGATACCGCTTGATCTTCGGGCGATTCGATGACGCGATACAAGTAGTTGGCGGAGTTGACGCCCGTCAGCGTGTTGTGAATCGCACCATCCTTCCAGTCGGGCTGCGGCGTCCACTTCACCTTGCCTTCCAAGAAAGTGGCTGACAGATCGATGTTCTTTTCCGGCTCGAATGCTTCCGCGAACGCCGTGTTGAAATCGGCGGCAGGAAAGGGGCCCGCGTGATGCCAAACGTTCAACATCAAAGCCGCCGGCGCCGCTGCCTCTTCTGCCGCGTAGTCCGACAACCACTTATCCATCAACCCTGGCAACTGTTCTTGTTCGTACTTTGTTCGTGCGGCGACCAACGGCGCGTGCTCCGCATCGAATTTGCTCTTGGCGGCTTGGAACGATTCGGGATGCATGTTGATGCCGGTATCTGCGAATCCAACGTCCGCGAAACAAGACGCCAATCGGTAATAATCGAATTGCGGTAACGGATCGAATTTGTGATCGTGGCAGCGACAACAACCGACCGTCAAACCAAGCATCGAAGTGCCGAGCGTACTGACCATATCATCCAACTGTTCGTATCGGCTGCGCTCGCGTTCGTTCTGAGTTTGCTGAGTCGTATAAGGACCGGCGACTAACAATCCCGTCGCGGCCAATTTTTCAACCGCCGCCTGAGCTTCTTCCGTCGTCTTCACATCGACGTTGGTCATCAAGTCGCCCGCAATTTGCAGTCGCACGAATTCGTCGTATGGCATGTCGGCATTCAGCGAACGAATAACAAAGTCGCGATAATGCCATGAGTTGGGTCGATCTCCATCGAAAGCATATCCATTGCTCTCGGCGAATCGAACGATATCCAACCAGTGCCGCGCCCATCGCTCACCATAATGTTCACTGGCAAGCAACTCGTCGACGAGCTCCGCATAGGCACCACTTAAATCAGTGCTCGATTCCTGCACAAACTTCTCCACCTGCTCCGGCGTGGGTGGTAAACCGATCAGATCAAAATAAGCCCGGCGAATCAGTGTCCGAGGGTTGGCGATCGCGTTGGGAGTGATGCCAGCCGACTCCTGTTTGACATGAACAAACTGATCGATAGCGGTGCGATTCCACTGCGAAGTTTGTACGTCCGGTGGAACAGGACTCGTCAGCGGTTGAAAGGACCAATGCCTACGACCCGCGTCAACATCGAGTTCGGAAGCCGCGACGACGGCTGTACCGTCACGCGGATCGGGAGCACCCATCTCGATCCACTTCTTGAAATGAGCGATCAACTCGTCGGGCAATTTCCCCCTGGGCGGCATTTCAAACCCATCGTGGCTGAGCGCGCTCAGCAGCAGACTCTCGTCGGGCTTGCCCGGCACGACAGCCGGCCCGCTCTCACCACCTTTCCGACTACCATCGCGCGAGTCCAATAGCAGATCACCGCGAAGTTTGTTTTTGCCGACAGCTTCGGCCGAGTGACATTCATAACAATGAGTCACCAGCATCGGGCGAATCTTGGCTTCAAAGAAGTCGAGGCCTTTGCGGTCTGGATCAGCCGCCAGCAACGGTACGCAGCCAACGCCCGCAATCACGGCAACCAATGTCCACAACGTTCTTGTCACGCGAAAGTCCTATGTGTTTGCCAGTCACCACTGGACTCACGATTCTGAAGGGTAAACATCCAGATCTGCGAGGTTGGTACGGACCAGCGGAAAGGGTGGGAATACGGGGAAGGAGTTCGTCGACCCGAAGCATAGTTTAGCAAGAATCGAAGTCCGTCCTGACTTTACAAAAGTATAGCGATAACGCCTGTATAAAATATCGTAATCGCGCTACTGAATTTCGCATCCACTAGAGCTTACGTGAGCGGTCGGTCTAGAATGATTTCCCCGCTGTGATTGTCCGCACGCTGAGACAACGTTTGAGGACGTCAGCCCATTTGGACGACCGCCTCGACGGAGTCGATCTAACCCCCCACTGTTGTAGAACCCGAATGCCAAGTCTGACCGCGATACATTTTTCTTCCACTCAGCACACGATAAAACGCGGGGCGCGATTCGTGATCCTGGCGACGGCGTTCATCAGGCTGACTACGGCCAATGCCGAAGAAGGTCACCACCGCGCGCCGTACTACAAGGACGGTGAAATCCACGTAAACGTTCTCGGCACTCCCGAAGAAGAACCGCTTACAACGGGACACTGGGATTTCAAGCCATCGTGGTCGAAGACGGACGACATGCTGGTCTTCTTTCGGCGGCTCGTGAATGACAAAGACGTTAGCAACTGGAAGACCGCCATCTGCATCATCAACGTGGACGGCACCGGTTTTCATCAGCTCACCGACGGGACGCACACCGACTTCAATCAAACTTGGACGCGGGACGGAACCAACACGCCGATCTGGAATCGAAAGCACCCGCAGAAAAACAGTTACCAGGTCATGGCCGGCAAAGTCGGCGGAAAGCCGGGCGAGGAGATCGCCCTGACGGATAAGAGTTATCACACATGGGCGTTCACATGCCTGACCGATGGGCGAATTCTTATCGGCTCCACGCCTCCAAACCGAAAACGTGGCTACTACCTAATGACGCCCAACTCCGGTGGCGAACCGAAGTTCGATCGTATCAAATGCGAATTGGATTCCAGTGGCGTTTTGGCTCGTGTAAGCCTCTCGCCCGACGAGACGAAAGTCTGCTTTGAGTATCAAAAGGGATTCAAGAAGTTGGTCAGCGGGCGGACTTGCTAATTTAATCCAATAGGTAACCCGCTGCGTCAGCGAGGGAAGCAGAGCCGACCTGCGGTGGCACAGCATCCCTCACGAGCGTTTCGGGATTCCGTTAAATCAACAAGTGGTTGGCGAGTTTTGCTACTCGTAAAATCGTAGAATGAAACACTAACAGAATATCAGGAACACAAATGCAAGCCCTCAGTCGAAAACTTCTCTGCGTTGTCGCCGGTTTTGTATTCGCCTTTTCGCTGCTTTGTGGCATGCAGCAATCTGCTGCGGCCGAAAGTGCGAAGCCCGGATCGCTGCTGGTGTACATCGGGACTTACACCGGCGAGAAAAGCAAAGGGATTTACGTCTCTCGCTTGGATCCCAAAACAGGATCGATGAGCAAGCCGGAATTGGCTGCAGAGATGGTCAGCCCTTCCTGGGTGACCATTCACCCGAGCGGTAAGTTTTTGTATGCCGCTGGTGAATCGGGTTCCTATAAGGAGGGTGGTGCCGTCGCAGGCTTTTCCATTGGGCAAGACGGAAAACTGACGGCGCTCAATTCGCAGGCGCCCAATGGACGCGGCCCTTGCCATCTTGCCATCGATCAAACCGGCAGAACGATGCTCGTTTCTAACTACGGCAGTGGTAACGTGTCGAGTCTGCAAATCGCCGCGGACGGGACGCTCTCGCCCTCGCAGTGGCGGGACCAATACCCAACACTTGGCGAAACACAGAAACCGCACGCCCATCATGCCGGTTTTGATCCCACCAATCGTTTTGCGCTCGTTTGCGATGCCGGACTCGATCGCATTTGTGTCTATCGTTTTGACGCCGCCACAGGTGTGCTCACCGCCAACGAGCCCCCGTTTGTTACGACGACCGCCGACACTCACCCGCGTCATCTGACGTTCAGCCGTGATGGCAAGTTCTGTTACGACATTGATGAAAAGGCGATGAGCGTCACTGCGTTTCGCTTCGACCCGAAGCTTGGCGTGCTGAGCCAGATTCAGGCAATATCAACGTTGCCGCGTGACTTTGACGGCAAGGCCGGGTCAACGGCCGAGTTGATCATGCATCCATCGGGGAAATTCCTGTACGGATCCAATCGCGGTCCCGACAACATCGTCGGCTATAGCGTCGACGCAAAGACTGGAAAGCTGACGCTGATCGGCCACACCTCGACACGCGGTAAAACAGCACGCAGCTTTGGCATCGATCCGACAGGACGCTGGATGATCGTTGGCAATCAGAATTCGGATACCGTGGTCCAATTCGAGATCGATTCAAATACTGGCGAACTGACACCAACCGGAACGGAGTTTCAACTCGGCTCGCCTGTTTGCTTTCAGTTTTTGCAAGTGAAACCGTGAGCGAAAATCCATTGCCCCCACCCATCGACCTTTCTCAACTCTCCAAGGCAAAACGAAGGAACAAATCCCGAAATCAAAACACGTCACGCCGCGACTTTTTGAAATCCGGAGCCGTGGCCGGCGCCGCCGTCGCCGCGCCGTACATGATCACCTCCAACGCCTTGGGACAAAACGGCGTCCCGCCAGCCAGTGAACGAATTGTGATGGGCGGCATTGGCATCGGCAACATGGGCCGCGGTGACCAAGGAGCTTTTCTGGGTCGCAACGACGTGCAGTACGTCGCCGTATCGGATGTCCGCACCAATGCTCGCGAAGACGCCAAGAAGAAAGTAGACGGCAAATACAGCAATAGCGATTGCCAGGCCTACCAGATGGTTATCAAGCAGGGGGCAAAGTTCGCCTTGGCCGACGACGCGGAATTCGGCATCGTCGAGTGTTTAACTGCTCTGGGCAAATCGGACGAAGCTCAAACGCGCAATGCCGCTCTGCTGAAAAAGTACAACCGGAAGATCGGCCAGACCGCCATCGTGCGACTCGCTCAACGCGCGACGGCGTCGCAATAGCGTCGTAATTCTGAGCCGCATACTGGGGTTAAATCCACCGGGCGGCATTCCGCTCCCGAAGGACCGTACCATCGACGGCGTCAGCATGCTGCCCGCATTTGAGGGCAAGAGCGTCGAAAGAAAGATACCGCTCTTCTGGCGAACGCACGTTTCGCCACCGGGAGATCGAGTCGCTCTGCGCATCGGTGGCTGGAAACTGGTCGGCGACGAGACGCTAACGAAGTTTCATCTGTATGAGATCCAGAAAGACTGGAGGAAGAACGCGATCTTGCGGCAGCAATGCCTGAGAAGACGGAAGAGATGAAGAAGCGGCTATTTGAAGTCTGGAAGGAAATCGAATCCGAAGGCCCCGACCACTGGTGGAAGAGCGAGCGGCAGAAGCCCGTGCGAGGCGGGAAAGTGAATTTTTGAGTTGCCTACGCCAGGCAAAACCATATAGAACCACTGAGAGACAAAGACGAGTTAGCAACTGATGAATATTCAACTCCGATGGACGACCCTGCTATTTTTTGCAGCTCTTGCGTGCGCTGGCGGGCGTCAATCAGTATTGGCGGACGAGCAATTGCCCAACGTCGTTCTGATCTTTGCCGACGATCTCGGCTACGGCGACCTTGGTTGCTATGGCGCCACCAAAGTGCAGACGCCCAACATCGACAAACTTGCCGCCGAAGGACGCCGGTTTACGGATGCCCATTCGGTATCGGCCGTTTGTACGCCGTCGCGTTATGCATTGCTTACCGGACAGTATCCGGTGCGTGCAAACGGAGGCAGAGGCGTATGGGGACCGGCGCCGATTACCTCTCCGCTGCTTGTCGACACTGAGAAAACGACGATTGCGGATGTTTTCAAAAGTCGCGGCTACGACACGGCGGTCGTGGGGAAATGGCATCTGGGATTCGGCAAGGAAACAAACAAGTGGCAGGAACCGTTACGTCCTGGTCCGCAGGATCTCGGTTTCGATTATTACTTTGGAATGCCTGTTGTTAATAGCGCGCCTCCTTATGTCTATGTGGAAAACGATCGTGTTGTCGGCAGCGATCCTGACGATCCGCTGGTTTATCTTGGCCGGAATGCGAAGGGCGCCACGCCGATCACACCCATTCCACCCGAAGCCGCGAACCGCAGTGCCAACGCATTCGGTGGAGCGAAGAAGGCTCATGAGCTATTCAACGATTACCAGGTTGGAACGACGTTGGCGAAAAAGTCCGTCGAGTGGATTAACCAGCGCAAAGACAAACCGTTTTTTCTTTATTTGGCGACGACCAATATCCATCATCCCTTCACTCCGGCCAAACGTTTTCAGGGCACCAGCCAGTGTGGACTCTATGGTGATTTTATCCGTGAGCTTGATTGGATCGTCGGTGAGATTCTTTCATGTCTCGATGACAACGAATTAAGCGACAACACACTGGTGATCTTTACCAGTGACAATGGCGGCATGTTCAACTTTGGCGGACAGGCCGCGTTCAAGGCTGGACATCGACAAAACGGCGACCTGCTTGGGTTCAAGTTCGGCGTCTGGGAAGGAGGTCACCGCGTGCCGATGATTGTCCGCTGGCCGGGCAAGGTGAAGGCCGGAACGACCTCGAACCAGCTGATTGGCAACGTCGACGTGCTGGCGACGTTTGCGGCAGTGATTGGGCAGAAGCTGGACAAGGCTCAGCAGGTAGACAGCGTCAACGTGCTTCCTGCTTTTGTCGGCGAACCGGAGAGACAGATCCGCGACCATCTGGTCCTTGCCCCACACAAAGGCACGCATCTGTCGGTGCGCAAAGGCAAGTGGATGTATATCCCGGCCCGCGGCAGCGGCGGATTCGGGGGACGGAAACCCAGCGATCACACGTTCGCCGGGCCGGCAGCGGCCAGTTTCGTGGGCAGTGTCAACAGCGACATCGAAAATGGAAAAATCAAAGCTGATGCGCCGCCCGCTCAGCTTTACGATCTGGAAGCGGATGTAAACCAGACACGCAACGTTTACAAAGAACATCCCGAAGTGGTGAAGGAACTCACTTCGTTATTGTCTCGCTACACGCCGAAGCCTGGCGTCGGGAACAGGAAGGCACCTTCCAAGAATCGAAAGCCACGTGCGTCTGGCAAAACAGCGAAGAAAACAGCGGCGATGCCGAGTACGCGCAGTGCGTCGTTCGACTTCGAGTCGGGCAAGCTGGAACCTTGGAAAGTTGTTAAAGGGAAGTTTGGACATCCAATCGGAAGTCGTTCCGAGTTCTTCCGAAACGGACGAGAATACAACAAGCAGGGCAAGTACTACCTGACCACGCTGGAATCGTCAGCCGACGCAGAGAGGGGGATGGACGGCCAGACCGGTGTGATCGTGTCACCGTTGTTTGTTCCCGAACGCGGAACCATGACGTTTCGGATCGGCGGCGGTGGTGGGGATTCGACCTACGCTGCGTTGTGTACCGCCGACGGCAAAGAAGTTCAATTCGCCCGAGGCATCAACGACCAGGTCATGCAGGAAGCAGCATGGGATCTTGCTCCTTACGTCGGCAAGGAGATGTTCGTCAAAATCGTCGATCAGTCGACGGGCGGTTGGGGGCATATCACCGTCGATGACTTTCAGTTCGATGGCGAGGTCTTGTCGCGGTTACCCGATCCGAACTCGTTGGGCCAACATAAATCTGGACTTATCCTCCCGCAGGCGGGAGGGTCGGACGCCGTAGCGGCCGGGGAGGGCCCTCTCCGGGCCTTAGAGCCCGACTCTCCCCAAGGCAGAGTAAAGTTTGCGAACAAAGGATCTCATCGTGAACAAGAAGAGAAACCAAATTTCGTCGTCATCTTCACCGATGACCAGGGTTACGGTGACCTCAGTTGCTATGGCGGGAAACACATCAGCACGCCTCGCATTGATCAGATGGCGGCGGAGGGTTCCCGGCTGACGAGCTTTTACGTGGCTGCCCCCGTTTGCACTCCATCGCGCGCCGCTCTGATGACCGGGTGCTACCCGAAGCGCATCGACATGGCGACGGGTTCAAACTTTGGAGTCCTGCTCGCCGGAGACCGGAAAGGATTGAACCCCGATGAAGTCACCATCGCCGAAGTCCTGAAGACCGCGGGCTACAAAACGGGCATGTTCGGCAAGTGGCACCTCGGAGATCAGCCGGAGTTTCTGCCGACGAAGCAGGGCTTCGATGAATTCTTCGGCATTCCCTTCAGCCACGACATTCACCCGTTTCATCCGAGGCAGAGTCACTACAGATTTCCGCCACTGCCTCTGCTGGAAAACGACACCGTCATCGAGATGGATCCAAACGCCGATTTCCTGACGAAACGAATCACCGAACGTGCGGTGTCATTCATCGAGAAGAACAAAGACGAGCCGTTCTTTCTCTATATCCCGCATCCCATTCCCCACGCCCCGTTGCACGTGTCGCCTCCGTTCATGAAAGGCGTCTCGGACGACATCGTGGCGACGCTGAAGGCGGAAGACGGCAACATCGATTACCGCGCGCGGGACAAGCTTTTCCGTCAGGCCATCGCCGAAATCGACTGGTCCGTCGGGCAAATCCTCGACTCGCTCAAGGCCAACGGTCTCGACGACAACACACTCGTCCTCTTCACCTCCGACAACGGCCCCCCGAAGAACACCCTCTTCGCAAGTCCCGGTCCGTTGCGTGGTCACAAAGGAACAACCTTCGAAGGCGGCATGCGCGAGCCCACCGTCGTCCGCTGGCCGGGAAAGATCCCGGCAGGGCAGCCCAACGACGAACTCATGACCGCTATGGATTTGCTTCCGACTTTCGCGACGCTGGCTGGTGCAGCGATTCCGTCGGATCGTGTCATTGATGGCAAAGACATCTGGCCGACGCTCATCGGCGAGGCGCAAACACCGCACGAAGCGTTCTTTTACCATCGCGGAAACGTGCTGGCAGCGGTGAGGTCCGGGAAGTGGAAACTCCATACGAACAAAGGAAGACCCACGCAGCTCTACGATCTGGAAAGCGACATTGGCGAAAAGCGCAACGTCATCAAGTCGAATCCGGAAGTCGTGAAGAGACTGAACGGGCACTTGAAAGCATTCACAAAAGACATTGCCGATAACAATCGGCCCGCCGCTTTCGTCGAGAACCCAAAACCACTGTCGATGACAAGCGAGACGACCTTATCAGGCAACCCGAAGCGTGAGCGAGGGAACACCGATCCTGGTTCGATTCTTGCTGACGCTGCGGGCAGCACTCTTAATCAAACCACCGCTAGCGCCTTGCAGCTCACAAAGCAGACCTCCGACGAGACAAAACCCAACTTCATCGTCATCTTTGCCGATGATCTCGGGTACGGTGACATCAGCTGTTACAACCCAAAAGGAGTCCAGACGCCACATATCGATGCGCTGGCGAAGGAAGGGTTCCGCAGTACCGACTTCTTCATTCCGGCCAACGTCTGCAGCCCTTCGCGAGCCGCGTTGCTGACCGGTCGCTACCCGATGCGATGCGGAATGCCCGTTGCCCGCACGGAAGCCCCGGGCTCGAAATACAAAGACTATGGTTTCGCCCCCGATGAAATCACGATTCCGGAATTGCTGAAACCAGCCGGCTACCGATCGCTGACGGTCGGCAAGTGGCATTTGGGGATGGAAGTCGAAGGTTCGCATCCAATCGATGCCGGCTTTGATGAACACCTTGGCATTCCCAGTAATTACGGAAAGAATCGCGGGCCGAATTACAACACTTTGTATCGCGGCAAACAGGTCCAGCAGAACAACGTCGCCTGCGAAGAGTTGACGCAGCGTTACACCAACGAAGTCGTCGAATTCATCAAGCGTCAGAAAGAAAACCCCTTCTTCATCTACGTTTCGCACCACATCGTGCACACGCCGCTGTTGCCCAGTAAAGACTTTGTCGGCACGTCAAAGAAAGGTAAGTACGGCGACTTCATCAAAGAACTTGATCACAGTACCGGTCGCATCATGAAAGCGATTCGCGATACCGGCCTCGATGAGAACACACTCGTCGTCTTCACGTCTGATAATGGTCCGACCAGATTAGGATCGACGGGCGGCCTGGCGGGCGGCAAGTACTGCACGATGGAAGGCGGGCATCGGGTACCCGGCATCTTCCGCTGGCTGGAAAAAATTCCGCCGGGACAAGTCTCCGACGTCACGCTGACCAGCATGGACTTGTTGCCCCTGTTCTGTGAACTCGCCGGTGTAAAGCCGCCGAGTGATCG
>JBFJVZ010000116.1:0-17607 GCA_041623895.1 Pirellulaceae bacterium | reverse complement strand
TAACCCGAAGCGTGAGCGAGGCGACAAATCACGCAATTCCCTCGCTCACGCTTCGGGTTACCAGGTAAACGCCGCGGGGGAAAAATGTCGTGACGCCGCAACCTGGGGCTGCGGTTGCTCGCTGCAAGCTCGCACCCTTGCCCCAGGCTATGTTCTTCCGCCGCTCCGCGGCTGTCCAATGTGGCGAGGTACTTTCTTCTCGGTGCCTACACCAAACCACGAGCCTCGGAAGTCCTAACAAAATACGGCATCCTAAGCCGGACGCTCTCCAAGTCCTGGCCTACGAAGGGATACGTTTGCGTTAGTAACTACACCTGATACTCGGCCAGCGCGGACATCGAATCTTTGAGTTGGCCGTACAGATCTTGGTAGATCGGAAACAAGCGGTTGTAGTTTTTCACCGCCGCCTTATCGGGAGCGGTTTCATCGGCGACTTTGATGGTCGCTTTGCAGGCTGATTCGATCGACCGATAGGCACCGTCGCCAACGGCTGCCAGCAAGGCGACACCGTAGGCGGGACCTTGTTCGACGGCCAGCGTGGTGATCTTTTTGCCAAACACATCTGCTTGCATCTGTCGCCACAGGGGGTTCTTGCTGCCGCCGCCGGAGGCACGAATCTGTCGGACCGGCACACCAAGCGAGCCGATGATTTCCAGACTGTCCCGCAGTGCGAAGGTGATCCCTTCCATCACACTACGAGTCAGGTGAGCGCGTGTGTGAGTCAGGTTCAAACCGACAAAACTACCGCGTGCGTTCGGATCGGCATGCGGCGTGCGTTCGCCATTCAAATAGGGCAAGAACAGCAATCCGTTGCTTCCGGCCGCGACCTTGGCCGCTTCGGCAGTTGCCGCCTCGTAGCGTTTTGCCGGCGAGATGCCGGCCAAGCCTTGGACAACCGAGTCGATCCACCATTGCAGCGATCCGCCGCTGGTCAAGTTGACACCCATCATGTGCCACTTTCCATTGACCGCATGGCAAAAGGTGTGCAGCCGGCCCGCGGCATCGTATTGTGGCGTGTCACTGTGCACGAACATCACCCCACTGGTACCGATGGATGTGCTGAGAATTCCCTTCGTGACCACACCGTTTCCGACCGCGCCGGCGGCGCAGTCCCCGGCACCGCCGACGACTTTGCAATCGGTGGAAAGCCCGAGTTGCTTGGCTGCGGCGGCGGTTAACGTCCCGGTGACCTCGTCGCTTTCGACCACGCGGGGGAGCAAATCATGATCCAGATCAAGTTTTCCAAGCAGCTTTTTTGACCAGGCTCGCTTGACCACGTCCAGCAACAAAGTCCCGCTTGCATCACTGACTTCGGTGACATAATCATCCGTTAGTCGACGGCGGATGTCGTCTTTGGGCAGCAGAACCTTAGTCAGCCGGTCAAAGTTTTTCTTTTCACGGTTGCGGAGCCACAATATTTTGGGCGCTTGAAAGCCGGTCAGTGCCGGATTGGCGACCATTTTGATCAGTGCTTTGCGACCGCCCGCCTTGGAAGTGATTTCGTCGCATTCGGCGGCGGTACGTTGATCATTCCACAGCAGAGCGGGTCGAATGACTTGATCGTTTTTGTCCAAGAAAACGGAGCCGTGCATTTGCCCGCTCAGTCCGATCGCTTTGACGTCGGTAGGCTTGAGTTTGGCTTTTTTGACCACGGCACGGACGGTTTTGACGGTCGCTTTCCACCAGTCCTCGGGGTCTTGTTCGGTCCAGCCCGGACGCGGCGTATGCAGCGGATACTCGCTGCCCGCTTCGGCCAAAACGGTGCCGGCATCGTCGATCAAGAGTGTTTTTGTTCCACTGGTGCCGATGTCAATTCCCAGGTAGTGGCTCATGGCGATACGTAGACTGTCAAGTGGGGTGTGAATCGAATCGAAGAGGCGCCGATTCCGGTCACCATCGAACAGGCCGCCACTATAGTGCGTACAACGCGCTTGCCAAACATCCCACTTCAAATTCTGCGTCAATCAATTCGCCACGATCGTCAAAGAGCCGCACGTGCAACAGTTAAGCCAAAATCGAACGATCCATCGCCGCGACGTCCTGCTGGCCGCATCTGCTGTCCTGCTAGCGGCGGGTTGTCGGAGCGAGGAGAACGAAGAAGTCACCACGCCGATTGCGGAGCGAGAAGACGTGCCGCTACGAATTGTGATGGTCGGCAGTGGCGCAGATGCCGAGCTACTGACTCGTGCTTGGGCCTCGGTGATGACGCAGCCGCTGAAGATCCAAACGCTGGACATTTCACGCCAGTCGGCGGCTGGCGATCTGGCAAAGTTGCCGGAATTGGCCAAGAAAAGCGACGTGCTGATCTACCCTATCTTGGCCACCGCTGATCTGTTTGCCGCGAATTCGATTGTGCCCGCCACGCCGGAAAGTTACCGGGCGGCGGAGCAGGAATTGGGACAAGTGCAGGCGGCGGCTAAGAACGGGGCGGGCATGTACGCCGGGGAAATCTTTGCCGTCCCGCTGGGCGCACGACTGCCCGCCTTGGTTGCGACCGAAGAAATGGATCCCTTGAGCAGTTGGGCCGAGTACGACCGTTGGGTCGGCGACTTGGAGGATGCGGCCTGCGAACCGCTGGCGTCCGGCTGGGCGGGAGCGATGTTCCTGTGGCGAGCTGCGTCGACGCTGGAAACGGGATGGTTATTTTCCCGCGAAGGCATGGCGCCGCTGGTCGATTCCCAGCCTTACATCGACGTCTTGAAGCAAATGAAGGCGACAGCCGACCGTTACCAACCGGGGCGTTTGACTCCGGAACAGATTTGGAGCCGCATCCAAGGGGAAAGCCTTCGCGGCGGAATCTGCTTTCAGGCTACGGCAGACAACGAGACCCAAGTTCACGTGTTGGACTTGCCCGGGGAGGTGAGTGCAAACCGGGTACTTCTGGATCCCTTTTCGCCGGTGGTTTCGATTTCGTCGTCGTGCCGTCAAACCAGCGCTAGCAAGCAATTCGCCAACTGGCTCTCGGGTGGTGAGGGAAGCGAGACGATTCGCCGTCAGATTCCCGGCATGACAGCTGTACGAAGGCAACGGGTCGGCGGATCAGCCGCCAACCAGCAGCAAGCCGGCAGTTATGACCAGTGGCTCAGCGAGCGATTGGAAACGCCAATCACGTTGCCGGCGATGCAATTATTGTCCGCTGCCGAATACTACACTGTGCTTGATCAACAAGTCGGCAGCTGTCTTGATGGACAAGCCTCACCGGACGAAGCGTTAGGCGAAGTTGCTGCTAGCTGGCGGCGACTGAACGAATCGGTGGATACGCGCAAGCAAGAACGCGCGTGGCGACGCGCACAGGGAATGCGAACTTAGTGTTTTGCCCCATTTAAAGATTGGGATGTGAGTCGTAGCGGAACTCGCCGAGACTTCAAACACGACACCGGTCAGGTCGCGGAAATAAAAAAAGCCCGCACGAAAATCGTGCGGGCCTGGTGAATTCCAGAAGGCTGCAGCAATCAGTCTTTGTCTTCGTTGACCTGGTCGGCGGATTTTTCCTGAGCTTCTGCTTGCGACTGCTCAGCTTCAGCCGGGTCCGCTGCTTCTGCTTTCGGTTCATCCGCTGGCTTTGGCGATTCTTCTTCAAAAGCAGGACGTTGCGCTTTTCGTTTGACACGATCATGTTTGCCAACCAGTTCCAAGATGGCTTGTTCACCCGCGTCACCCAATCGCGGCATCGCTAACCGCATGATGCGGGTGTATCCACCAGGGCGGTCGACGAATCTTTCGGCAATGGTGTCGAACAAGACTCGCGTTGCTTCTTTATCGCCGATCAGTTGAATGACACGTCGGCGAGCGGCAACCACCGGGGCACGAGCCTCTGCCCATTTCGTCCAATCGTCACTCTGCCGCCATTGTTTGTAGGCATCCGTCCCTCGCTGGGCGGACGTTTCATACTTTTCGGCTTCTTCAGCGGCTGGCAAAGACTTCTTGGCGATCGTAATGCACTTTTCGACCAAAGGACGAACTTCCTTCGCTTTGTGCAACGTGGTTGTGATGCGGCCGGCAACCTTGGGGGCATTATCCAGGTAAGTCGCATCACGCTCGGTCAAGAACAGAGCGCTGGCGAGATTCTTGAGCATCGCCTTGCGGTGGCTGGGACTGCGTCCGAGCGTGCGGCCTTTTCTGCGGTGTCGCATGGCGGAATATCCGTCGGTGGTTTCTTGAAGTCTTGGTTTCTAGATCTGTCGCTTCGTCAACCGGCTGCGGGTTAGAACAGCGGTTGACTGGGCACACGCATGCCCAAGTGGAGTCCGTACTGAGACAACTTCTCTCGAACTTCGTTCAAGGTTGTGTCACCGAAGTTTCGAACTTCCAGTAATTGATCTTCTGTTCGTTGGACCAGATCGCGAACGGTTTGAATGTTTTCGCTTTCCAGGCAGTTGTTGGCTCGCACTGAAAGTCGCAAGTCGGCCAGCGTCATATTCAACTTCGCTTCCAACTGGGCTTCGGGCGAACCCGCACCCCCGCGTGCGGCCGAGAAGATACTCGGGCCGAGTTCGCGGTATTGAACGAACGGGTTCAGGTGCTTGCGAAGAATCTTGGCTGATTCAACCAAGGCAAGTTCCGGATTCACCGAGCCATCGGTCCAAATCTCCATATTGAGCTTATCGTAGTTGGTCTTCTGTCCAACACGAGTCTCTTCGACGTCGTAGCGAACACGGGTGATGGGACTGAACACGGCGTCGATCGGAATGATCCCGATTTCGTGATCGGCACTGCTGTGTTCGGTACTGGGAACGTAGCCGCGGCCGTTCTCGACAACCATTTCCATCATGAAAGGAACGTCGTCGGTCAGGGTTGCCAGCACGTGACCTTTGTTGATGATTTCCACGTCGGCATCGGTTTGCACATCGGCACCCGTCAGCACGCCAGCCTTGTCGGCTTCGACGGTGATCACGCGAGTCGCTTCGCTATGATTGCGAACCACCAGGCTTTTGACGTTCAAAATGATCTCGGTGACATCTTCCAGGACGCCGGGGATCGTGGTGAATTCGTGCTGTGCCCCGCGGATTTTAATTTGCGTTACCGCGCTGCCCATCAAGCTGCTTAGCAAGACACGGCGGAGGCTGTTGCCAACGCTGGTACCGAAACCGCGTTCAAAGGGCTCGGCTACAAATTTTCCGTAAGTCGAATTCAGCGTATCGCGATCGACTTCCAGAGTACTCGGCAATTCCATGCCACGCCAACGAATGTGCATCGTCAAGGGAAACCTCGATTCTTATACTTAGAGGAGGAGTGTGTTCAGTGACAGTCGCCGGAAAATCGCTGGCGACTTTTGGTTAACAACCTAGACGCGTCGCTTTTTGCGCGGCCGGCAACCGTTGTGGGGAATCGGCGTAACGTCCTCGATCAGTTTGACATTCAGTCCGGCCGCTTGAAGCGCGGTGATGGCACTCTCACGACCCGACCCGGGGCCCTTCACGCGTACCTCAACATCCCGCATGCCGAACTTGCTGGCCTTCTCAGCCGCCTGTTGAGCGGCGCATTGACCAGCAAACGGAGTGCTCTTGCGACTGCCCTTGAATCCGCTTGTACCGGCACTGGCCCAGCAGAGCGTGTCGCCTTTGGGATCGGTGATGGTGACCGTCGTGTTGTTGAACGTCGCGTGAATGTGGGCAATGCCATTGGTCACGTTACGCCGTATTCGTTTTTTCTTATTGGTCTTTGCCACGGCAAAGCTCTCTGTGCAAGTTGTCTGGTGTTGGGAAGGGTTAGTACCGCGATATCAATGGCTGCAAAGTTAGCGAAGATCCTTGACGCCTTTCTTGCCGGCGACGGTCTTCTTGGGGCCTTTTCGCGTCCGCGCGTTTGTCTTGGTTCGTTGACCGCGAACAGGTAACCCCAAGCGATGACGGAGTCCGCGATAACATCTGACTTCGCGAAGCCGTCCAATGTTCTGAGTGACTTGTCGTCGCAGCGGTCCTTCGACGACGTAGTCTCGCTCCAGCAAAGCCGCGATTCGACCCACCTCGTCCTCATGCAGATCACTGGCCGCACGAGTTGGATCGATATTCAGTTTTTCGCAAACCTCTCGGGCACTGTGCAAGCCAATGCCGTACAGATAGGTCAGCGAATACTGAATCTGTTTGTCGGTAGGGATGTCAACGCCCAACAAACGGGGCATGGCGAAACTCCTGGGAAGGTCACGAGGCGAACGGGCAGCGAAGCAGAACTTGATCGCAAAAAAGGACAAAATACTTCGGCCGAGAATCCCAAAATATAGCGACCGGCCCCCTTTTTGCTCACTGGGGACGGGGCCCCATTTTTTGATGATTTTGACGAACCAGCCGAAAGAACTCGGTGGGAACGTCATCCGTCTTGGTCGCGGGCAAGCGCATTTGCGTGGAAACCACAAAATCGGCAAGATCCAGCGATAATCTCGTGTCACCACGGACATTGGACCAGACGGTGGTCAGGTAAATTTGCTGGCAAAAATCCAGCAAAGCTTCGTAGATTTGAGCCCCACCGACAACGAACGCCCGTGTCTTGCCAGCCATCTGAAGGGCGACCGCTGGATCCTCGGCTGATTCGACGCCTTCGGCACGCCAGTCCCGATTGCGGGTGACCACAATGGTGCGGCGTCCCGGCAGGGGGCGACCGATCGAATCAAAAGTCCGCCTGCCCATGATCAACACGCCCCCCATCGTCAGTTGCTTGAATCGTCGCAAATCGCTTCGCAGTCGCCACGGCATATCCCCATCCAGCCCGATGACGCCAGCGGGCGTGGCCGCGACAACGGCGGTCAGCTCGTGATGATCGGGCAACCGAACCTTCAAACCGCCACCGGGGCCTTGATGCTGGGATAGGGGTCATAGCCGGTCAGTTGGAAATCGTCGTAGCAGAATTGGTCGATCGATTTCGGTGTCGCCGCCAGATGCATTTTGGGAAGCGGTTTTGGCTCGCGCGATAGTTGCTGCCGGGCCTGATCAAAATGATTGTTGTACAGGTGCACGTCACCAAAGGTGTGAACAAAAGACCCGGGCTGCAATCCGGTGACTTGGGCCATCATCATCGTCAGCAACGCATAGCTGGCAATATTGAATGGCACGCCCAAAAACAGGTCGGCACTGCGTTGGTAAAGCTGGCAAGACAGCCGTCCGTCGGCGACGTAAAACTGAAACAGCACGTGACACGGCGGCAATCGCATGTCCTGGATGTCGGCCACGTTCCATGCTGAAACGATCAACCGCCGCGACTGCGGATTGGTGCGAATTTCGTTCTCCACCCAGGCGATTTGATCGATCGTTTCGCCATTGGGGGTAGGCCAGCTGCGCCATTGGTGCCCATACACGGGACCAAGATTCCCATTCTTGTCCGCCCATTCATCCCAAATACTGACGCCTTGTTCTTGCAGCCAGCCGACGTTCGTGTCGCCCCTCAGGAACCACAGAAGCTCATAAAAAATCGACCGTACGTGCAACCGTTTTGTCGTCAACAAAGGGAATCCTTTGCTGAGATCAAAACGCATCTGCCGGCCAAACAGCCCGCGCGTGCCCACTCCCGTGCGGTCGTCCCGGTCGACACCTGACTGCAAGACTTCGTCCAGAAGTTTCAAATACTCGAGCATAACATCCGTCTCTTAAGTCTCATGGGCGTTGCCAATCGATCGTCCAATGTCGATCACTGGTCATTTGAACTTGCCCTGGCGAAATGCCAAGCCCCCCAGCAAGATGCCTGACCTCCTCGATCGTTAGAGCGGCGTGAAGCGACTGACGAAACAGCTGCTGTGCAAACTCGGACTCGTTTCCAGTGTATTGCTGAACCAGAGTTTCAATCGCTTCAGCGGAATCGGGGCGGGCGAGGTCGCGAAAAAATAGACGACCGCCGCGTCGCAGCAATCGCTGTGCTGTGGCCAGTGCCAATTCCGGCGTTTCCAAATGATGAAGCAAGCTATTGGAAATCACCGTGTCGGTCATTTCATCGTCAAAATCTTTAAGCGTTTTTGCATCAGCGTGTTGCAGAAACACTCTTTCCATGACCCCGCCGAAGTCGATCTCGCGCTTGGCCACTTCCAGCATTTCCACGGCCGAATCAATCGCCATCACTTGAATTTCCGCAAGACGTTGGGCCAGCAAGATCGGGATCGCCGCTGGACCGCAGCCCAGATCGACGACTTGAGGCCCGACGGGCCCGCCAGCAATCAAATCGTCAACGAAGATCTGGTTGACGCCCGTATGGTCCATTGCTTCATATTCACTCGCCTCCTGGGCGGTGTTCATCGATTCTGGCTCAAGTGTGCGGGCTAGCGACATGATGTGGGATCCGGCAACAGTGTTTGGCTAAAGCATTTTCAGAAACGGCGTACGCGACGGAAATGGGGGATCGATGCTCGCAAGTCTACAGGTCTCGGCTGGCAAGCTGCCTACGCAACGGGACGGAGCAGATGCCCCAGCGTGCCTGATCCACACCGCAAAACGGCTGATTTGGGGGGCAAATTAAGCTTTGGTGAATAACTGAGCTAATCATTACCACCCATACACCATTCCAAGTTACAACTATCAGCGGGTCGAAATGGACTGGAACGCTTGAATTAGATGGCTAATCTAGGAGGCCTGTCGTTTATAACATTCATGGACTGTACCTCACTTGAGTCAGGTTTTTACTTCGTGATGATCAACATCGCCTGGAATGGCGGCGACCATAGGTGCACAGCCATGTTGCGTGGAACAGCAGCGTCGGTGAGATGAGGGCAGATATTAAGTGCTAGGAGCATTGATCGGCAACTGGGCCGAACAATTACCGAAGGTGTCGACTGACCCGCTGTTATTGACGGCAAGTCAATTCAACCGCGAAGTCGCACGCGAGCGGATACGGGCGACGCGTCGCGCGATACCGTTTTGTATTGTCTCGATTGAGCTGAAGGGCCGCGGACATCTCCGCCGCCGCGGCCGCGTGTTGACGAGATTATTACACCGCAATTTGCGCGTTACCGACCATAAGGCACGAGTAGGCAAAAACAAGTTTGCTGTGTTGCTGGTTGATACCCCTGAGATGGGCGGTCGCGTGGTGCTGGATCGGTTGACGCAGCTGTTCGAGAAGCAGAATCTGAAAGCCGAGTTGAATCTTCGAGTTCATGATCCCGAAGGCTTCGATAGAGATGATGACTCGCAAGGCTTTGGCAGAGAAAGCGACTACTCGGCCGGCGGCGAAACTCGACGTTGTGACGATGCCGAAGGAACTCGTTGGTTGCGCGTTGAATCGGCCGATGTCGAAATCACCGCGGAAGATCCAATGATTCCCCAACCTTACTTGAGAATGGCCGTCAAACGGGGTGTCGATATCATCGGCGCCAGCGTCGGCCTGATAGTCACCAGTCCACTGATTATCGGCAGCATGATCGCCGTCAAGCTCACCAGTCCGGGACCGGCTCTGTTCACGCAGACGCGTGAAGGATGGCGCGGAAAGCCGTTCACAATTTACAAATTGCGAACGATGGTCTTGGATGCCGAGAAAATACAAATCAATCTCAGGGATAGCAGTCAGCGCGACGGCCCCGCCTTCAAGATCAAAAAAGATCCCCGAGTGATTCGTGTGGGACATTTTTTGCGAATAACTTGCATCGACGAGCTACCACAGCTTTGGAATGTTCTCTTGGGCGACATGTCGCTTGTCGGGCCTCGTCCCTTGCCGTGGCATGAAAGTCGAGCCTGCGATCGCTGGCATCGACGCCGGTTGGATGTTCGGCCTGGGTTGACTTGTTATTGGCAAGTCAACAAACAAAAAGCGGAAACCTTCGATGATTGGATGCGAATGGATTTGCGATACGTTGACGAAGCTAATCTGATCAACGATCTGCGACTGATTGCCCAAACCGTGACTGTTCCGATTTTGGGTCGAGGCAGCGATTGAGCGTGTTTCTGTCCGACAGCCAGTTGACGGGGGAATATGACGGCACGCCCCCGTGTTGGACGCTCGCGTTGACCGCGACTCCTAAGAAAAGCCAGGCTCAAATCCCTTCCTGAGCCGGACGCTCTTTCTGTCCTGGCAGGATCGCCAGGATAGCTGTCTTTAATGCAGGCCTACATTTGCTAAGCGGTCGCTCCCATCGAAGCTCGCAGCTTGGCGGCGTTACCGGCTTGTCCGAATGACTTCATGCGGGCGATGCAAACTCGTTTCATCGCAGCACGCGCAGGTTTCAAGTAAGACCGTGGATCGAAGCCAGCCAGGTCTTCACTGAGAACCTTGCGAATCGCTCCCGTGATCGCCAAGCGACAGTCGGTATCGACGTTGATTTTTCGCACCCCGTGCTTGATGCCTCGCTGAATCTCTTGCACTGGCACGCCATAGGTTTGCTTGATCTGGCCGCCGTACTGATTGATGATGTCCTGTAATTCCTGCGGCACGCTGCTGCTGCCGTGCATCACCAGGTGGGTGTTGGGCAGCCTGGCGTGAATCTCTTCGATGCGGTCCATTGCCAACACATCGCCGGTCGGTTTTTTGGTGAATTTATAAGCACCGTGGCTGGTGCCGATTGCTACTGCCAACGCATCGACGCCCGTTTCCTCGACAAACCGTGCGGCTTCATCGGGATCGGTCAGCAGTTGGTCGTGCGATAGTTCGCCCTCGGCGCCGTGACCGTCTTCTTGTTCACCGCCGCCGGTTTCCAAGGAACCGAGGCAACCGAGTTCGCCTTCGACACTGACCCCTTGCGCATGCGCCATTTTGACGACTTCCAAGGTCACGCGCACGTTGTACTCATAGTCGGCCGGCGTCTTGCCGTCTTCCAGCAGAGAGCCGTCCATCATCACGCTGGTGAAACCGTTGTCGATCGCCGATTGGCAGGTCTGGGGGCTGTTCCCATGGTCCTGGTGCATGACAATCGGAATGTGCGGATACAACTCCACGGCAGCCAACATCAGATGACGAAGATAAGCGTCTTGCGAGTAAGCTCGAGCGCCACGTGATGCCTGCACGATGACGGGGGAATCAGTTTCGTCGGCTGCCTCCATGATGGCCTGGATTTGTTCCATGTTGTTGACGTTAAAAGCTGCAACGCCGTAATCGTTTTCGGCCGCGTGATCGAGGACAACGCGAAGCGGAACCAATGCCATGATTTGCTTCCTGTGGATGGAGTGGATTTGGTGTCAATATTCTCGGCAGCCGCGATTATGGCCAACAGGACGGCAATCGCAAGGGTCGCCGTTTAAGGCGTCTGATCCCGCCGCTGACTTGCTTTTAATCCCGCTTGAAGCGTTTTTATGATTTCGTCGACGTCGTACACACAGCCCCCCCAGGTTCCGCCGCCGACTTGCTGCAGCGCCGCCCATAGCCTGGTGTCGTCGGGAACGCCATCATCGACAGCAAGATCAGGATGAGCCGTGCGGGTCACAAAGTCAGCACCGTCAACTGTTTCGCCCAAGTCGACTCGGCCGGATAAAGAGATGCGGTCAACTTCGATTTCAATGATGTCACCATCCCGAACTTTGGCGATCGGCCCACCGGCTAGCGCTTCGGGGCCGACATGGCCAATGCACGCGCCCGTGCTGACGCCGGAAAACCTGGCATCGGTCACCAACGCCACTTGCTTTCCAAAGGAAAGATACTTGAGTGCCGAAGTGATTTGATACGTCTCCTCCATCCCACAGCCCAACGGACCGCGGCCGATCAAGACAATCACGTCACCAGCTTTGATCGGCGAGCCCGTTTGGCCTTTGATCGCCGCGATCGCATCGCGTTCGGTCGTGAACACCCGCGCGGGGCCTCGTTTGCGATACACGTTGTCGTCATCGATGACGCTGGGATCGATGGAGGTGGCCTTGATGACCGAGCCTTCAGGGCAAAGGTTGCCCGACGGAAAACAAACCGTGCTGGTAAGACCTCGCCCCCGCGCCGCCTCAGGCGGCATGATGACTTCATCGGGATCGATGCCATCGGCAGCCGTCAGCCGATCGCGGCAGGCTGAGCGGCGATCGCTATGCCGCCACTGATCCAACAAATCATTCCAGCTCAGGCCGGTGATCGTGCGAGCGTTCGCTTTTAGCAATCCAAGTTCTCGCAAATGCCAGGCGACCTCGGGCACGCCCCCGGCTAAAAACATTCGTACGGTGGGATGACCAACCGGACCATTCGGTAGCACGTCAACGAATCGCGGCACGAGTTTGTTGATTTCGCGAAACGCATGGGCATCGGGCCGCTGCAAACCGGCAGCGGCGGCAATTGCCGGAATATGCAACAACAGATTCGTACTGCCGCCAACGGCGGCATGAATCAACATGGCGTTGTAAAGCGCGTCAGCGGTCAGCACATCGCGCAGCGATTCATTTCGCGCCACCATCATTCGCGATGCCTCGGCCGAATCACGGGCAAGCTGAGTCCAAATCGGTTGGCCGCTGGGAGCCAGCGCCGCATGCGGAACAGTCATCCCCAAGGCTTCGGCTACGACCTGGCTGGTTGCAGCGGTTCCCAAAAACTGGCAGCCGCCTCCGGGAGTGCCACAAGCACGGCAGCCTTCCAACGAGGCCTCTTCCAACGACATCTCACCTCGGCTGTACCGCGCGCCGATTGTTTGGACTTTGCCGGCATCTTCGCCCACGGTCGGCGGCAAAGTTACTCCACCGGGGACCAATACGCTCGCCAAGTCGCCGCAACCTGCCAGCGCCATCATCATCGCCGGCAAGCCTTTGTCGCAGGTGGCAATGCCAATCACTCCCTTGCGGCGAGGCAGAGAACGTATCAACCGTCGCATCACGATCGCCGCATCGTTGCGGTAGGGCAGCGAATCGAACATGCCGCGTGTACCCTGGCTGCGTCCATCACACGGATCACTGACAAAGGCCGCAAAGGGAACTCCGTCGTGGGCGCTGATAGCCTCGGCAGCAGCTTGCACCAACAAGCCAACTTCCCAATGGCCGGTGTGATATCCAAGCGCCAGTGGCGTGCCGTCGGGATTTCGCACACCACCTTGTGTGCTGAGAATCAAGTATTGATCGCCAAGCACGCGGCGAGGATCAAACCCCATGCCGACGCTTTGCGTTAAACCAAAAATATCCCCGCTGCTCCAGTTGCGGAGGATCTCATCGGAAAGCGGTAGTTTGCCGCTGGGGCCGTCCGATGTGGTGAGTAACGAATCAGGGTCAGCAGGTGCGGCGAAGTAATCAGGCATCAGTTTGATCGTCGCCGAACACTCCCGCGTCGGGATTGCAGTCTTAACGTCGTCTTATCGTCTTGTCGTCGCCGAGCACTCCGTGGTCGGTCTTCCGATCTTAATCGTCGCTAGCGAACATCATCATGATTCGCAACACGTACCAAAACAGCAACACGACCGACGCGAATAGCGCCAGCGACGCGGCAACGTACTGATCGGTCCGGTAATGATGCAGCACATTGGAAGTATCGTACAGAATGTAGCCGCACGCCAAAGCAATCATCGCTGCACTGAAAACAATGCCCAGCGTAAACGCGCCGGTAATCAGGCTGGCGGCGATCGCCCCCAACGCAACGAATCCGGCGATCGCTAAATACTTGCCCCACGGTGCCAAATCGACGCGCGTCATGAACACAAACGCTGTCAAACCGCCAAAGCAAGCCAACGTGATGATGCCCGCCGAAAGCGGTAAGCTGGCATCGACGTAGTAAACCGCAATGTACAAGAGTGGTAGCAGAATCGCGGCTTCCGCAACCACATACAGTCCCAGTCCAAGATACTGCACCCCGCGTGATGTATCGCTGCTGGCCCAACTGCGTGCGAGCCAACTAACCGCCATGAAGACCCCCAGCACGACCAACCATCCGATGCCACTCATACGCATCACCCACGGTCCAATCGTTTCACTGGGCACCAGGGTAAAGATGGCTGTCTCAAGCGCGACCAACGCAAAGATGGCACCGGCCAGATGCGTATAGGTACGGCGAATAAAACCGGCGCGTTCTGACTCTTCGGCAAACGCTGCAGGTACCGCTGCATCGGCCGCTGCTGCAGTGGTGGCGTAAGGATTGAGGTTGCTCATTGACCTTGTTCACTCACTTGAAGTTGGAAAACAGAGGACCCGGAGTGGGGAAAGAAAGGCCGGTGAAATATAACCCACCGGCCTTAAGAAAGCGAATGACCAGGTTTTTCACGGCCGGTTCTTTGGATTCCCGGCCTTCGGCGCTAATCGCGCGATTGGGCTCGCCAAATGTAATACGCCAACGTCAGGATCGCTTGCAGTGTGGCAGCGACATACGTCAAGGCGGCCGCATTCAAAACTTTCGCGACATACTGCTCTTCGCGATCGGCAATCATGCCGCTGGCAACCAACTGGTGCCGGGCTCGCGCACTGGCATCGAATTCGACCGGCAAGTTGATCACTTGAAAAAACACGACGGCCGAAAAGGCTGCGATGCCAATCCAAATCAGCGGCTCCCAACCGGCAATGAATCCGCCGATCAGCATCAACATTCCGGCGCTGGAGCCAAACCCGGCAGCTGGCACGGCCGCGTTGCGAATCTTCAGCGGTGCGTAGCCCTTGGCATCCTGGAACGCGTGACCAGCTTCGTGACAGGCGACTCCCAGCGAAGCCATCGATCGTCCGTTGAAAACCTCGGGACTCAGCCGCAGTACCTTGGCGCGTGGATCGTAATGGTCACTCAGATGTCCGGGGACCTGTTCGATAGCCACCGACTGCAGACCGTCCGAATCCAACATCCGCCTGGCAGCCTCGAACCCCGACATGCGGGCCGGGACTTTACTCATAGCCGCAAACGACGATTTAACTTTCCACTGGGCATACAACCCCAGTAAAAAAGCGGGAGCGATGAACAAAAAGTACATCGGGTCGAAAATCATTTGATTGACTCACTTAAGTATCGAACGACGGGCCGCCAATTCGGCAGCCATCATTAAATGGTAGGACATGATGCAACTGCCGGGCCAGACGAACTGGGGAACCGTTGCTCCAAGTCCCCTATTATTCGCGAGTTAGGCTCCGCTCTTGGCCTGGTTTTCGGGCGACAGGGATAAATCGGCCCCTAATCGCTAATCTCGCGAGGCGGGAGTGATCTTCAGCGGAATCGTTTTTTCGCCTCGTTGGACCACGATTTCGACCTCTTCACCGATCTTCAGGGCCTCGATGGCATAGGTATAGTCGTACAAATCTTCGACCTTTCGACCGGCCAATTTGACGATGATGTCACCGCCGCGAACACCCGCTTTTTCCGCTGGACCGCCTTTGCCGACACCGCTCAACTTGGCACCTTTGACATCACCAGCCGCATAATCGGGAATCGTCCCCAAGTACGCGGTCATCCGGACACGTGGTGTCTCTTTCGACTTTTTGCCCTCGTTCAGCTCGAATTTCGGCAGCTCAGCGGCGGTCAAAAAACCGCGAGACAAAAGTGCGAACAACCGCGAGACCTGCGCCGCACCGTCATAGTTCAATTTGTCGGGTGTATCTCGCGGCGTGTGGTAGTCCTCGTGTGCTCCCGTGAATGCGGAAAGAATCGGAACATCGCGAGCAACGAACGCCGATGCATCCGTTGGCAAACGCGTGCTGGATTTGTCAAGTTTCAATTCCAGCCGAACCGGTACATTGCGACGTTGAACTTCGCCGGCAAAGCCCGGTGAAGACCCGATACCTTGCACGATCAGCTTGTCGCTAAGCCGACCCACCATGTCCAAGTTCAAATAGGTGGCAACCGCCGCCGTCAACTTTGTTGCTTCGGGACTGGTCCCGTGCGCATGGGCCTGTGAGCCGGCAAGCTGTTCGCTGTCGGGGGCAACTTTAACATCTGGCGGGGCGTTGCCTTTGGTTTTGGAGTGCGCGTCTGCTGCGTGATGTGGCTGCGCAGTTTTCTCTGTCGGTTCGTGTGCAGGTTTGTTGCCGTGTTTGTCGGCAGCTACCGATTCGCCGTGTGGATGTGCGTGCCCATGCCCATGAGCCGCGTGCGGATGCGGTTTCGGAGCCTGTGGATACAAATCGTAATAGGATGACACGAAAGCCTGAGAGCCAAACAGCCCGAGTTCTTCACCACTCCAGGCAGCCACCACAAAATCACGCTTCGCCTGCAAGCGACCCGCCTTTTTCTCGCTGGCAAGGTACTGCGCGATTTCCAGCATTGCAGCGACACCACTGGCGTTGTCGTCCGCGCCGAAATGAATCTGTTCGCGTTCATCGTCGGTCGCCAGGCTACTGCTGCTGCCACCACTGCCGAGGTGATCGATATGGGCGCCGAGAATCACGACGGGCTGCTGCCAGTTTGCCTTTTCTCCGGCGGTCAGCCGGGCGATCACGTTGCGACCGGTTCCCGTTTTCCGCTCGATCCCGATGGTCGCCGCCGCGGTGACTCCTTCGAGTGCAAAGCCCATCTGCATCGAACCGTCATCCAGTTTCGCTTGCGTCTCCGCCAAGTCTTTGCCGGCGGACTTGAACATGGACGCGGCGATCTCGTTGTCGATCGAGACCACGGCAAGACTGACGCCTGCTTGTGAGGCGGTCCGGTCGAAGCGAATCAATGCTTGTTTAACTTTACTGGTCGGGCCGGCAACAAAGATGATTCCCTTGGCGCCCAAATCTCTGGCGACAGTCGCTTTTCGTCGCGGTGAACTGTAGCGAGCGATCTGTTGGCGGCGTTCCGGGGTGATTTCTTGCGGCAAATCACGCAACACCATCACCCATTTTCCGCGGACGTCCAGATGAACATAGCTGTCATATTCTTCCATGCCGTTGGACTCAGGGACTTGCATCCCGTAACCGGCAAACACGACTTCGGTAGGTCCCAGGTCTCCGGAGCGTGAGAAGGAAAGTGGACGCCACTGCTGGTCTAACTTAAGCGAACGATCGCCGACCTTGAATTCATTGTCTCCGCTCAGAGACGACCCGGCTGGAAAATCGAACGATTGGAAAAAGGAACCATTTTCGCCGGCGGGCTCCAGCCCGATGCTCTCCAGATAAGCGGCCACGTAAGCGGTCGCACGTCGTTCACCTTCCGTGCCGGTCAAGCGTCCACCGAGCTCTCGGCGAGTCAAGAAGTCGACGTGCCGCATCACATCGGTGGGCGAAAAATCGGGCGTCGATGCATCAGCCGCTGCAATCGCGGCGTTGCGATCGTCACCGCTGACAAGTCCCAGTCGCCGCCGCGCTTCCGCATCGTTCCACTGGCCCATGAAGATCTGCGATCGCTTTTCCGGGGTTCGATTGGACGTCCACGCCAACCGTTGACCATCAGGCAGGAACACCGGCAGACCGTCGAATCCCTCGGTGTGTGTGACACGCACGGGATCGCCCGTTCCGTCGGCGCGAACCAGGTACAGTTCAAAGTTTGCGAAGCCATGTTTGTTGGTCGCAAAGATCAGGTAGTCGCCGCTGGGATGATAAAACGGCGCCCAACTCATCGCACCCAGATTGGTCAGTCGCCGGACATCCGTGCCGTCGATCCGCATCGTGAAGACTTCGGCTGTCGCACCGTCTACCGAGAACCGCCGCCAACAAATCCGCGTTCCGTCGGGTGAAAAGAAAGGTCCGCCATCATAACCCAGCTCGTTGGTCAGCCGCTTCAAGTTTGTACCATCGGCATTCATGATGTAGATCTCGCACATCACTGCCGGATCCAGCTTGAACTGATGTTGCTCGCGCTCGCTAAGCTCGCGTTCGTAGGCTTGCCGATTGGAGGAAAACGCAATCAGTTTTCCATCGG
>JBFJVZ010000115.1:0-17639 GCA_041623895.1 Pirellulaceae bacterium | reverse complement strand
GAACGAACGTTCCCTGATGCGTTCGTTTGCGGAGCAAACGACGACATACTTTCGCTGCTGGCGAATAAATTCTCAGCCTGATCAGCGAACCAGACATTTGAAATGTACGGTGGCGCTTTCACCGACTTGAAGTGATTCGGTCAACTTCCACTGCAGTCGGACCGATTGCTCCGAATTAGCGATCGCCTCGAATTCAGCTTCACGAGTACATGTTTCGCTGTCCTCGACGTACTCCAAGCGGGTCACCAAATTGTCGATCAAGACAACGTTATTGACGGCCGAGTCTCCCACGTTTTCCACGCGGAGCGAGAAAGTCACGGTCTCGCCGGGCTGAGCATGCTCGCGATCCGCCATCTTCAGAATCCGCAGACGACCGGCATCGGGGAAATCGTAGACCGTAAACGCTTCCAGCTTTTGATCTCGAGTCAGTGTCGGCGGCTTCAGATCTTCAATCGCGACTTCCACCGATTCGCTAATCGACCAGCCAATCGCTGCATTGGCTGCTCGTTGCACGATTGCCAATTGATCGTCACGTAACTGGTCCAATTCCAAGACTGACAACGTTGCCTGTGCGGGGAACACCTTCTCGGCCTGCAGCAGCGATCGCACCAGTTCGACCGGCACACCGCGGTTGCGGGCACGAAGTGCATCAAGGCCTTTGGCAACCTCGGCACGTTCTGGTCCGTCGGTATCGCGGACGACGACGCCAACCTGGTTCATGCCCAGATTGCTGAGCCGAGCTCGCCGATCGACCTTGGCCAATCCGATCGCTTTTTCGCCGGCAACGGCGGCGGTGACTTTACGAACCGAGGCAAACCGCGGTGAATAAACACAGGCTCGATTGCTGGGCTGAAACAGGATATCGCCGGCATCGGTCGTGTAATGCACGACCGTGTCTTCGCCTTGCAGGCCTTCCACGGTGTCGTTTTTTAACAAGTGCGCTGCGGGAGGATGATCCCCCCCATCACAAAGGAACTCTTGCGGATCGGCGCCATACAAATTCCATCCTTCGAACGAGCTTTCGATGTAACCGTGAGGCGCAGGTGGTTGGCAGCCGGCATTGCAAGGACCACAGACGCCGCAGCCGCATATGCCCTGCAAGAATCCGACTTGCGCGACTTCGCCCCGTGGTTGGATCTGGGTTGTCGCCGACATCGATGGCAGTTTCGATGACGGATAACTGGGAGTGGTCGGCGACGGCGCACCCGGCAGTTGCGGTGTCCGACCGCCGGGCAACCTGCTGACAGCAGGTCCTTTTCGCACTGGGTCAGCTTGGCCGCCAGTCGTGGTCAAGCATCCCGACAGCAGCAAGGTTGCCAAAGCCGCGGAGATCGTCGCTATCGGTCGAGCCATCATCGAATCATTCCTCCGCTGGGAAGATCGGCGCCCAAGCGGGGTAGCCAAAAAAGAACTGAGGAAACAACTCGGGGGCCGTGGGCGGCGCCACGGAACCGATGCGAATGATGGCCACGGGTCGACCAAGCCGATCGGCCTCGCGTAAAGCGTCTTGGTAGTAACCAACATCCATGACACGAGACTCGGTGGGCGTGCCCGGTAAGGCGATTGCCGTTTGCGGGTCCTCCAAGTAAACGACGCGAGTTACCAGGCGACCATCCAGGGCCGCTTGCAGATCAGATTCATCCAAGACGATCGGTATTGGATAGAGTGTGGCCAGATTTGCTGGCGGATAAATTCGGTCGATCAACTCGACGGTCGGATACAGTTCAACGCCTTCAGCACCGGGAATCTCCGTGAGCTGAAAACGATAAACGCTGCCAATCAATAAGCCGGCCATCAATGACTCTTCCGCCTGACCAAAAGCGCCGTTTTGCGCTAAAGCGAATTTGACGCCCTCCGGTCCGGCAAACTTGACCGGTTGAAAGTAGCCCGCGACCGGACCGCGGCGAGCCAGGCGGGCCTGGCCAACAACACCGGGCGGCAAGTCGCTGCGGTAAATCGCATGGTGCCCTTGCTGCGGCAGAAAATCGTTAGGCTCAGCCGCCAAGGTGGCCAACGATGTGGCCAGCATGATCGCAACCGACAGGGTGAGCGAGCGGAGACGAAAGCGCTTCACCGATTCAGACTTTCTTTCTCGCATGACCAGATGGCCTCGAAGGTTTTGCAAAAAACGCGGTGAGATTGAATCCATCTGCACCGCGCCGTTAGGTTCCATGATTCCGACCAGCAAGCCGGCCGCGGTGTCGCGACCGGCCCCAAAGCTGAAACTACGGGTTGCAGTTCGGATCAACGTTTTGGCTAGCCTTGAAGTACATGCCGCGACCAGCCGGAACGCCGGGATGCAGGTTCTGCTCGGAGATCCTCACGCGGCTAACCGGGTTGGGGTAGCTGTAACCAGGTTGTTGTCGCAGGTTGATCTTGACGTTATCGACCGGACGCGGAATGTGCATCGGTGTTCGATTGATCATCACGTGTTTGGTCAAGCTGGCCTCATGTCCCATCGGAATGTGGGGTGGTCCGGGCAATCCAATCGGAGTTCCCGACATTGGCATGCCGTATTGCGGCGCGTTGACACCGGCAACCATGCCGGGCAGCTGAGCTGGCACGGGAGCACAATCGCCGCCCGGTCCGCCGCAACCCTCCGTCATCGCCGGTGCGAATGGAGCCGGCAGTCCCGCGATCGGCGGTGCCATGACCGCACCAGCAACACCGCCGGTAGTGCCAGGCATTTCGATGTCTTTGTCGCCCAAGCGGATGATCGCGAGAATCGAACCGCGACGGTCGGCTTCGACGATCGGGTCGATGCCCGGATCAAGCCGAGTGCTGACCAGCGTATCGATCCCGGCGAGTGCGGGACCCGAGTAGTCGGGATCCGGCAGGTAGATGACTTTGGTGACAAAATTACCCGTGGCAACTTGATCGAAGTCATCATCGTTGAACTGAATCGGCACGGAGTTATGCGCCAGGAAGGCTCCTGTCCGCGGATTGCCGTAAGCCAGTTCGATGGTTGGATATAACTCAACGCCTTCGCGACCGGGGATGTTTGTCAACTTCACGCGAAACAATCCACCCTGCGGAAAGTTCTGCCGCGCGGGCACGATCATCGGCTCGCTGTCAAACAAGCCACCGCCGGATTGATCGTAGCGAACCTGCATCCCTTCGGGACGGCCAAAAGTCACTTGAATGGTTGACGGAGTGGCCGGCATCATACTGCCGACCGGCAACACACCGCCGCCAGCGGGAATACCACCTGGACCGCATTGATTGCATCCCAGGCAACCGGGTCGGCAGCGGAAGAAACCGGTTTGCATGACGCCGCTATTGGCGGCAGCCGATGCTTGCGGTCCCGGAATTCCAACCGGTCCGCCTGATCCAATCATGCCCGGACCTTGGCCCATCATTGCCGGGCCCATCATCCCTGCTCCACCGCCATAGGGCTGGGGACCAAGAACGCCGGGGCCTGGGCCACCAACGCCCGGACCTGGTTCAGCCAGATGCTGATCGGGCGGGAGGTTGTGGCGCATCGGCACACACCCGGTGGCGAGGATCGCCGTGGCCGCCAACAGCGACAAATGAGTGACGATTCGTTTCATCTTTTCCCCCGTTCCTTCGGTGGTGCCCGATTGTGACCATCGAGCCGTGGTCTTCTGCTGACCGTAATGATTTGTCCGTGTCGATCTGGCTGGACTTGCATGGTCACAGCAATCTACGATCCCCGAATCCATATCCAATGGATCCCGGCAGACCGGCTTCCGTAGCCAGTCATCGGCACAATCCAGGCGGTATCTTTGAAAAAACCGGTATAACCCGACCATGAAGATTGATCGTTACAGTTTGCGTCGTCGCTACGGTGCTGTGAAACTCAAATCTTTGCTGGCGTTGTGGTTGATCATTCCCTTGGCCGGCGTGATTTGCGGCCAGGAAAACAAGCCGCCAAACATCAATACCGAAACGGCCAATGCGCCTGCCCTTCAGTCAGTGCCGCAAGCCACCGCACTGCTGAATCAGGTAATTGAGCGTGTGGCCAATGGCCCGGCCTTTAGCGCCAAGGTCCGCCAACGGGTTTGGACCGCCGGCCGCGAAGTGATCGGGGTCGGCATCTATGAGCAATCCGGTGGTGGCAGCGGACAATTCAATTTGCATGTCAGCATGCATGACGGCGACGGGAAACACACACTCCAGCAAACCAGTGACGGAAGGCTGACCTGGACTCGCAGCATGATTGCGGACGAAGTTTCACTGAAACGCGTTGATGTGGGCCGTCTGGACGAATGGGTGCGTGCGGCCAACGGTACGGATGCCCTTTCGCCAAGTCTGAAAATCGGTGCCTGGGCCGAAATGTTAGACATCATCGGCCGGGACTATGTCCTCACCATCGGTAAGAGCCATTTGCAGTCGCAGCTGGTGCTGGTGATTAGCGGCATGCTCAAAGACGAATCGCGGCAGCGCGTGATCCAAGAGTCAAAACTAAATCGCTGGCCGGCGCTCTATCCATCGCACGTCAAGGTCGCCATCGCCGCCGAAGATGACCCAGAAACCGGCTTTGGCAAAGGGCTTCCGATTCGTTTTGAGTTCTGGAGTCTTCCCCAGGACGGCCAGAGCGTCGATGCCGATGCGTCGGCTGGCCAAGGTCGGCTGGTGACGTTGATTGAGCTGTATGCGATCCACCGCATCAAGCCGCCACCGATAGATCGATTTCGTCTGGATACCAAAGACGCCGTCAATTTCGTCAACGAAACGGACCGCTATTTACGTCAATACGGAATCCATCTTACCGATCGACAGCGCCGGCAAATGCTGCGGTAGCTGAATTGCTGACTGCCCGGCCTTGCTGGCAAAGGAAACCGTTTACAATTGCGTTTTTCGCATCGCTGACGATTTCCTTTTTTACCCGAGCGGCCCATTGTCTTCCGGGACCGAGTCTACTGGCACCGAGTCTTTTGACAGCGATCCGGGATCGCCACTTCGCGCTTGGGCACAGTTGGTTCGCCTGCCGAACGTTTTCACGGTGCTGGCTGATGTCGGCGCAGCATTCCTGCTGGTTGCCGGCGGCCCGGCGCCGGTCGGTCGATTCGTACTGGTATTGCTTGCCGGCGTGGCCCTGTACTGGGCGGGGATGATTCTGAACGACGTATTTGACGTCCAGCAAGATCGCCAGGAGCGGCCCCATCGCCCCATCCCGGCTGGGCAAATCCCGTTGCGGCAGGCGGCAGGCGCGGGCTGGGGATGTCTGTTGATCGGAATTCTGCTGGCGGCGGCCAGCGGCTATGTGCCCAGCGCTGAACACGCCAGTACCTGGTTGCCCGCGGCCCTCGGCGTCGTGCTGGCGATGATGATCGTTGCTTACGACGGACCGCTGAAGAAAACGCCGCTTGCCCCCGCAGCGATGGGTAGCTGCCGTGTGTTGAGTTTCTTGCTCGGCGCCGCTCCCTGTCTTGCTGTCGTGGCCGGAGAGCCGCTGTTGCCAAAATACGTCATCGCCATCGCCTTGGGATTTGGCATTTACGTCATGGGGATCACCACCATGGCCAGACACGAAGCCACCGGCGGGCCCAATCCGAATCTTGCCACGGGATTGATGGTCACCGTCATTGGGGCCGCGATCTTGGCCTTCGCGCCCAGCATCGCCGGCAACGTTGCTGCCTGGCGAATCGACACCAATCGGGATTTTCCGATCTTGATCGGGTTGATTGCGTTCCCGGTGATCTTGCGCGGCTTTCGGCTGCAAAGTGATCCATCGCCGGCCAAGATTCAGGAGACGATTCGCGCGGGCGTGCTGACGATCATTCCGCTGGCTGCAGCATTCGCGTTGCTTGGTGCGGGTCGAGTTTGGGGACTGATTGTGTTTTCGCTAGTTGTTCCGGCGCTGTGGTTGGCGATGCGATTGCGAGTGACTTAGTCGATGATTCTTGGCTTTCATACGATCAGTCTGCTGCTTCACGACGAATTCACAACCGCGACGGGTCTGGCGGCGATGGGTTACCAGTGTGTCGCTGTCCGCCCCAGGTTGGGCGGATTGGATCCCAATCATGAACGCTTCGTCGAGAATTTGATGCGATTCGGTCAACACGCACGAGACGTCGGGCTGACGATCGTGATCGACACCGAAGGCGAATTCATTCACGATCCAGCCGTCCGCCGGGGACCCTCGTTGTGCAGTGAAGATGCGGAAGAAGCAGCTGCGGGTCAACGATGGATCGAGCGCTGGATCAACGTTGCCGCCGACCTCCATTGTGATTTGATCACCTTTTCTTCCGGTGCGAAGCCAGAGGACGGCGTCCAGGAATCAGACTTGGAACGCTTGGCCGAACGCGTTCAGGCGCTGGTCCGGAGCGCAGGACAGGTCAGACTGGCTTTGCGACCGGCGGCGGACGATGTGATTGCCACCGTGGCCCAATTTGAACGACTGAAACAATGGTTGGACGACGAGACGAAACTGTGGGTTGCCGCGGACGTGGGCGAAATGCTGTTTGGAGGAGAATTTCCCGTGGGGGATCGGCTGGCACGAAATCTTGATGACTTGGCGTGTGTCTACCTTTGCGAGCCCGGAATCAATCGCTCACATGATCGCCGCGTGGGGCATGGCGATGTTGATCTCTCCCGTGTCATTCATTCGTTGGAGCAACACGGTTATCGAGGTCCAGCAATCGTGCGCGTGCAAGGGCACAGTGAATTGGGGCTGACCGTGGCCGCTGAGGCACTGGAATTCTTGCGAAAACCGGAAAGTTGAAGTTCCCCTTGGTCTGGCTGGGGCTTGCTTCGACAGTGTCGCCGAACTCGCCGAGTTCGCTAAACGAGGGATCCCATTCGGAGAATGGGACGACAGTAGTGTCGCTAACCGGGGATCCCATTCGGAGAAGGGGACGAACAGTGTCGCCGCCCAATGTCGCTACCCACACTGGCTGCCGTGAAACATCCTCCGCGTGAAACTAGAAAAACCCCATTCGGCGGCAAGAAATTGCTGGACCATCCCCGCTGGACACCCGTATCATTTCGATGCCGAAAGGGGGCGGAGGTCGGCTGCAGCGGCAGTGCCTCCCATTCAGGGGGAAGAACCGCCGGGGGCACAGAGAGGATCCGATTTTCCCGATCGATGGGACACTCGACAGACGACCGGTTATGCCAGATTTTATCAGCGATCCGACCTTTCAGGCTGGCAGCGGGTTGTTGGTCGTGTGCGTTTTGATCGGTTTGGCCTTCCAAATCGTGTCAAGGTTTCGCGACTACGCCGATGAGGACCGGGAACTGACCGAAGACATCCTGGCAAACTTCGAAGAAATGCGTCTGAAAGGTGACATCACCCACGAAGAATACCGAACAATGAAAGCAAGAGCCCATTCACACCTCCTTGATTCGACCACCGACGAGGACTCCCCTCCCAAACCAGAGGAGTCGTCGAGCACCTAAAGTTCCCGAACATCGAACGCACTCCTAAAATGGTCAGGGATCAACATCCTTGACTTGTTCCACGAGTTCGAGATTCGGCGACAGCCGGGAAACGCTGACTTGTTGGTCATCAATGCGTCTGTCCAGAAGATGCTGAATGGATAAAACTTCCGCAGTTGGCCCTCCCAATCTTCGTGGGCATCACGGCTTCGGAATACATAACTGTTAACGATTTAAACCACGATTAGCTCGAGCTTCGAGGATACGGATGACCCCTCGGTGGCTCCTCCCGCTGGGAGTTGATGTTCGCTTGCGAACATTTTCTCCACGGCATTGGTCGCCGGGAAAGCATTCGAGCCGTGGCCCGAACCTTAAGAGCGTTTCGATTTTGGCATGATTGTTTTGGCGAACACGTGAGAGCGAAAAGCTCATGACGATTTCACGTGTTGATCAGATTACAATCATGCCAGGTTCGACGCATAAGTAGGAGCCGAGTATGCCCTCGAAGGATAATTCCAACTCACGGCGCGGTGGCGCATCGAGCAAAAAGAACGCATTCTGTTCGTTTTGCCGCAAGAGCTATCGCGACGTCGGACCATTGGTGGAAGGTCCCGGTGACGTTTACATCTGTGGTGAATGTATTGAATTGTGCCAATCCATCCTGGATCAGGAACAGCGCCGACGCGGCCCCAGCAAATCGTTGTTCAACGAGATCCCTTCGCCGCGAAGCATCGTCGAACATCTTGATGAGTACGTGATTGGGCAAGCGTCGGCCAAACGCGTTTTGGCGGTCGCGGTGCACAACCACTACAAACGCCTGACCAGCGAATGGGAGGGCACGGGTGACGTCGAAATCGAAAAGAGCAACATTTTGTTGGTGGGCCCCACCGGCAGTGGCAAAACTCTTTTGGCCCGCTCGCTGGCGCGCATGCTGAACGTGCCGTTTGCCATCGGCGATGCCACCACATTGACGGAAGCCGGTTATGTTGGCGAAGACGTCGAGAACTTGTTGTTGAAATTGCTGCACGCGGCTGATTTTGATGTCGACGCCGCTCAGCGAGGCATCTTGTACATCGATGAAGTCGACAAAATCGGCAAGACCAGCGCCAATGTTTCGATTACCCGGGACGTTTCGGGCGAAGGCGTGCAACAAAGCCTGCTCAAGATGCTCGAGGGCACCGTCGCGAACGTTCCGCCTCAAGGCGGCCGCAAGCATCCCGAGCAGCAGTACATCCAATTGGATACCAGTAACATCTTGTTCATCGTTGGCGGCACCTTCGTCGGCATTGACGAGATCATCCGGCAACGCTTGGGTCATAAAACGCTCGGCTTCGGCGGCGGCACGGGAGAACGTAACGAGCAATCGGCTTCGGATCTGCTGAGCCAGGTTCAAACGGAGGATATCCTGCAATTCGGCTTGATTCCGGAACTGGTGGGACGTTTGCCTGTCGTCAGCTATCTGCAATCGCTGGACGAAGCAGGCTTGGTTCGAGTCCTAACGGAACCGCGAAACGCGTTGACCAAGCAGTATCAGGCTCTGTTCCAAATGGAGAACTGCGAACTGAACTTTACGGAAGATGCCCTCCGCACGATTGCCGCCAAGGCGCTCGCCAAAGGTGTCGGAGCGCGCGGTCTGCGCGGGATCTTGGAAGAAGTGATGTTGGACATCATGTACGAGTTACCCGAGCAAGAAGAAGGCTCGGTCTATACGATCGACGAAAGCATCGTGACCGGCACGCGAAGTTTGTTTCAGATGCCGAAAACCAAAAGTGCCTGATCCAGGCATGGACATCCGGTAACAAGAACGCCGAAGTCAACGCGACTTCGGCGTTTTTTTATGCCTCGCTGTTGTGCCTGAAAGAGGCTGTTACTCGGGCAATTCGGGCAACTTCAAATCGCCCTTAACTTTTTGCTTTTCGTAGAACCTGGTGATATCCATTCCCGCACGCTGCTCTTGCTCCATCAATTTGATCCGCGTCTCCAATCTTTCCAGCCGCCGCAGCACTTGTGGGATCAAGTCTCGATTGGGGTCGGCTGGTTGTAGTCGCGGCACCGCCGGATATCCCAAATGACGCTGCATGGCAGCAAACAAGTACAGCGGGTCTTTGCCTCGATTGGCGAACGCGATGCGACCTTCCTTCTTGCCAAACAAGAATGGCCCCTTACCGGCTGCCGAATGACCGGCGGCGATGAGTTGATCCCGATAGTCTTGGCTGGCCAAAAACAACAGATCGGCCAAATCAACAAGCCCCACTTGCGCGCGGAGATGCAGAATCCACTTGGCCCAGGACTCATCAAACAATGGATCGTTGCTGATCGCCCACAGCCCTTTGTCGTAATTCAGGCGATTGCGACACAAGACCTCGAACTGAAAGAAAAACATGCCTGTTGGCTGAGCGTCCTCGAGCCGATACTTCGCATCCGCCTCGAGCACCTGCAGTGCGGTCCCGATTGTGAAGCGTCCCGTTTCCTGTTCCGACTCTTGAATCAAGTAGGCCTGAAAGGGCGTGAAGTAGTGCGACATCCGGATCATGGCCGGCGCCATCAATCCGGAGTGTTTGACCTCGGTCAACAGATAATCGATCGCATAGGGCAACTTCGTCGTCGCTAACAGTTCGAAGTGGACCTGTTCCAAGAGATCTTGAATTGGCACCTGTTCGCCCGTCCGTTCCCGTAGAATCTTGTACAGATGCGCCTGTTCGATGTACTCTTCGCGAGCCAGTTGCGGAGAACGAACGATCGCAGGTTTGCGTTGTGGGGACATGCGCCTATGGTAGCTCTGCGTGAGCCGATTTGTCTCAGGGTCGACCGAAATCGCCTGAGCATCCGCGACGAATTCCCCAGCGCATTGTCCAGATTCAATCTTAGGGTGGTGGTCGTAGCCGATGTCGCCAGACTTCGGGGTATCTTGGAACGAACCGAATTCTGGCGAATCCGGCTACCCTAAAGTCAAATGTTGACAGCGCACTAGCTGTACAGCCGCTGTGGGTTAGCCGGCTTCAGGGCGGCTAACGCCCAGCGGCTAATGATCCGCGGATTTCCGCCGCACAAAAAATGATCGTTTCAAATGGCGGCCAGGATGATGCAGGCGTTATGGCCGCCGAAACCGAAACTGTTGCTCATGGCAATCTTGATTTCTTGCGATTTCGCCTGATTGGGCGTGTAGTCCAGGTCGCACTCGGGATCGGGCGTCATGTAATTGATTGTCGGCGCGATGGTCGATGTTTCGATCGTTTTGCAAAGAATCACAGCCTCGATGGCGCCGCTAGCTCCCAGCGAGTGCCCGAGGGCGCTCTTGGTGCTGCTGATCGCGACCTGATGCGAGTGAGCGCCGAAGGTGCGTTTGATGGCCATCGTTTCCGCTTTGTCCCCCAACGGCGTGCTGGTCCCATGTGCGTTGATGTAATCAACATCCGCAGCTTGGATTTCGGCGTCGTCCAGGGCGGCTTGCATGGCGGCGGACGCGCCCACACCGTCGGGATCGGGCGCGGTGATGTGTCCCGCATCGCTGGTGGTGCCGTATCCGATCACTTCAGCATAGATTCTGGCACTTCTTGCTCGCGCGTGCTCCAACTCCTCGAACACCAGAATCCCGGCACCTTCGCCCAGCACAAATCCATCGCGGTCGGCGTCGAAGGGCCGGCTGGCTGCAGACGGATCGTCGTTTCGCATCGAAAGCGCCTTCATGTTCTGAAAAGCCGCCAATCCCATCCGCGTGATGGCCGCTTCGCTACCACCGGTAATCACCACGTCGGTTTCGCCCAAACGAATACTACGCAGCGCGTCGCCCATGGCATTGGTTGCGCTGGCACACGCGGTGGCAACCGCATAGTTTGGACCACGCAGACCGTAAGTAATCGAAATATTTCCGCCGGCTGCATTGACCATCATCTTGGGAACGGTGAACGGGCTGACTCGATCAGGCCCTTTGGTCAACATTCGTTCGATCTGGGTTTCTATCTCATTCAAGCCGCCAATGCCGGAGCCCAGAATCACGCCGCATTTGTCTCGATCAACATCGTCAAAATTGATGCCGGAATCGGCGATGGCGCGAGCGCCCGCGTGAACAGCAAACTGAGTGAATCGATCCAGCCGCTTTGCTTCTTTGGCGACCACATATTCGGAGACATCGAAATCGGGAATATCGCCGCCAAAATGAACTTTGTATTTGCTGGTATCCAACATCGTCAGTTTGTGGATACCCGATTCCCCGGCGGCCAGCTTGGACCAAAACGTCGCCACGTCCACGGCAAGCGGCGTCACCGCGCCGATACCGGTGACAACGATACGTCGCTTTGAGCCTGCTTGCATCAAAAAGCCTTCCCGTAAGTCTGCGATTGAATTGGGGATTCCAGCAAGACAAATGCCGCCCCGGAAACGCTGCGCAAAATCGCGTCAGCGAATGTCATGGGCGGCAAAAGATGTGTGACTGAAATTGAGCGAAAGATCAGCCGTCTTCGCCTTTGGCATTTTCTATGAAGTCGACGGCCTCTCCCACTTTCTGGATTTTCTCCGCGGCTTCATCGGGAATACTTATGTCGAACTCTTCTTCCAGTTCCATCACAAGCTCCACGGTATCAAGTGAGTCGGCACCGAGATCATTTACGAAAGATGTCTCGCGCGTAATCTTTTCTTTATCGACACCAAGCTGTTCAGACACGATGTCGACCACGCGTTCTTCGACGGTAGCCATAGGCTATCTCCAGAGATTTGTCATCAAAATTGGTTGGTTGGGACCAGCAATTCGCTGCCGCGCAGGATGTCGGTATGCAAATGTAGGTATGGAAATGTCGGTAGGCTCCCCAGGCGAGAGGGCTCTCCGAAAAGGGATAGAGCCCACCGCGGACGCTTGCTTTCGCCGAAAAGATAGGTGAAACAAGCAAAACACGTCAATACGCCAAGGGACCGGTCCTGGCGGCAGATTTCCCTCATCCCGTGATTCCGCCATCGATCACGATCGTTTGACCTGAAATATACCCGGCATCGGGAGAGGCCAGAAAAAGCACCGTCGCGGCAACTTCTTCGGGTTGGCCGACCCGCTTGGCCGGGATTCGATTCTTGATCTCCTGCAAAACGGCGTCCCCCAACTCGGCGGTCATTTCGCTGGCAATGAATCCTGGGGCGACCGCATTGACCGTGACACCACGGGAAATCAGTTCCTTGCTCAGGGTCCGGGTCAGCCCGATCATCCCGGCTTTGCTGGCAGAATAGTTGGCTTGGCCCGGGTTGCCCATCACCCCCGAAATACTGGCCATGTTGATGATTCGGCCGTACTTGGCACGCCGCATGATCCCGGCAGCAGCCCGTGAGCAAACGAAGCAGCTGGTCAAGTTGGTGGCGATCACATCGTCCCATTCTTCATCAGACATGCCCCGCATCAACTTGTCCCGGGTAATCCCTGCATTGTTGACCAGGATGTCCAAGCGGCCATGCTGTTCTTTGGCACCGTTGATCGCATCAGCTGCGGCCTGGCGATCCGTCACGTCACAGGGCACAGCGTGGCCGATCCCTCCGACCGCTTCGATCTCTTTCACGGTGTCAGCAAGCTTATCGGCATTTCGTGCCAGGCAAAGAACTTTGGCACCGCTTTGCCCGAGCGCAATGGCGATCGCTTTGCCCAGGCCCTGAGAGGCGCCCGTGACGACAGCCACTTGATCTTTCAAATCAACCGTGATCGATAACTGCATCAACTGTTTCCTTTTTTCGTATCAAGATGATTCGTCGCCAAACCCGTCCATCGGTGTCTTGCGGGCAATCCGTTTCACTGTGCCGCGGAGCACGCGACCCGTACCTGCTTCCATCAAGCCTTCGATCCCGTCGGCTAAGATCTTGCGGATCGACGACTCCCAGAGAACCGGTGAGACGACTTGCTTGCTGAGTAAATCGCGGATCTCGTCGGCAGATTGATGCGGAGCGGCATCGACATTGCTGTAGACGGGGATTCGAGTGTCATTGATCGGCATTTCCGTCAGCGCCTCACTGAGCGCTGCAACCGCCGGCGCCATCAGCGAGGTGTGAAAGGCGCCCGCAACGGCAAGCTTGATCACTTTCATCGCGCCCGCCTCCAATGCAGCCGGCTGCATGCGATCGATGGCGGAGTTGTGCCCGGAAACCGCGATGTTTCCCGGACACAGCAAATTAGCCGGCTGAAGAACTTCACCATCTTCGCGGTTTTCAACGCAAAGTTTTTCCACGGCGTCCAAGTCCAGTCCCAGCACGCTGGCCATGCCACTGTCCACCGCGTCAGCGGCCGCCTGCATCGCTTGACCACGTCGCTGGACCAAGCGGACCGCATCAGGAAATTCCAGTCCACCGGCAAAGCAAACGGCGGTGTACTCACCCAAGCTCAAGCCCGCGGCCGCTTGGATGGTTTCGATCAACGCTGGTTGTTCCTCTGCCAGCACCGTGGCCGCGGCCATCCCCACAACAAACAAAGCAGGCTGACTGAATTCGGTGGCATTGAGCTTTTCCGCGGGGCCGGTCCAGCAGACATCCGCCAAGTCGTAGCCAAGCACTTCACTGGCCGTATCAAAAAGCCGACGCGCAACTGGATAGGTTTCACACAGCCAACGACCCATTCCGATCGATTGTGCACCTTGGCCGGGAAAGAGAATTCCCGCCGATTGGACGTCGAGCGCCACGGCGCGGCTCCTTAGCAGGCGGCGTCCGGCCCATCATGGCAGAACGCAGCGATGATTCTTATTCGTCTTGAGATTCGACGACGGTCCGTCCCTGGTAATAACCACATTTGGGACAAATCGTGTGGGTGGGCACGGCGGAGCTGCACTGAGGACAATAGCTAACCTGACGCCGTTTGACGTGGTCGTGGCTGCGTCGTTTGCCGGTCCGGCTGTTGGAATGCTTGCGTTTTGGGACAGCCATCAGAGGGGGTCCAAGTGAGTCATTTGCGATGGGTCAAGCCGCGTATGTTACGAGCTGGAGACCGTTTTCGTCAACGCAGGGCGGCTCTTTTTTTCTCGGGATCCAGCGAGTGAGCAAATCAATGCCCGCCTCACGGTCTGATTTGTAGAGCATTTCATCATGATTCCCACTTTCGTAGGCCTGTGCTGCCAACAGGGGCCAAGACGGGTCCCGGCTGGTTCGATCCGCAGCTGGCTTACGAGGCGACAGCCCGGAGGGCGTCAAGTACCGCCCGGCAGCGGATCATCGTCCGCTCGAACTCTTGGAAGTTCTGAGATTGATAGCCATCGCTCATCGCTTCGCTGGGATTGGGATGGACTTCAATGATCACACCGTCTGCTCCTGCGGCGACGGCTGCCACCGAGAGGTCACAAACCATGTAGGTGTGCCCCGTTCCGTGGCTGGGATCGACGATGACGGGCAGGTGAGTTTTGCGGTGCAAGTAGGGGACGCTCGCCAACGGAAGGGTGAACCGCGTGTGTCCCTCGAAGGTCCGGATGCCCCGCTCGCAGAGCATCACCTGGTCGTTGCCTTCATTGAGAATGTACTCGGCTGCCAACAAGAACTCATCCATCGTCGCCGAAGGACCGCGTTTCAGCAGCACTGGCTTACCCGCTTTGCCCACCGCCTCCAGCAATCGGTAGTTTTGCATGTTGCGGGCACCAACTTGCAGCACATCAGCGTACTTCGCGACCAAGTCGATATCGGCAACACCCATCACTTCGGTGAACACCGCCAGGTTGGTTTCTTCGCGCGCGGCGGCCAGCATTTTCAAACCGTCTTCCTTCAAGCCCTGAAAGCTGTAAGGACTGGTTCGCGGCTTGAACGCACCGCCTCGCAAGCCCGTCCCACCGGCAGCTTTCACGGCGCGGGCGGTGGAGAGGATCTGTTCTTCACTTTCCACGCTGCAGGGTCCGCCGATGAAGCCAACTTCGCCCCCGCCGGCTTTGAAATCCAAGATTTCAACGCGGCTGGGTTCCGTTTGAACCTCGCGGCTAGCCATCTTGTAGGGAGCCAGGATGGGCACCACCGCGGAAACGCCTTCACCACTTTCCAGCGACTCTTTGAAGTGTTCTCGCTTTTCTCCGATCGCTGCGATGACCGTTCGTTCGGTGCCGACGATCACGTTCGCCTTCAGCCCCAAGCTTTCCACTCGTTTGACCGACGCAGCGACCTGTTCTTGGGTCGCGCCGGGCTCCATCACCACAATCATTGATATTCCAAGGGTAGGCCAGGACCTGTCCCGGCGAAGTAGAACGTCTCGTGTTGCCAGGGCAGGTCCTGGCATGCATTATTAAAGAAGCTTATCTCAGGCGAACGAAAATCCAAGCGGGTGAAATTTTTTAGCTGCCGCGTGCCCACTTGAGCCAGTTGTCGACGTAGACGTCCACCGGGTAGCGAAACGCCTGAGCAAAGGCGGCATCAAACGCCTGACCTTCGGCTAACAACCTCAAGCAAGTGTCAAATGATTTGCGGCGGCTGCGATCGAGCATCGACTCGGCGAGTGCGGCGCCGATGCGATCGGATTGAACCGGGGATAATTTGCCGGTCAAGAAACTTTTGGCGTCCGACATCGCTGCGATTGCTTCGGACGTCTCAGCTTCGTATTTCATCTTGGCATCGCGATCTCGTTCGCCACCTTTGCGTGCTGCCATCGCCGCGCCCACACCTTCGGCGAACCAACGGGGAACCTCGCCACCGCGCGTGGTCACAGCCAGACTGACCAGCGGAGAGAGCAGCCGCGCGGAGATCTCTTCGTCCTCGTCTGATTCGGTGGCAACCACGGCAACGTAACCGTCGATGCCGTCGAATTTCCAGTGGCTCGACCACCCGGAAGGCACGCTCCGGCTCTCCACCATTTTGGCGAATTCGCTGTAATCGTAGCGTCTCGGCAGCACAAAGATCGTTGCTTTGCCATGGAAGTACTCGTCCGCCTCGCCGCCCTTGACCAGCCCTTTGACGACCTTCATCTGTGCCTCGGCCTGCTGAGCCACCAGTTCGACCGTTCCTTTGGACGCCGTGCCCACGACCCGAAAGTGATCGGTGGCGACGTTGTTGATGGAGGCACCGGCTGAGGCAAGTTTGATTTTCTCATCGGCCAATTGACCTCGCTTTTCCGTCATCTCCGCCGCCGACGCATTAGCTGCCCAAGCGAGCTGGCTCATCACCGTGATCGGCTGTGTGGCACTGGACCCGTCCAGTGTCGCGCCTTCGTCGATCCACTTGGCAATCAACTGAATCGACTGATCGGACAGCGGAGGCCGGCCACCGGCTGGCATCCGGGCACCTTCGATCCCCATGCCCTTGAGTTTCTTGATCAGCAGGCTGTCGGCGCTGCGGCCCGGCAAAACAATCTCGCCGCTATCGCCGCCGCGAAGAATCTGGGCAAAGGTATCCATCCGCAATCCGCCACGATCTTGCATCGCGTTGATGTGGCAGCCGGTACAGTTTTCGACCAGCAACGGAGCGACATCGGCGGCAAAGCTAACGGTTTCTTTCCCCGTCGCCATTTTGACTTCTGGGCGGTCGTTATTTGGTGTTGGCGTGGGGGCGGCGGCGAGGGGAGCATTGAGATCGGTGCCGTCAAACTTGGCACCCTGCATGATCCAGTCTTTCAGTGTTTTCAATTCCTGCGGGCTGACCTTGGCTCCGCCGCGCGGCATGTCGCCGGTTTCAATGGTCTCGATCAGGCGGCTGCCAACGGTGTCGCCGGCAAAGATCACGACTCCTTCGGGCGGACCCTTCATCAAGGCCGCGAAGGTGTTCATGGTAAAGTTGCCTTTGTTGCCTTGGATGTGACAGCGACCACATTTGCCGGTCAAGATGGGGACGACTTGTCTGGTAAAGCTGACGTAGTCGGGATCGGTAGGCAAAGACGCCGGTGTTTTTTCGTCCTTCATCGGTGCGGCCGGTTTGTCAGCCGGTCGCGGGGGCCGCCGAAAGGGAGGCAGCGAGACACCTTCGAGTTCCAGCAGCGCGTGCGCCTTGGTAATTCGTGACATCGCAGGACCAAGCTGATCGTATAATTCCCCCGAGCCAGCTTTGACGGCGACGTCGATTTGCGTCATCGCGCGACGAATGCTCTCGCCCGCCGCCTGGTAATTGCCGGCGGCAAAATCGGTACCGGCTTTGCGGACCGTGGCGTTGACGCCATCCATCATCCGTTTTTCGCGCGTCGTCAGCTCCGCAGCCAAAGCGGGCAAGGATAAAACGACGATGCAGAGCAGAGCAATCGAGCGATGCATGTTTTCAAACCGGGCAGTAGAAGTGGAAGTACCACTAGTGGTGCTTCCACATTGAACTTGTGGGTAACGAGCGAAAAGGGGTCAGACCCCAATAGCCGGAACGGCCCGAAGGGTGCTTCGCACTATTGG
>JBFJVZ010000114.1:0-17654 GCA_041623895.1 Pirellulaceae bacterium | reverse complement strand
ATTCTCCCGAATTCCGCTACGGCATTGTGGCTGTAAAAAAAGCGTGGAGATTTCTCTCCACGCTTCGTATTTTTTCGTGACTTTGACTGGTTCCGGACTGACTAGGTGTCAAAGTCCCGATGTTTGGGGCGACCTAGTAAGCGATTGCAAATCCCAGGTCGACACCTTGTGCCCACAAGCTGGTATCGTTGAAGTCGAATGCTGGTCGTTGGGGGAACGGTCCGTTCGTGTTCAGGAACGCCGGATCAATGGCCGGATCAACGTTCACACCGGCCAGCGCGACTCGGTCAAAGTACAGGAAGCTGTAGCCGACCGTCATCTCAACGTGATCGCGGAATCGATAACCGAGTTTGAAATTGATCTCGGGCACGAATGTGAACACGTTTCGCTCGAATTCGCCTTGATTGCCCATTGTCAGCATACCGCTGTTGCTGACGATGACGGGGGCGTTGGGAGTCAGGAAATCTTCCACGCTCCGCCCTGCGATACGCACGTTTTGCTCCATGTCACCCAAGTGCACCTTGGTCAGTGAGCGTGCGAACCAGCGGCCGCGTTTGATGATCGTTTCCAAGCCGACTTGGCCGCCGTTGAAACGATTTTCCGTCTCGAACAAGTCACTGAAAGTTCGTGCGCTGGTGGACGTTTGCGATGTGCTCGTGATTCGCAACGTATCGTCGACTTGGAAGTAGCTGTAGCCGCCAACCAGGTCCAGCTGGCAGGACTTGCTGCAGCTCAAGTTCAAGCGAGCGTAGGCCTCTGCAGCCAACATGTCGATAGAACTTTCGGCCTCAACGTTTCCTTCGACGAAACCGTTCAAAGCGACCACCACTGCATCGTTCAGGTTGAGGTCGTCGTTGTAATAAGGACGGCCGATGGAAATGAGGCTTCCGTCACCTCCGGCGGCATAATCATCCTTGTTTTCCGAGAGCCACCAAAAGCGAGCGCCGATGCCAATGTTGTCATCGACGTAGCGACCGATATCGAGTCGATATCCGACCGACATGTCGCCTTCGATGTTGTCACCGAAAACCGTTTGCGTGGTGGGGAAACCGACGATCGGCAGATCACCACGGGCCGCGGTCGTCACCAAAGCCGGCGATTCGCGATTTTCGACGAACCACAGCAAGGCTTCGTGGCGACACCATCCGTCCGTGGTACACAGCCCGAACATGCTTGCAAAACTCTTTGAGCTGCCGCCGTAGGCACTGTCGCATCCGGAATCACATCCAGAGTCCAGGCCACAGGTCGGACCGCAACCACCGGTGCAGCCGGCGTCACAAGCGCTGGCACAGCCAGTGTCGCACTGTTGGTAGCCAACTGGTTGATAGCCAACTGGTTGGTAGCCGACCGGTTGATAGCCGACCGGTTGATAGCCGACCGGTTGATAGCCGACCGGTTGATAGCCGGCCGGTTGGTAGCCGGCCGGTTGGTAGCCAGCCGGTTGGTAGCCAGCCGGTTGCAGTTGCTGAACCGAAACTGGTTCGTATTGCACTCCCTGGCCGATAATCTGTGGCTGTTGCGCGGCGGGCTGCTGCATCATCGGCATCTGCTGCGCGATGTGCTGACGAGCCGCAGGCTTCTGCTGGTGAGCGGTTGAATTCAATTGTCTTTCGTGATGACGCAGTTCTTCTGCCGCACGCGTGACGTGGCTGGTCTGCGAAATCGCTTCGGCAGCCTGTTCGGCTACCGCGGCGTTTTCAGCGAAATAGGCGTCTTCACTGTGATTGGCCATGTCGCCAACAAAGGCAACCGGAGTGACGGGACCATCCCCATCGTACACCGTTGCGTTTTCGTCGGCGTTGGCTGAACCTGAGGCAGTCAGCAAGGCAGCTGCTAGGGTCAGGCCTCGAAATGTTTTCTTCATCGTTGGTCTCGTACAGTCCGGGAACACTGGATTGACTGGTATAATTCGATCGACTCAATCGACCGTTAGATGCAGTACGTCCGGAACTCGAAGAAAACTCGCCGTAGTTTGCCTAGATTCAGGCAGGGAACCCGCGAAGCTTCCCTAGCATCTCAGGATTAAACGTTAGAATGACGTTTCGGATTCAGGATCGATGTCTTGCCTGACCCTGACGTTGTCGATTTCCTCAAAAAACCGCTAACGAGTTCGTTGCATGTCTGCTGGTGAAACACGCTCCAAACAAGACTCTGCCGACGCGAGTGGTGTTGAGACCGATGATAGCAACGCCCAAGATCCGGCTCCGCGCCACGACGGTTCCCCGGTATTGAGCAGTCCGCCAACAGAGGACGCGTCAGCCACGAATGCATCCGACAGCGGGGTCGTGACCGAATTGATCGAAGTTGACGAAAACGATGCGCATCCGAGCCATGTTGACAAGTCGATGACGCCTGACACGATTTCGGCCCCGGTCGAGCTGGAATCGAATGCCAGAATCTTCTCGGCGATCTCGAAGCAAGGTTTCCGGCCCAAGATGATTCGCTGGGGTCGGCAACTGAATCAAATCAACGAATTGGAGCCGTTGCTTCAACGGGAAGACGACGCCTCGCTTCGCAAACGATCCCTAGCGCTGCGTTATCGCGCGATGGCGGGCGAGAAACTGACTACGCTGTTGCCGGAGAGCTACGCCCTGGTTCGTGAAGCCGGTCGCCGTACGCTTTCCATGCGTCATTACGATGTTCAAATCGTCGGCGGCATCTCTCTGTTTGAAAGTCATATCGCCGAAATGCAAACGGGCGAAGGCAAGACGTTGGCGGCGACGTTACCGTTGTACTTGCATTCTTTGCTGGGAAAAGGTGCTCATCTAGCAACCGTTAACGACTATTTGGCCAAACGTGATGCCGAATGGATGGAACCCATTTACTCATTGTTGGGTGTCTCCGTCGGTGTCATCCAAACGCCGGATGATCAAGGCTCGCGTCGCGAAGCGTATGGGGCGGCCATCACTTATGGTACAGCCAAAGAATTTGGCTTTGATTTTCTTCGTGATCGTCTGTTGTTGCGCGCCCAGAACCGATTACAAACGGAGATGTTGGGCGGTGGCGGCGGAGGATTCTCCGGGACGGGCGACCAACCGGTGATGCGAGGCATGCACTTTTGTCTGGTCGATGAAGCCGACAGCATTCTGATCGATGAAGCACGTACGCCTTTGATCATCGGCAGCATTGAAGACAACGTCCGCGATCAAATCGTGCAAACCTATCGTTGGGCAGCCCAGCACGCGCACGAGTATGAACTGGATGATCACTTTACGATTGACGAAGACACCAAGCAGTACGAGCTAACCGCGCGGGGCCGACAAAAAGTTCGTTCTTTGCCGAAAACCGATCTGGTTCGCACCATGGGGCTGGTCGATTTGTACGAGTACACCGAGCGTGCGGTCAAAGTCTATCGCGAGTTCCTGCTGGACCGTCAGTACGTTGTACGCCCCAATGACAAGGGGATAGAGGAAATTGTGATCGTGGATGAATTCACCGGGCGTCTGGCCGAAGGCCGCAAGTGGCGTGACGGAATTCATCAGGCAATCGAAGCGAAAGAACTGATCGAGATCAGTGTGCCGACCGGGCAAGCGGCACGCATCACCGTGCAAGACTTGTTTTTGCGATACGCTCACCTGGCGGGCATGACCGGCACCGCCGCTACGAGTGCACGCGAATTAAAGAAGATCTATCGAACACCAGTCGTCCGCGTGCCCACGAATCGACCGCCGCGACGCCAGCGGCTGCCCGATCGCGTGTTCGGATCAATGACGGCGAAATTTGAAGCAATTGTTGAGGAAATCCAACAAATTCACGCCGAAGGTCGCCCCATTCTGATCGGCACCCGTTCAATCGATAAGAGCGAAATTCTTTCCAAGATGCTCGCCAACATCGGCATCGATCACCAGGTCCTGAACGCAAATAACGTCGAAAAAGAAGCCGAAATTGTTGCCGACGCCGGAGGGGCGGGCCGAGTTACTGTGGCCACCAACATGGCAGGTCGCGGTACTGACATCAAACTGTCGCGGGCGGTCGAAGCCAAAGGCGGTATGCATGTGATTTGCACGGAACTGCACGACGCCGCCAGGATCGATCGCCAATTGATTGGGCGTTGTGGGCGCCAAGGTGACAAAGGTTCGTATCGACAATACCTTTCCTTGGACGATGACATTTTGAAAACCGGCTTGGGTCTGAAAACATCGGACCGGCTGAAACTGAAAGGTGAATCGGTCGAGGGAGCGGTCGACCGATACGCCAAGCTGTTTCGCCGTGCCCAGCGAAAGGTTGAACGGAAGCATTTCCGCGACCGCATGGTTCTGTTACATCACGAGAAAGAACGCAAAAAGATGCAACGCGAAATCGGCCAAGATCCCTACCTGGATACCCCCGACTGATTGCTGAAGCAGCATTGCAATCACGTTTCCCGGCGGATTCTGCTGGCCGCGATCAACCCTGATGGTCGGCTGCAGAATGTCGTGCAGTCGATTAATCGCCGAACGCGATTAATTGCCGAACGGGTCCGCACCACCAAAGGGATCGGCCATCTCTGCACCGCCGGCATCGGCACCAAATGGATCCTTGTTGGCGTCCGCGCCAAACGGGTCGGCGCCCGCACCCGGTGCGAATGGGTCAGCCCCCGCACCCGGTGCGAATGGGTCGGCGCCGGGAACGGGTTGCGGCCCCGCTGGTTCGGTTGGCTCAGCTGCGGCCTTTTCCACTTTTTCCGGCTGCGAGCCTAGTAATGAATCACTGATCGTGGGCAGAATTTTTCCCGCCGGCCTCAAACATTGGACGGCGCCGGTGTCACTGACAAGATAAAGCCGATCCGTTTGCGAATTGACCAGCAATTGACGGGGTAACAGGTCATAAACCGTATCGACTACTTTTCCAGCCTCGATGTCGATGACGGCCAGACCACCGGTCAACAACCGGACATACGCTCTGCCGTCGAACGCCCCCAGAAATTCGTCGACGTTGGGGATCGTGTATGGCCATTTGCTGATGCCGTCATCCAGCCCCAGTGCGTAAAGATAGCCGTAAGTTGACCGGATCAGCAGAACCTCACCAGTAATCATGGGATCGTTGTAAAAAGGCTCGCCATAGGGACGGCTCCACAGTACCTGCCCCGACCGCGTGGCTCGCACGCCGTAGACCTGACCTGCTTCACTGCCAAAAAAGAAACGATTGCCACTGGTTGCTGCAATGCGTCCGCTTACGATGCCGTCGGTATTCAGACGAAACAAAACTGACGGCGTGCCCTGTAGCTCCATGACAAAAACGTATCCAGCGTCCGTGCCCCAAGCGACTCGCGTCGTCCCGGGCGCTTTGGTGGGCGGCGCCAGAGCAAGGCCTTCAACCATCTCGCGGAATGGATATCGAGTCGGATCACTCAGCGGATAACCTTCTACACCGTTGCCGATGGTCGGTACCAGTGAAAAATCTTCGGCATGAACCGAGCCGAACAGGGGTGCGCCCCTTGTCCGAGTTTCCTGCATCTGCTCACCGGTTTTGACGTCCAGTTTCAAAAGATTGGCACCGTTGATGACCGAGAGAAACTTTTCGCCGATGCCCATTTTGGCGTAGCTGAGCCTTTCATCACCGACGCGAACCAGCCAAACCGACTCGCCCGTTTCTGCATTGCGGCATTCGACCGTTCCGTCATCCGCCAACGTATAAAGGCGAATCTTGGGCACATTTCGCGTGGTGATCTTGCCCGTCATGCCGCGACGTTTCAGCCGCCGGTTTTCGTTTCTCGCCAGACGCTCGGCTTCCGTTTTTCCGATTTCCGATCCATCGGCTTGGATACGGTCCGTGGGGATACGGAACATCACCTCGCTGGTTGCACCCGGGTCGGCATCACTGGGGGGATCAACGACGATTTCGACGTACTCGCGCTGGTCCTCGAAGTGCACATACAACTGTTGATCAACGATCGACTGGGCTCCCGCAGGGACTTGCATCTGTCTACGCCAGGCCTGTTCCAAACCAAGCCGAGAGGCGACGTGGGGGGGCATCAGGTCGCCGGCCTGACAACAAGGAAGAACGCCGAAGGCAATAACAGTGAGAGCGAGTTTTCGGATCATGAGGACACGCGTAGACAGCCAAGGAAACCAGGAAGCTGGCGGGAACAGCGGCGGAGAACACCCGGTCTACGATTCTACTCGAATCGCCCCACAAAGGCGAATTCATTACCCTCCATTGACGAATCGCCCCGTTTCGGGGATCACGATGACGCAGTTTGTAGGGATTGAGCCTCAGATTTTGTCGATTGGCAGGCTTGATCCGTTGACTCCGATGGAACCGTGATGACGGCCGAGCAGGCCAACAAAGAGCTATGTCCGAAAAAAAAATCCTGATGATCGTTGGTGACTTTGTTGAAGACTACGAAGCGATGGTACCACTGCAGATTCTGCAAACGGTTGGCCATCAGGTGATGACGGTTTGTCCTGGCAAGTCCGTGGGAGAAACGGTTGCCACGGCGATCCACGATTTCGAGGGCCACCAGACGTACAGCGAAAAACCGGGGCACCGCTTCGCGATCAATGGCAACTTTGACAGCGTCGATGTCACGACCTTTGATGCTTTGGTGATCCCGGGGGGTCGAGCACCGGAGTACTTGAGGCTAAATGATCGAGTGCTGGAGATTGTTAGACAATTCAACGATGCGAACAAACCCATTGCCGCGATTTGCCACGGACCTCAAATCTTGGCTGCCGCCGGAGTGCTCAGCGATCGGCAGTGCAGTTGTTATCCGGCAGTCCGGTATGAAGTCCTGGCTGCCGGCGGTGAGTATGTCGAGCCCGTCGAAACGATGGACTCGGCACATGTGCAGGGCAATTTGGTGACAGCTCCGGCCTGGCCAGCTCACCCAGCGTGGATGCGTGCCTTCCTGGAATTGCTTGGCGATTGACGTTGGTCAAGGGGCGAGAAATCTCGCGAAAACCCCCTAAGTGTCGTGTTCCACCTCGTCTGCTCTGGAGACGAATGTCGGCAAGTTTGACCGCAGCGGCGTCCGCATCTAGTCTCATGGTGGGCATAATGGAGTCAGATTCGATTGAAATTGTTCTAGGAGATGCAAATGAAGGCTTTGGCAACGACGCAAACAAAACAGATCGGCATGACTCGATGCCCTGCCACAGTCGCGTTGATTTATCTTTGCGCGGTGGCTGTCGCCATGGTGTTGATGGCTGCCAATGCGTCCGGCCAAGCTGCCAAGAAAAGCGAGCTCCCGAAACCCCGTCCGCTCGAATTGAAGACGAAGGATGGGCTGCGGCTGCGAGCGTTTTATTTTCCCTCCAACAAGCAGAAAGAAGCCATTCCTGTGATCCTGGTCCACGAATGGCAAGGACAGGCAAGCCCGTATCATCCCTTGTTCATCGAACTCCACAAAGTGGGTTGTGCCGTGCTGGCGGTCGAGTACCGCGGACATGGCGGCTCGCGAGTCTACATTGACAACAAAGGTAACGAGCAAGAATTCAATACCGCGACGATGTCCAAGGCTGACGTCGTCAATATCATCACCAAGGATCTGGAAGCTGCCAAAGATTTTTTGAAGAAAGAAAACAACGATGGCAAATTAAATCTAAATGCTTTGGTGATGGTGGGTGTCCGCGAAGGATGCGTGATCGCTGCGAACTGGGCAGCCCGCGATTGGTCCTTTGCTCCCGTGGGGGCGCTGAAACGAGGCCAAGATGTTAAGGCCCTGGTATTGATTTCGCCGAAGAAACTGGTCAAAGGCGTTACGATCGATCCCGTCCTGGTCAATCCCGCCATCTTGATGCTGCCGATTATGGTTGTCTCCGGCAGCCAAAGCTCGGACGCCGGCGACGCCGATCGCATTATCAAACGCATCGAAGTGTTCAAGAAACGTATCGGACGCGGCGAAGCCCAAGGGCTAGAGGTCCAGATGCTAAAGACGCCTCTGAGCGGTCCGGCGTTGGTTCGGGAACAACCGAAAGTGATTGAAGAGATCAAAGACTTTATCACCGGCCAGGTCAAGATCAGCGACGACGAAAACCCCTGGGTCGCTCGCGAAGATTGATTGCGGTAGCCGCGGCGGGATGCGATGCGCTGATTCTTTTGCACGGCAGGATGCCGCGACTACAAGACGGCAGGATGCCGCGGCTACGATTTCTGCGGTAGCTCAGGTGTCGATCAGATCATCGGGTGACAAGATGGGGACTTCATTTTCTTTCGTGTCCTGCTTTTCGCGCCAAGGTTTCTGATTTCGATAACTTTCCAGCTCTTTTTCTAGTTGATCCAGCTGCTCGTGCTCTTCTGCTTTGCCCAGTTCCACCGACTTGCTGCTCCATTCCACGGCCTTTTCAAAGTCTCCTGCCTCGGCGTAACCGGCGGCAAGCGTGCTGAGAATATGGGCTTCTTTTCCGTCCGTTAATTCGACCGCACGTTCGCTCAATTCAATCGCCCGTTTTCCGTCACGAATCGAATCGTCAGGTGATGTCGCCAAAACCCAGGCCAAATTGTTCAGAATGCCGGGCAAATCACCGGCTTCCTCGTCATCGCTGGCGATCTTGATTGCCCGTTCGTAGTCCTTGATTGCTTTGCCGTGCTCACCAATCGCCAGCATGGCGTCGGCGCGAGCCCTGAGCACGGTGACATTACTTGGGTCGCGATCCAAAATTGTCGTCAGCGTTTCGATCGCCTTCCGCGGGCGTTCGTCTTGGATGTACAGATTTGCCAATTGAATCTGGCGCAGGACATTTCCCGGATCGCGCGAAACCAATAACTTCATATCATTAATCGCATCCGCGTTGCGGCCCTCTTCGATCGCAATCAAACAGCGAACAAAGATCGCCTGATCCAAGTTGGCGACTTGAGGGGCAAGCTCGATTGCCGATCGCAGGTCCTCTTTGGCGGACTTGACGTCGTCCCGTGAAAGTGAAATCTCTGCTCGTTGCAGCAACGCGACTGGATCTTTGGGTTGCATGGCGAGTGCTTTATTCAGATCTGCTAAAGCCTCGTCATCCTTGCCTTGCATGCGATAAAGTATCGCCCGCATTCGATACATGCCTTCGCTCGGCTTTGCCTCCAAAGTCTTGGACACCAGGTCCAAGGCATCCTCGACGCGATTCAATTCCACCAACTGCTTGACGGCGGTTTCTGCAACGGCCTGGTTGGTCGGATCCTTGGACAGGATGTTTTCCAAGTCAGCAATCGCGCCATCGACATCACTTTGTCGCAAACGAAGTGCGGCACGCGCTTGAATTGCTTGCAAGTTCTCGGGGTCTGCTTTGACGGCCGCATCCAAGTCAGCCATGCGTTTATCGTCTTCGCCCTCTTCATAGGTTAAGGCTCGCAAGATGTACGCCGCACTTAACTGCGTCGGGTCGTCTTCCAACAACTCGATTGCTTTGCTGGTCGCTTCGGTGATCGCATCTTTATTGCCACCCGGAAGCAAATTCAAACGGGCAATCAGCATATAGCCTTCAACCAACGTGGGATCATTCTCGATTGCTTTTCTCAGCGTTCGTAAAGCTTCGTCCTTAATCGCAAGCTGCTGAGTCCGTCCTCTGGTTCGACCCATCAGCTCTACCAGCTGCTGACTTTGCTGCAGCAGCACTGAGCCATACATTTTTTTCGCGAATGCCTGGTTTTCATCCCCCAAGCCCTTCGTCAGTGCGGACTGCAAAAGTTCGCCGACTTTTTCGAGTTCTTTGACCGATTTGGCGTCGATCCGCAAAATCACAGCTTCGTCCAGGTCGGCTTGGCCGGCGTCATTTTTCTTGACCGCTTCGCTGGCGTCTTGAGCGGGACTGAGATGCAGACCGAATGAGATCGTTAGTATCGAAAAACAGAGCAGTCGAACCGGTGCACGATCAAATAGGTGGGTGAGCATTGGTGAGACTCGGCAAGGATGGTGAGAGAAAACCACACATCCATTATTACCGCTGAAGTCAACCGTGCGTAGACGAGGTTTTTTGCTCGATTCCCCCCAAAGACCAGCTTTGGCGAGGAACGGAGGAATTAAATATGCCTCACAGCGGTGTCCAACAGGTTTAGATCGCCCGGATGACTTTGACTGGCAACAACAGCCGGCACGCCTTCGTTAGCGTCCGTTTCCTGCCGCAACAACCCAGCGAGGGACCTCAGTCATCCCTCGCTCACGCGTCGGGTTGCTAAATCAACAACCCAGCGGCTAATCCCAGGAACAATCTGGACGATGCTCTAGCGAGCCAATTCGCCTTGACGAAGCTTGTTCAATTCTTCCTCTAACTCGGTATTACGCTCTTTCAGATGGTTGTATTCGGCCGCAACCACGTTGAAGTCTTCGGCCGCCTGATGCCAAAAGTCGCCGTCACGGAACTTGATCGATCGAGCTTCTTGGCCAGCAGCCATATCCGCAAGGACCGTTCGCAGCCGATACATCGGACCGGCAAATCGATTACTCAGCTTCAATGTGTCACGAATGAAAACCGGCAACAGCACGAACATCACTCCGGCAACCGCAGTTTGAGACTTGATCGCCAACCACAGAGCATCGGCGAATGATTCCGCCGTTGACGCCGCCATCAGTCGGACCAGAGCGCCGATCGAAACCAGACAAACCAACAGAAAGCCCCAATGCAGCAAGACGCGACCAGCGATTGACCACTGGACTTTGGGATCGACCAGGATTTTTGTGCGTTTAGACATGTTTCACGTCTGTCGTTGAACCTCGGAAATGAAGAAATTGCAGTGAACGCTAGCTTATCCTGGCGCCGCGGGCGCACCATGGAGCCTAACTTGCCAGTCAACCGCCTGCGTCAGTTTTTTGTTGATTGACACAATCGTCAAAATCGGGCCAACAGTTTCGAAATCCTGGCTCCAATCTGTTTCGATTGGGCACTTGATCGTCGACTTTTGCCGATTGGTTCAAAAGTACCGAGTCGGCGTGCGCGGGCACGCTGTGACGAGAAACACAAAAAAGCCGGCTACGAACGATGTTCCGTTTTTCTATGCTTCGACTGGGCCTGATTGCACTCGCCTCAGCAACTTTTAACGATTGCTTTGTTCACACCTGCCAGGCCGGCGGCATCGAACCGATTCAACGGGTAGGCCGCGTGCTGGGTGTCGGCTGGGGCGATGGCTACCACTCCTGCAAAGATTCTGGCTGCCGGCCGGGCGCGAATCTGCCCCCGCGGTCGTACCACAAACAGTTCAATCATCAATCATCCTTTGGCAGGGGTATTGCCAATTTTTACAATCAATTCGACTCGGGCACTCGCTGCGGGTGCCAAGGTGCAGGATGCCAATTGTGCTGCGTGGCTGGACAGCATCAACACCACCAGGCCCGGCTCAGCAGTCTCGGTAATTACTATTCTTCGCGAGCAACTCAAGCCGCAGCGAGACCCTGCCTTGGCAACGGTTGCGACGATAGCACGTGTGATTCGATCGCTGATCAACTCGAGCAATTCGATTCACCGCAGCCGCTCGCCCCGGAAACACAACCGGAACCAAACCCCTCATCTCCGTCGGACGAACCCACCAGCTTGATGCCCCCGGACGCCGTGATGCCACAGACCACGGCAGTTCCCAGCACCGGGATGCTGCGACTGACAGCGGAACTGGCTGAGTCTCAAAAACGCCCGATACGTCCTTTACCACCGCAGACAAGACGCGAAATCAAGATTCCTGATCCGCTTTCGTCGCTGGACATTCGCCGCCCGATTCGTCCATTGCCGCCATCAACTAAACGCTCGCAACCACTTTTTTTGCCGGCAATCGACCCCGATGCAGAACACGAACTGAACGCGACGGCCCCGGGTAGCCCCAGCGAAGAACAGATTGTCAGCAAAGCAATCAACGATGTGGTGATCACCGAATTCGGACCGCCGATCCAAGTCAACGAGCTGGCAAAAAAATCGAATGAACAGCCCGGGCTTGCCCCGCCATTGAGCGCGGCGGAAGGGAATCCAGCGACGACAGCCGGCAATATCACCGCCAGACCCGCTGTCGAAATGGTTCCGCAAGTCGCCAAGGTCCCAGATTGGATGGTTGTCCGACAACCCCGCTAGTGCTTTGTCCAGATTCAATCTTAGGGTGGTGGTCGTAGCCGATGTCGCCAGACTTCGGGGTATCTTGGAACGAACCGAATTCTGGCAAATCCGGCTACCCTAAAGTCAAAAGTTGACAGAGCACTAGCAGGATCGATTCTCTGTCGGTCGACCGGGTCACGCGGCCCGATTGTGGAGTCCGTCTATCTGGTTAGTCGTTGGACCTGATATCAATCCGACCTGCGAAATCTTGACCGCTTTGCGCCAATCTTGAAATTCCCAATACTCTTGCTTCACCAGAAGCTTCCATTCCCATTGGCCCCGGGCCGCATCAGGGCCGGCGAGGAGTAATCGACGATGGCATCGGATTCCATGCAACGTACTTTGGTCTTATTAAAACCGGACGCTGTGCAACGAAGATTGATCGGCGAAATCATCACGCGGTTTGAAGCGAAAGGGTTCAACATCGTTGCCATGAAAATGCTGCGAGTGACGCCGGAGTTGGCGAAGAAACACTACGCTGAGCATATCGCAAAACCGTTCTATCCCAGCTTGGAAGCGTTCATCACAGCGGCACCCATCGTGGCGATGGCCATCGATGGTCTGGAAGCGATTACGGTAGTCCGCGACATGTTGGGCGCAACCAGCGGACTGAAGGCGGCTGCCGGCACGATTCGCGGTGACTTCAGCAGCAGCCGGCAAATGAATCTGGTTCACGCGAGTGACGGTCCGGAAGCGGCCGCTCGTGAGCTGGAACTGTACTTCGACCAGTCAGAATTCTGTGACTACGAGCCGTCGTTGACGGCCTTCATGCGGGCTGCAGACGAGTAGACGTTGGTTGGATCGGTTGGCGGAGCGCAGCGATCAGCTCAGAATCAACGTGGGCGTCGACGAGCAGCTTCGCCCGGCTCATCACCCTCACCCTGCCAGGCATCCCCGCTACAGTCTTGCTGGGACGGGTCGCGGGGAGCAGTCAACATGCACAGCTGAATGCCGACACGCCGCGCCAAAGATGGAAACTGCCCCGAGACACGCTTGATGGCCCGATCCAATTCCTCATCATTCAGTCGCTCGCCAACCCCGTGCTCCGCCATCGCGATTTCGATCAAATAGCGTTCCTGCAAGACCATTGGATGCATGATCCACCTCTGCTTTGGGACAAGCTGAATTAGCTGTGCAAAGCGAAGTTTTCGCTTCGCTGACACGCTCTTTTCTAACAACTCCCAAGGCCGAAAAAAGAAAATACTTGGGCTTTTTTTCCCGGAAATTTCGCTGAGGGGTGCCGGGAAGCGAAAAGGTTTGCCCAAATCCACTCGATCTTGCCTCTGATCCTTGGATGGGCAACACGAACTGCGAGGCCGACTAGCGCATTTTCAGATATCGCGTAGACCAGGACTTGGAGCGCGTCCGGCTCATTAGAGCATTTTTATCACTGACGTGGGATCATCTGTAGGCCAGGACTTGTCCTGGCAATGGCGCCAGGACAAGTCCTGGCCTACGAGATTTCTGAAAATGCTGTAGCCCCGAAGTGGGCGACAATTTACATAGCCCGGAATCGGATTGCTATCGCCGATCAGATTTCTCTTGCGCTCGTGCTGCCTGCAGTGCGGCTGCTTCGCGGGACAGCTTGAATTCGGGTCCGGGAGGAAAGTATTGGATGTAGTCGCTGTCCAGGTAAGACGGGGACGGGATGGTTTGGCCATTCTCTGAAACCTGACATCCGCTGGCAGCAACGACACCCGTTACAGTGATGACCAGCGTCAATTGCATCAACTTGATAAATCGGGCAACTTTCATGCGGATCGAAAAAACGTGCGAGAATAATGTTGTGAAAAACAATCGGTTCTCGAAGCCGATGATCCGAGAACCGCAGGTGACGCTTCGAATTCGCGGGAAGCTATTGGCGACTTAGCTTTTCCTGGGCCCGCGCTGCTTGCTGCGCCGCTGCCTCGCGAGGAAGTTTGAATTCAGGTCCCGAGGGGAAATACTGGACGTCATCCTGCAGATAGAAAGGACTCGGCAGCGTCTGCCCGTTCAGCGACACTTGGCACCCAGTGGCGGAGGTGACGCAGAATCCGGCGATCAAAACCATCATGGTCCAGTTGGTGATCCGTCGAGTCTTCGTGTTGCGGCTCATCGTTTTATTGCCTTGAGAATTCCGGCCGTGTTCGGGAGTTGGCGCGCTTGAGCGTCGGTGCCGTTCAAGTTCGTCACAATCCCTATCGACCGGACAACCGGCATATCTTCACTTTGGCAAGCAATTTTTCGCAATTCGAAGTTGCGGGATGCCCGCACAAATGCAGGCAAACCAGCCTATTTGTCCAACCTTAGCGGCGTTTCTCTGGATCGTTGTGCGTTGATGGCGATCCATTGGCGTTCGTTTTCGGGCACTTCATCCTCGAAAAATATCGCCTCCTCCGGGCATTCGGAGACGCAGGCACCGCAATCGACGCACTCCTCTGGGTCGATGTACAGCATGCATTGATCTTCATGAAAGCATTCGGCGGGGCAAACGACAACGCAGTCCGCGTATTTGCAGCCGATGCAGGGCGACGTGACAACATGTGTCATAGCAGATCCTTGAACTTGAGTCGTGAAACATGGGTCTCATCTGGGGAATGCACGCCGCGTCCGACGAGCGGACATGATTTCGAGAAAGTTTTCTGGGAAGAAACTGATGGTCGATCCCACCGCTAAGGAATCACAGATCCTGTTTGATGGAGCGCACGACGCCGATTCGCTGGCCCAGCGTGATTTGCACGATCGCTACGCAAACCGTCTGATTGCCCTGGTGCGATCCAAGCTCGGTCAAAAATTTCGCTCACGATTGGATGCCGAGGACATCGTCAACTCCGCTTTTCAATCCTTTTTTTCAGCCTTGACTGCGGACCGATTTGTATTGCCTCCGCACGGAGGGCTATGGCCGCTGTTGGCTCAAATCACCTTGCACAAGCTCCATCGTGCGACTCGGCACCACACGCGCCACCGCCGCAACATCGACGCCCAACAGCGACTAGCCGACATAGCGGACGTGGCTCAAGACGACTTTGCCGGCACGGCCGAAGTCGCTTTGCGTGATGAACTTCAGTGGCTGGCTGGCAAGTTGTCAGAGAAAGCGATGCTGGCAATCGAGCTTTCCCTGCAGGGTGAATCACAACAGCGGATCGCTGAGCAATTGGATTGCAACCCGCGGACAGTGCGACGGTACCTGGCCGAAGCCCGCTCGCTGTTGCGATTCCGACTGAGTGATTTGCTGCCGGCGGGTCACGACGCCGATCAGACTCAGGATCCGGCAAACGGTCTGAATTTTGATAATTATTTGCTGCGACGGATGGTCGGGTCGGGCAGCTACGCCAAAGTCTACTTGGCGACCGACAAGACAACGGGGAACGATGTTGCGATCAAATATTTGCGCAAACGATGGATGAATGACCGCAGTGCAGTTCGCCGCTTCATTGCCGAGACTCAGTTGGTACGCAAGCTTGATATCGCTGGCATCGTTCCCTGCTTTGGCGGCGGTGTCACTGGGGAAGGCAGTCGCTTCATTGTGATGCAGTGGATCGATGGCGAGACGCTTGCAGATCGCATTACTCGAAAGCCGCTGCGTGAAGCAGAGGCGCAATCAAAGTTCACGTTGCTCGCACAGACACTGGGCGAAATTCACAAACGGGGCATCCTACATTGCGATCTAAAACCCTCCAACATTCTGATTGATTCAGGTGGGCGATGGTGGTTGGCTGATTTTGGGTTTGCACAACGATTTGATGCGCCGTCTCTGGTGGTCGCTGGAACCCCCGCCTACATGGCGCCCGAACAGCTTGACCCTTTCTTTGGTCCGCTCGGGCCCGCGACCGATCTGTATGCCACCGGTGTGATCTTGCTTCATGCGTTGACTGGTGTGCAGCCACCAAGCAATGCGAATCTGGACAATCGGTGGATTGACGGCCTAATCACCGGGTCCAAAGGCCTCAGCGGTCCGCTGGCGAGCCTGATCCGAGATCTTACACAGCGTCGGTCCAGAGATCGGATCGGCACCGCATCAACGTTGGTCCAGCGGCTGACCAACATGCAGTGAATCCGCTCCGATACGGATATGTTTGCCGAAATTAGGGCACTTTTTAGCCGGCGGATTACCACCAAATCGGCAGCAATGTGATACAACCACGCGTCTTGGATTTGAGCGCATTCATCCCCCACAATTCCTGTATCAAAGGCGAACACTCAGATGTCTGAAGAACAAGATTCCGCATCCATGCAGGACTCAACATCCAGTGGCAAACTGCGTAAGGGAATCCTCTACGGTCTGCTCGCGATCATGTTGGTCGCTCTTGGCTATGACTATTTGGTCGCCAGGCCAGCAGTAGACGCGGCGTATGACAACATCACTGAAGAAAGCCGTCGCATTAACAAACTGGCTACAGAAGTTCTGACCAACACCGCCGTCGCAGAATTGCTGGGCAAACAGCCCGCCGAAAGATTCAATGACGGAAACGATCTGGTGGAAGTTTACAAGTTCACTGGCGGACTACCCTTCAAGCCGCACAAGTTATTCACGGTTTACAAGCAGAACGGCGACCAGCAACTGTTTTATCGCCATGCCAAGTTCATTTACGAGACAACCAACGAAGTCGTTCCCGTCTACGACCACAAAGAGATTCCTTCGGCTGAACCGGAGGACGGCCAGCTAAGTCAAAGTGGTGGTGCGGATTATGGTGACCAAGAACAGTCCACCGCAGATCAGACGGCCGAAGGCGGCCCGGGTGAAGGCGGCGCGGGGGGAGGACCCGGAGGACGCCGTTTTGATCCCGAAGCGATGTTCTCCGAGCGTGATGCCGATGGCGATGGCAAGCTGAGCGGCGATGAAATATCCGACCGCATGAAAGAAAACTTGAGTGAGATCGACAAGGACGGCGACGGCGCAGTTTCCAAAGAAGAATTGATGCAGCGGATGGAAGAACGACGTGCCGGTTTTGCTGGCCGCGGTCGTGGCCAAGATCAGCAAGGCGAGCGGACACCGCGACGCCCGCCCCTGGAGGAATAACTGAGAAACAGCGGAGAGTCCCCGCTGGGACCACCGCAATTACGAACCCTGTTGCTCAAGCTCGTTTAGCCGGCGCACGATAACCTCGTCGATTTTTTTGCGCGCTTTAGCTCGCAGTTCTTGATCCCCCTTGGGAAAACCAACTTCGTCGTAAATGAATCCATAGGTCTCGTGCTTCACAGATTCATCATGACCAATGTCTTTCATGTTGACACCGTTCAAAATGGCGATCGTTGCCATCGCGACATCACCGAGCTGAGTCTCGATCGATTGCTGACGAACGATTCGAGGTTGACTTGCCAATCGGCGGTCATCCAGGAAAGGCAATAGGTAAGCAGTGTCTGTTTTGTTTCCATGCTTTGCGATCGCTTGCATGGCATGCGCCAGGGTCTCTGCATCTGTGGTGTCGATCAGGGTTTTCTTGGCCAGAGCAAAAGCCTGCTCATAATTCCATTCCAAGGCAAAGTACAAGATGTCTTGCCGATTCCCTGGCTGGCTGCGACCCATCCAGGTGCCGGCAAGGCGTTGAAATGGCGGTCCCAGCACCTTGTCTTTGGGCAGACGGTTGATGGGCGATAAACGCATCATGGACAGCATCAGGTCTTCGTACGAAACGCTTACCGGCACAGCTTCATCAGTCGCGGGCAACATTAAGGCAATCGCATCGGAAACTCGCGGTT
>JBFJVZ010000113.1:0-17673 GCA_041623895.1 Pirellulaceae bacterium | reverse complement strand
GCTGGCCAGGGCCGAATCGCGGCAGACTCTGTTGGGCACTAAAATCAAGCACTGCCGTATTCTCTTGCTTTCACCGCCGCGCACGCCATGATGCTTTGTGACTGACGGACACCCCAGCGATAGTACTGAACACTATGACGGGACTCCCGCCTCCGGTGAATTTCGCGGCAAGGAGTTACCGACCCCGGAAAACATTGGTCGCTACCGCATCTTGAAACTGATCGCCCGCGGAGGTTTTGGATCGGTTTACTTGGCCCAGGATGAATCGCTGGAACGCGAGGTGGCGATCAAGATTCCTCGTCGGCAGGGATTGGGAGCTCCCGATTACTCCCGCTGGATGTCGGAAGCGCGTATGGTTGCGATGTTGGATCATCCGAACATTGTTCCCGTCTATGACGCCGGTTCCACGGATGAGCAGCAGTTCTACGTTGTTTCCAAGTTCATAGAAGGCGAAGATCTGCGATCCTACTTGGAACGGGAAAGGCCATCGTCTTTGCAATCCGTGCAGTGGGTCATCGCAATCGCAGACGCTTTGCAACATGCTCACAGCCAGGGTTTGGTGCACCGCGATGTTAAGCCCAGCAATATTCTGATCGATCAGACGCTTCGACCCTGGCTTACCGATTTTGGGCTGGCACTCCGCGAAGAAGAGATTGGCCGCGAGGCGGACAAACACAAGCTGATCGGAACAGTCAATTACATGAGTCCCGAGCAGGCGCGTGGCGAAGGGCACTTAGTGGACGGGCGGGCTGATATTTTTTCGCTCGGCGTGATTCTGTACGAATTACTTTCAGGCTCGCGTCCATTTCAAGGCAGCTCAAGCCGGCAACTGCTCCGCAATATCGGTCACGCTGAACCGCGTCCGCTGAGGCAGTGGGATTCCAGATTGCCGCTGGAGCTAGAGCGGATTTGCATGAAAGCGTTGGCGCAGCGACGCTCCGATCGTTATTCCAACGCCGGCGATGTGGCCGAAGATCTTAGGCGATTCGCGCGGAAGCGCAGCACGATTCACGGCTCCGCTGACGTGCGGTCCACGGACGACACCGTGGCGACCGGCGAATCCGCGATCGATACCGAAGCAGCCGTGATTCCCAAAGGCTTGCACGCGTTTGATGAGCACGACTCCGGGTTCTTCTTGAAACTGGTTCCCGGTCCGCGCGATCGCGAAGGCATTCCCGAGATCCTGCGTCGTCTTAAGATCCGCATTGAATCGCGTACCAAGAAAGACACCTTCCGGGTTGGGATGCTGTACGGTTCGTCGGGGTCGGGCAAGTCGTCCTTGGTGCGGGCAGGCTTGATACCGCTGTTGGACCCGTCGGTGCACGTTGCCTACATCGAAGCAACGTCTGCCAGCACCGAATCACGTCTGTTCAAGGCGTTGCAGCCCCTGGTGGATGACAAGAATAGCTGCCGTGGCTTGATCTCTGCAATTGCCGCGATTCGGCGATCCGGTATCGGAGGCGGTCGCAAAGTTTTGATTGTCCTGGATCAATTCGAACAGTGGCTTCACTCGCACAAACTGATGGCCGGCAGTGAATTGGTGGGCGCGATCCGCCAGTGTGATGGCAGGCACGTCCAATGTGTGGTGTTGATTCGTGACGATTTTTGGATGCCGGCAACGCAGTTCTTTTATGAGCTGGAGATTCCGCTGATCCAAGACGTCAACAGCACGGCGGTTGATCGCTTCGACCTGCTTCACGCTAAATACGTGCTGTCCGAGTTTGGCCGCGCTTACGGCTGTTTGCCAAAGGATCCCGGTCAGATATCGAACGATCAAAATCGATTCTTAGATGCCGTCGTCGGCTCGGTACAAGAAGACGGCAAAGTCATCTCGGTCCATCTGGCGGTGTTGGCCCAGATGTTGAAAGGACGTCCCTGGAATCCCAAGACGCTGGCGGAATTGGGAGGCACCGAAGGCGTCGATCTTAACTTCTTGGATGCGACCTTCACGGGTTCAGCCGCACCGCCGCACTACCGATCTGTCGAAGCGCCCGCGCGGGCCGTTCTGGCCAAACTGCTTCCCGAAGCGGGAACCAACATCAAGGGACAGATGCATGACGTTGACGAACTTCGTGAGGCCGCAGGGCTGTCCAAACAGCGGTTTCAACAACTGCTAAACGTGCTTGATGGCGAGCTTCGCTTGATCACGCCAACGGTGCCGCTGGAGGAAGACGGCCAAACACCATCGCGCCGCTGTTATCAATTAACGCACGATTTCTTGGTTCCGCCGCTGCGTGAATGGCTGACCCGCAGTGAACAACAGACGGTTCGCGGCCGAGCCAAGCTGCGGCTCAGGGAGTTGAGTCAATACTGGCGGACGAAGCAGGAAAGCCGTTTCTTACCGAACGTCTTCGAGTACCTGCGAATTGTTTGTTTCACAACTGCGGCGAATCGAAATGCGGATGAAAACAAGTTGGTCGCTGCCGCCACTCGTTATCACGGCGCCAGGTGGTCGGTCGCCGCAGTCGTCGCGCTGATTGTGCTGTCGGGTGCCTCGCTGATTCGAGCTAAAATTCGAGCAGAATCAAGGCAGCAAGAAGCTCGTTTGATGGTCAAGCAGTTGCTGGCCGCCGACGTCCAAAACGTGCCTCGTGTGATCGAAGGGATGCGGCCGATCTTTGATCATGCGCAGCCGTTGCTGCAGTCGGTCCTGGAACGAAATGATCAAACCAGAGCAGAAAAGCTGCACGCCCGGCTGGCCTTGGTAGGTTCTCGACCGCAGCAAGTGAAACCACTGGTTAACGCCGTGGCTGCGGCGAATGTTGATGAAATCGAGCTGATCGCCCGTCAGTTGCGGCCCTATTCAGACCAGGCCAGTCAATCACTGTGGTCGATCATCGAGTCGGAAACCGCTGACGAACAAAACTGGCTTCACGCGGCCCTTGCGCTGGCTCACCTTGATCCCGATGATGATCGTTGGTTCCAACATGCCGATCGGCTTGCCCGCGTTGTCGTCAGCCAAAGCACTCCGTTTGTTATCGAATTGTCGTCGGCACTGCGCAAACTGTCGCGATTCCTGATCGAACCGACTCAAGATCTATTCAGGACGTCTCCGCGGGAAAGTGTTCAAGTGAACGCCGCCGTCATCTTGTCGCTATCGTTGCAGGCCACTGACCCACTTTTGGCTGACTTACTGGTTTCGGCTTCGCCCGCTCAGTTCGAGGTCTTATTTGATGTGGTGTCCGCCGATGCAACAGCGGTCGTGCCGCTGTTACGGCGAGAACTGACGACCAAAGCCGCTTCCACGTGGCCGCAAAGTCAGTTGGATGGGGACACGCCTGAGCCGGATCCGGAAATCAGAGCTGCGCTCGCGGAGGCTGATGGAATACTAACATCGACTTTAGCGTTTTGTCAGTCGTTGCCACTGGATGGCTTTGAGCCGCTAGCAGCGAAGCTTGGTGCTTGCGGTTATCGACCTGAGTCGGTGCGTACTTATTTACGCGAAGACGAGACATTGGTAGCGGCGGTTTGGCAGCGCGATGGCAGGTCCTGGGCGTTTACCCGTCACATCGGGGCCGACGAAACGATGCAGCAAGAGCCGCTGATGCGAGCCCAAGAGTTGCTCCCAACCGACATCACCGTGATCGCTTCGGCCAATACCGATCGAGAAGAGATTGAGTATGGAGTGCTGTGGTGTGATCCGGATGAGTCGGTGATTGACAGTAAGATCTACGTTGGCGTGACCGAACAGGATCACGCCGCCGCCTGGGGACCGCTGAACGACGGGAAGTATGTCCCCAAGTCAAACCTGAAGCTGTTGCATCCCGACGGTTCGCACCGCTATTGTTCGGTGCGGAAAAAGATGTTGATTCATCCCAGCTATGACGACGCCTGGCATGATCTGCAAAGCGACTACGAATCGAGAATCTTGGAGGGTTGGACCCAGATCGATGTGCGTCTGAACCCAGCCGGCCAGTTGCAAGACGAACTGACTTGGGCGGCAACCTGGTGGAATGGCAGTTTGTTTGAATCGAGAACGCTGAACCTGCTGGACATTCAGTTACACCTGGATCGCGCCGAGAAACTTGCAGCAGAAGGATTTCGCCCCGTCTGCATTTCGGTAGTCGACCATCACGATGGCGCGGTTGCCAGTTCAGTATGGCACCGTCCGCACGTCAGCGATCAAGAACAAGATCGAGTCGCCAGCCGCCAGGCAAACGCGGTGATCGCACTGCTGCAGCTCGGTGAACCGGAAAGCTTGTGGCCGCTGCTGGAAAGTAAGCCGGATTCTCGCTTGCGATCGTTCTTGATTGACAGGCTTTCTCAACTGGGTAGCGAACCGCAAGTGCTGCTGGACCGGCTGGTGGACGAGAGTGACGACTCGCGAAGATTTGCGATCATTGCCGCTCTGGCGCAATACCGACCGGAGCAATTACCCGTCGATCAGGCTGCAACGCTGAAGGAGTTGATTCATCGCTTGGGAACATCTCATCCCTCGTCAGGAATTCATGCGGTTTGCGAACATCTTGCCCGCAACTGGCAATGGGATGACGTGCGGATCCAAATCGAAACCGCGAAGCTTCCCGACGATCGGCAAATTGACGGTCCCACGTGGTTCAGTAACCCGCATGGTCAATCGTTTGTCGTCATCGATGGACCGGTTGAGTTTCAGATGGGATCCCCCGGCCATGAGCTGTTTCGGGATCACACGGGCGAAACATCCAAGCGAGTTCGCATACCACGAGCCTTTGCCATTGCGGCAACCGAACTCACCTTGGCTGATTACAAGCAATTTGACTCGGAAGTGATCTATGCGAGCGACTACACGCCTTCGGATCAATGCCCCGTCAATTCAGTCAGTTGGTATGACGCAGTGAAGTATTGCCGCTGGCTTAGTGAGCAAGAAAACATCGATGAGGATCAGATGTGCTATCCGCCGATCGAAAATATCGGCGAGGGGTTCGAACTGCCAACGAATTACCTGGATCGCACGGGTTACCGCTTACCGACCGAAGCGGAATGGGAGTACGCATGTCGCGCGGGAAGCACAACCACGCGGCATTTTGGATATTCAAACGAACTGCTGCCCAAGTACGCCTGGACGGTTGAGAATCCGCTGCATTTGACGCAACCGCGACTGCATCCTGTCAAGCGACTGCTGCCCAACGATTTTGGTTTGTTCGACACGCTTGGCAACATCATGGAGTGGTGTCAGAACACCGAAGAGAGAGGTGATGCAACAAGACGGGTGATGATTGATGCGTCGGTTGATTACGACACTTTTGGCAGGCACATTTTGCGAGGCAGTGCTATTTTCTATCCGACTTCGTCCACGCGCAGTGCTTCACGCGAACGCGGAAACCCGTCGTTCAACTATCCCTATTACGGTTTTCGCGTGGCGCGGACGATGCCCTCGCCCGGAAAATCTGATTGACGTTGCTGGTGATACCTGACCCCTTTTTCGATGAACACAGCATTGTTGAAAATGCTCTAGTGAGCCGTGACCTGTGAGCGGCCGGGCCTCACAAGTCGCCCGGTGCCTCACGGCCCACACCGGTACCATGATCCTTACGGTGCCAATGTCCATGAGTCATCATCGCGCACAAAGACCGTGCCCTTGCTTGTGGTGACATAGATTTCACCGTCGGAGCCACGTATATCGACCACCTCAGGCGGTTGCCCTGACGTCAGGGAGACCTGGCTCCATTGTCCGCTCCGCTCGTTGTATTGGAATAATTCGCCATCATCGGTTAGCACGTGAAGCGGATTGAAACGATCGGCTGCCATCATCGCGATCGTTTCGTCCTTGAGGACACCATCGTTCAGAACAGTCCAGCTGCCATCGTCGTTATATCGAAACAGCTTTTGATCGCGGCGCAGGACAAACAGTGAATCGCTGCTGCAAACTGCGTCGTCGATCTTCCACTCACTAAGCGTGACAGCCTCGTCTTCATCGCGTTGGTAAACGCGTCGATCTTTTCTTAACTGATAACGTTCCTCACCGGTCCGCATGTTAAACGGCGCGGATTGCTTAATTTTGACGACGTAAGCACGTGGACACCAACTGTCGTCATTGATGGATTCCAAGTTTTCATACGAGACCCAGCAATAGCCCGCGTCTTTCCAGCCTGTGCCCCAAGAGTTCATGATCCGAATTGCCTGCTTGCTGTCGTCGTAGCCGACTGCGGTGATCGCGTGCAAGCCGTGGTTTTTACTTTTTGACCATGTGTACGGCTTTTCGTTCAGCGCGTCCGAACGGAAACCATCATCCATGTAGACGACCAAGATAACGGGGTACCCTTCGTAGATGAACGTCTTGATGTCTTCCAGGTTTGTGGGCCGCTCGTGTCGAATCGCACGGAATATTTTTGCTTCTGCTTTTGCCTGTGTGCTGGTTGTCGCGGCGTCCGCTGGCATGCTGGCTTGTGACGCGCAGCCATTCTTTCTTGCAAACTCAATGACTTTCAACGGATCCAATCCATCGTTGCCCTCTCGCAGCCCCTCATACAAGAAGGCGGCGCTAAAGATATCGCAATCATGTTCAGGTTTCTGATGCCGTTGCTGGCCGATCTGACACGAGTAGGCGGCATGAGCGATGGCCCAGGCAACGCAATTGTTGGTCTTTCCCTGTTGACCGGGTGGCGGCAAGTATTCGCCCAAATCCATTTTCGCGGGCAGGTCATAGTCATCTTTAAATCCAGCGCCGATCCCGATATTAATGCTCATGGCAGCAGGGGACGGCGCTGGGCCCGCTGGCGTTGGGATCGACTCGTAATCGTCTTTGGGAGTCAGCACCACACCCTGTCCGTTGACGGCAATCGCCGAACCAGCGGCAAACAGGGCACACAGGAAAATGGTCAAGCGTCTCATTTTTTGTCTTCGATGGGGCACAGTTCTGGAAGCGATTTCCAATTAGCAGAATAGCTCGGCGGCTGCCGCGTTGCACTCGATACCGGGCCCGATTTGTGCAGATGCAGGCCCAAAACCGACCACTGATTCCAACTTGCCGAAAAACAAGCCCCTCTGGCATCTCATTTCCTTGCGGCTGCCCCCGGCCGTAATTACTGTGCACGGCTACCGAACATCCCGCACCCGCACCCGTACCTTAGGTTCAGAGGCAATTCTGTGAGTAAAGACGCCAGCAAAGAGCAGTTACGACTGATGTACTTGTCAGGGACGGTTTCCATTCCTCCCCGGCTTCCCGACGTTGCTGAAATTGCATTCCGCAGCCTTGGAAAGAAAGACGTCGTGGTCGCGACGCAGAAGATCTCGCCAAAGTTAATCATCAAACGTACCTTCTTTCTCTCTGATGTGACGGCGATCTTTCTGCCCACCAGCTTCGATGCCGTTGACTTGACCGACGGCGAGTGGTTGGAAGGCAAGACCTTGGTCGTCAGAGCCGATGCTAATTTGGACAAGGAAGCAGTGAAGGGCATTGTTTACGTCCGCGAGAATGCGCAGTCGATTTTGGAATTGCAGGCCGGCCTGACCGCCGCCGAAAGCGCCGAGTACTATCCGCCGTTGCCCGAGGACCGCTCCGTCAACCACTACGACATGGACGGCGGAGGACTGTACGGCCGCCTTGGTAATCCCGGCTGTGGCTACTACTAAGCAAAAGTTCTCAGTCACAACCAGCGGTGACGGAAACATGGTTAGCTCACGCCGGCCCACGATCGATCTTGCCATCCTGACGCGCGACGAAAGCCCGCTTTCGCCGGCAATCGCCGCGGCCGTGCAAGGCCAGCGCGGCATCGATCTTCGTGTGCATCGCGTGATCGGCAAACCGCTTGCAACTGATGCCAATCGCGTCGCCACGATCGCGCGGGCAAGAAACCAGGCAGTCTCGCGGGCACGATCGCCCTGGTTGATGTTTTTGGATGACGATGTCGCTCTGGCCCCCGACTGTGTGGCGCGTTTGCATCACGCGCTCGCGTCGCGTCCCGAGTATGCAGGATTCGCCGCCGATTACTTGGGCGAAGCAAATAGTTGTGGTTCCTCGCCTCACGTGGCGATGGGTGCGACGATGTTTCGGCGGTCGGCGCTGCAGCGGACGAGGTTTCGCTGGGAGCCGGACAAATGCGAATGCCTGTGTTGCTGCCAAGATCTGCGCAGCATGGGCTCGCGCGTTGAGTATCTTCCCACCGCCAAGGCGTGGCATTTATCAAAAACACAGATCGCTTGTGACCCATCCACCCTGAAAGCTTCGTCGGATTCAAGCGAGACCGATCCGGCACTGACCGCAAGAGCAAAGATCCTGGTCGCATTCAATCGGCGCGATGTGAATCGGTTTCGCCAGGCCTTTCTGAGAACGCTTCGCGCATCCGGGAATCAACAAGAAGTCATCGTGATGGGATACGGTTTGTATCCCAGTGAAGCACGGATCCTTTCCTCCGCACCCGGCGTGCGCGTGATTACCAGACCTGCTAATGGGCAGATGCCGCCGGTTCGACGGTTGAGCGATTTTGGTGAACTCGCCGATAGCCTCAGCCCCGACACGCCGGTTGCTTATTGGGACGCCAGCGACGTAATCTTTCAAGCGCGTCTCGATCCGCTCTGGAAACTGACTCATACGTACCCCGACAAGCTGTTGGCTGTTCGCGAGCCCCGAGGCTATCCGTACAACGTTGCGATCACTGGATGGACGCGGACGATTGCGGATCCCGCGATGCGGCGGCGAGCCTTCGAGCTGATGGCGACGAATCCGTTCCTGAACAGCGGATTTGCCGCCGGCACTGCCGCCGTGATGCAGAAGTATTTTGCCGAAGCAACGCGACTGCGGCAGTCCGCCGAACTGCGCGGGACCACCGATTGGGGCGACCAAACTGCGTTGAACATCTATTGCCACAGCGACGGCAGCCGCTGGCAAGAGATTCCAGAAACTTGGAATTACTGCGTGCACGATCGCCGCGCCGGCGAAGTTCATGTGACGCCGGAAGGACGCGTGGTCAATCGCGGCCAGTCGCCAATCAATGTCGTGCACGGCAATGCGCGCTCCCTGGCAAAACTGGCGATCATCCGATAACCCAAACATCAAAGTCGTCGAACGCTCCGCGTATTCGGCTTTGTCTCAAAACGGGAGGGCGAGGCTGGGATGGTGAAAAGTGGCCGGCATATACGTTTTTTTTGTTACGCGTGGGGGAGAAGAAGACAAGTTACACAGCCAATGGGAGGGCGACGCTCCCGCGGAGCCGCAAAGCGTTTTCCGACGCTTCGGCTCGGCGGGAGCCTCGCCCTCCCAGTTACCACGAACCTGAGTCTTGAGACAAAGCCTAACATTCGCTGAGGTTGACCGGGATCTGCACGGCCAGGCCACCTTCGGAAGTCTCTTTGTACTTCTCGCTCATGTCTTGTGCCGTTTCCCACATCGTGCGAATTACCGTATCCAGGGAAACGCGCGCCTCCGCCGGGTCTCGTTGGATTGCTAATTGTGCCGCCGTGATTGCCTTCACCGCTCCCATCGCGTTGCGCTCAATGCAGGGGATTTGCACAAGTCCGCCGATGGGATCACAGGTCATACCCAGATGATGTTCCATCGCGATCTCGGCAGCCTCCGCCGATTGCTCGGGCGTGCCGCCAATCGCTTCGGCCAAGGCCGCCGCGGCCATCGCCGATGACACACCGATCTCCGCCTGGCATCCCCCCTGAGCCGCAGAGATCGTGGCACCTTTTTTGAAGATGCAGCCGATTTCGCCAGCGGTAAGCAGGAAATCAAAATGCGCGTCTGCCGCCACATCACAAAACTCCAAACAGTAAAGCATCACGGAGGGAATGACACCGGCTGCCCCGTTGGTTGGCGCCGTGACGATGCGACCGAAGGCGGCGTTTTCTTCGTTCACCGCCAACGCAAAACAACTCACCCAATCCAGGATTCTTTGGAAGTTGTGCGGCTGACGTTTGATGGCCGCGATCCAAGGATCAACACTGGCCGGCGGTTCCTCGCCAAGCAGTTTTCGCGCCATCCGGGCAGCTCGCCGTTGAACGTTCAGTCCACCCGGCAAAACACCGTCGGTATGACAGCCCCGATAGATACTATCAAACATGGTGTCCTTAATCCGCGTCAGTCTTTCACGGATCTCCGACTCCGCTCGCAAACTCAACTCATTTCGCATCACAATATCGGCGATTCGGCACGAACACGCCTTGCAGTGAGCAAGCAGGTCGAGCGTGTTTTCGATGGGGTAAGGCAGGGGCACTACCAATCCATTGATACTTTCATGTTCGGCAACGATGAAACCGCCGCCCACGGAGTAGAACGCCTGATCGCGTGTTGCACCATTGTGCAGTTGCACGGAGAACCGCATCCCGTTGGGATGCATCGGCAACTGACGATCGTGGAATTTGATATCCGCGCACGGATCAAAAGGCACCTGGTGAACACCGACCAGCTTGATCCGCTTCGATTCCTTGATCTCGCGAATTCGCTGTTGGATGGTCGTGACGTCGATGGTTTCGGGATCTTCTCCGGACAGTCCCAGTTGGACGGCCACATGAGTGCCGTGTCCGCGACCGGTTTTGGCCAACGAACCGTACAGATCGACGCTGACTTGCCTGATTTTGGATCGTTCCTCCGGCAACAATTCGTTCAGGAATCGCTGCGCTGCTCGCCAAGGTCCCATGGTGTGCGAACTGGAAGGCCCCACGCCGATCTTGAACATGTCAAAGACACTAAGAGTTTGCATAATCGGCTTGTCCCAGCGATCGGGTAGTCGCGCGAAGATCAACAGCTCAGAATTGGATCGACGACTTGGCCGTGCACGTCGGTCAGTCGGAAATCGCGGCCTTGGAAGCGGTACGTCAACCGCGTGTGATCGATGCCCAGCAGATGAAGAATCGTTGCCTGCAGGTCGTGAACATGGACACCGTTTTCTGCCACGCTGTAGCCAAAGTCGTCGCTGGATCCGTAACTTCCCGGCTTGATTCCTCCGCCGGCCATCCAAATGCTGAACACACGCCCGTGATGATCGCGGCCGTAAACTTCGCGCGTCAGTTTGCCTTGACTGAACGTCGTGCGCCCGAACTCGCCGCCCCAAATTACCAGCGTGTCCTCCAACAGTCCACGTTGCTTTAAATCGATCAGCAGGCCGGCCGAAGCTTTGTCGACGTCACCACACATCAGCGGCAAATCTCGTGGAATGTTTTGGTGATGATCCCAGCCGACGTGATAAAGCTGGATGAAGCGGACACCGCGTTCGGCCATCCGACGCGCGATCAGACAATTCGCTGCATACGTGCCGCGTGTCTTGGCGTCTTCACCATAAAGCTGGAATGTGCTTTCCGGTTCATCAGAAATGTCGGTCAGCTCGGGAACGCTGGCCTGCATCTGAAAAGCCATTTCGTACTGCTGGATACGGGCCTCGATCTCCGGATCGCCCGCCTGTTCCGCTTTCAATTGATTCATGCGGCCCAACGCGTCCAGCGATTGTCGCTGAGACTGGCGGCTGATGCCCGGCGGATTGGAAACAAACAACACCGGATCGCCGACCGACTGCAGTTTGACACCTTGATATTGCGATGGCAGAAAACCGCTGCCCCACAGCCGGCCGCTGACCGGTTGCGGCGTCCGCTTGCAACTGCCGTAAGAATTCAAGACCATGAACGCAGGCAAGTCTTCCGTCTCACTGCCAAGTCCGTACGACAACCACGCGCCCATGCTGGGGCGGCCTGCCAATTGGGCTCCGGTTTGCAAAAACGTCCGCGCCGGATCGTGGTTGATCGCTTCGGTATGCATCGATCGAATGAAGCAAATCTGATCAGCCACCGATCCGATCCCGGGCAACAGTTCGGTGTTCACCCAGGATCCATTTTGCCCGCACTGCTGAAAACGAAATTTGGTCGGTGTGATCGGCAACGATTTCTGATTCTTGGTGAAACCGGTTAGCCGTTGGCCGCCACGGACGCTATCGGGCAAATCTTCGCCGAACTGATCCTGCAACAACGGTTTGTAATCATAAAGGTCCAAGTGCGATGGGCCGCCGGATTGAAACAAGTAGATCACCCGCTTGGCTCGCGGCGGCGTCGACGGAATGCTGGGAACGGCCGCGCCGGATGACGCCGGCAGCAAACTACCGAGCGCAGCCGAGCCGAGTCCCAAAGTCGAATGGGTCAGGAAATCACGTCTCAGTTGATTCATCGCCTACTCTCTGGTCAGTGTTTCATCCAGGTTCAGCAGGACTCTGGCCACACTGGTCGTGGCAGCCAATTCAACCGCCTCCAGCGACGCATCCACTGGCGAATCACCGACGGCCAGGAACGCATCGACCGCATCTGGATGCGCTTGAAAATAACTGCGTTGCTGTTGCAGCTCTTCGCTCAAGATCGCCAGTTCATTGCCATGCGGCTGGCGGCCGAGCAGCAAGGCAAGTCCTCGACAAATCCTTGCTTCGTCATCCGTACCGCCCTCGCGCATCATTCGCGTGGCCAGTCCGCGAGCGTGTTCGACAAACGTTTCATCATTCAGCAGCAGCAGAGCTTGCAATGGTGTGTTGGTCTGCTTCAGGTCGACCGCACAGGTGTCACGTCCGTTGGCATCCAGCAAGCTCATTAGCGGCGGCTTCACCGCGCGGCGCCACAGGGTATACAGACTGCGCCGATAAAGCTTCTCGTTCTTATCCCGCTTGTATTCCACGCGGCCTTTGATGATTTCCTTCCACAGTCCCGCCGGTTGATACGGTTTCACCGCGGGCCCGCCGATTTGTTCCACCAACAGCCCGCTTGCCGCCAGTGCTTGATCGCGAATCACGGGCGCCGGCAAACGGTAACGCGCTCCGCGAGCAAGCAGACGATTCTCCGGATCAACGGTGATCAACTCCGGCGTCACACGCGAACTTTGCTGGTACGTTGCACTGGACAGAATCAGCTTCTGCAACGCTTGTAGATCCCATCCTGATTCGATCAGCCATCGCGCTAGATAATCCAGCAGCTGCGGATGCGATGGCAGTTCGCCTTGTGAGCCGAAATCTTCGGGGGTTTTGACCAGGCCGGTGCCGAAGAACCGCTCCCATGTCCGGTTGACGGCAACCCGCGCGGTCAAGGGATGGTCGGGGCGGACCAGCCAACGGGCCAGTCCCAAGCGATTCTTGGGAAGAGACGGATCCATCGGTGGCAGAAACGCCGGCGTGTCAGCGGTGACTTCGTCGCCCGGCTGATCGAATGCGCCACGCTTCAAAATGAACGTCTTACGCCGTTCGTCGCGGTCACCCATGACCATCACCTTCGCGCCGGTCGCCTTCAATTGCGACTGAAGTTTTTCCAGCGGACGCATCTGGGATCGCAATCCCGCGGCTAATTCATAGATGTTACGCAGGAAGTGCGCTTGCGCTTGCTCGGTAAGTTTCTGATCCCATTTGTTGATTTCTTTCTTGCCCAGTTCACCCGGTAACTTCTTACGTGCCACGTCGTCCGTTTCCAAGGACTTCTGCCAGGCGTGGTAGGCCTCTTTGAACTCATCGCTGTTGGCAATCGCTTCCAACTGTTGTGTCAGCGGTTGCAGCTGGTCGACAACGGCCGCGAATTCTTCCAAGTGCGGCAAGTCAGAGACTTCGATCATCGGCGGTGCGTTGTTGGAACCTCGGCCGTTGCCGATTTCCGGCAGTTGATGAAAGAAGCTAAACAGTTGGTAATATTCTTTTGTCGTGATCGGGTCAAACTTGTGATCGTGGCAGCGGGCGCATTGCCAGGTCAGTCCCATAAAGACCGTTGCCGTGGTTTCGGCGCGATCGCAGACGTACTCGACCAGCCACTCATCCGGATCCACGCCGCCTTCGTTGTTCAGTCGATGGTTGCGGTTGAATCCGGTGGCCAGCACTTGTCGCACGCTTGGACTTTTCAGCTGGTCGCCTGCCAATTGTTCGATGATGAATTGGTCATACGGCAGGTGGCGATTGAAAGCTTCGACGACCCAATCGCGCCAGGGCCACATGTTGCGCAGCGGATCGCTTTCATAACCATCGCTGTCCGCATAACGAGCGGCGTCGAGCCATCGCCAAGCCATGTGTTCGCCATAACGCGGGGAACTCATCAGGCGGTCAATCATCGTTTCCAAGTCGGGCGACTTGGCAAACGACTCGTATTGCTGAAGTGTCGGCGGCAATCCGGTCAGGTCCAATGTCAGCCGCCGCAACAAAGTGCGCCCGTCCGCCGGCGGCGATGGCTTCAGTCCTGATTGTTCCAGACGGTGCAGGATGAACAAGTCGATCTCGTTCTGTACCCAGTCCGGATTGGAAACCGCAGGTAATGCGGGCTTGCTGATCGGTTGATAAGCCCAATGCCCGGTAAAGTTGGCTCCTTCGGCAATCCATTGACGCAGCTTGGCGATTTCCCGCGGTTTCAACTTCTTGGGTGATTGATCGGGCGGCATCCGCTGGTCCGGATCTTCATGATTGACGCGAAGAAACAATTCACTTGATTCCGGATCGCCCGGCGTGATGACTGCGAGCGCATCTTGGCGGCGATCGATTCGCAGGTCCGCCTCACGGGCGCGACCATCGGGACCGTGACACTGATAGCACTTATCAGAAAGAATCGGCCGGATGTCGCGATTGAAATCGATGTCACCGCCCGCAGCGGACAAAGCACTCAGCAAGACGAGGTGCGCGAAAATGAAGCGTTGGAAATACATCAAAGGCGGGGCGGTAATGATGGATGCCGGAAGCGGTTTTCACGGAATAGGTGGGGAAGAAGCAGACTCACTTTTTAGTCGCAAGCAGCGACGGCGCCAAATTCAAGGCGATCATTTTGTCGGCAGCCGAGGATAATTGAATGGAGCAGGGCAGTGGTGAGTAGGTATTACCCGATACCTGGGGTGCGCTGCGCGACCCCAGGTTTCGATGTTGAACGCCTGCGGCGTCGTCAGCACCGATAATTACATGATTTACAACGGTACGCGCTGACATTGATGAATACCGCCGACCCCGGGCTTTGATGTTGAACGCTTGCGGCGTAGTCAGCACCGGTTCAATTACTCGCTGCCTGGTACCTCACGGCCCACGGCTCACGCCGATACCGCGAAGCGGTGTAACAACAAAGCCTGGGGTCGCTGCAGGCGCAACCCCAGGTTAACGGGGTCAGTACCGGCCGTTTCAATAAGACATGTGGCTCAGCCAATTGTAAGGATGCGTGGCAAACACTATTGTGACACGTCCACCTCGGTCGGTCAGCGAGCCGGCTGTCTCATTCCACGTTTGCTGGACGCCGTGTGGACCGCAACCGTTCCATCCCACTTTGTCGCCTCTTCGCGCTGGCGTTCTATGGTCTTGGATTAGTCGTCTGTTTGTTCGGATACTTGCGATTCGAATCGAACATGGAGGACGTCTTTCAGTGGTTGCCGGACGAGACACCTGATCGCGAGCTGTATAACGAATTCGTTGATCAGTTTGGAGTCGATGATTTCCTGGTCGTCACTTGGCCGCAGTGCACCGTCGCTGATTCTCGCTGCGAAACGTTTGCCGATGCTTTGCTGGAAAGCGACCGTGATGACTTGATCGAACAAGCGGTCTCGGGGCGACAATTGATTCGGCAGATGCTTGCCAACCGACGGCAGTCGCCGAAGAAGATCATCGATCGCTTTGGAGGCATTTATTTTGGCGCCGATGGCCGCCGGACCTGCGTGATGGTGACGTTGACCGAGCGAGGGATGGACGCTCGTGGATCAGCCGTGGCGCTGGTCAAACGAATAGCTGATGAGTCGATCGGTGTACCGCCGGAGGATCTGGTGTTGGCCGGCCACCCGCAAGTGGGCGCTTACGGTGACGCGGTTGTCCGCTCATCGATCGCGAACTTCGTCGGCCCTTCCTGTTTGATTTCGACCTTGATCGCCTGGATCTGTTTACGAAACATTCCTTTGACGATCATCATGTTGGCGATCAGCGGACTCGCCGCCGGACTCAGCATTTCAATTGTCACACTGACGGGCGGCAAGTGGGGTGGATTGTCGTCCGTGATACCGACGCTCGCCTACATCTTGTCGGTGTCCGGAGCGCTGCACCTGGTGAATTATTCGCGAACACCCGGGGCAGGCCGTCTGATGTTCCGAATCTTGCATATCGGTTGGAAACCGTGCCTGCTTTCTGCGTTGACGACGGTCGCCGGAATGCTGTCGTTGTGCCGCAGTGAGTTTTCGGCGATTCGCGAGTTCGGTTTGTATTCTGCATCGGGCGTGCTGGCATCATTGGCCTGTCAATTACTCTTGATCCCCTGTGCTATTGATTGGTTGCAGCCGAAACTGTCAGTGGTAGACGAAACCACAGAATCGCCGTTTCTGGATCGCGTATTGCCCTGGTCCGGCCCAATCGTGATGTTGTTTATCGTGGCCACCTTGTGCGCCGGATTTGGCTTGCGTTACCTGCGCAGTGACTTGGAAGTTGAACGTAACTTCTCACCCCGTGCGGCGGTGATTCAGGACATTGCCTGGCTGGAGGCGAATATTGGTCCGGTCGAGCAAACGGAGCTTCTGATCCGCTTTGATGAAGTCACCGAAGAGGGTTTCGACCGACGACTGCGAGTCATCCGCCAGGTCGAAAAGGCGTTGGCGCTGTCTCCGGAAGTGAAAACGGTATTGAGCGTGGCTGCCTGGTTGCCAGACGAACCCGAGGGACGAAGCCTGCGATCAACGGCAGCCCGGTCTGCCTATCGAAAACTGGTTCAGGAAGCACGATCAGATTTGGCTTCAACGACTTACTTGAGCCTGAACGGCGACTCGGAGTCATGGCGGATCTCAATCCGATTTCCGTTTCTGCTGCCCACCAATTTCCAGGCGATCAAGACGACGTTGACCGATCTTGCGGCGGCCAAGATTTCGGACGAACTGGCCGATGCCAAGGTGTCCGTCCGGCACACTGGCGTTTCGCTGCTGTATCACGTCGCCCAAGACGAACTGGTCGCGGATTTGTACCGCAATTTTGCCTTCGCCTTTTTGGTTATCTGTCCCATGATGATCTTGGCGCTGCAGTCGTTTCGGCAAGGCGCACTGGCGATGATTCCCAATGTTTGCCCGGCCGTCTTCGCCTATGGGCTGCTTGGTTGGTTTGACTATCCCGTCGATATCGGGATGTCGATGACAGCTTGTGTGGCGATCGGAATTGCCGTGGATGACACAACTCACTTCATGCTGCGATTTCAAGATTTGCGCAAGGCATCGTCGATCGCGGCACCTGCGGCGCTGCGAATTGCCTTTCATCAGTGTTCGCGTGCGATGTTCCACACCACGTTGATTACGGTGTTGGGGATGACCGCGTTCTTGTTTGGACCGCTGGCGGCGATGACACGGTTTGCCAGCCTGCTGATCGTTTTGATCGTGATCGCATTGTTATGCGACCTGGTATTGTTGCCATCGCTGTTAAAAACCTTTCGGTTTGCCGCTGGCAGGGCGGGCAACGAGCAGTGATAAGTCGGAAGTCCAAGTTGTGGAAGTACCGGTGCGGCGAAGCCGTAATACAACACAGCCGATGTGGTGGTGTTCCGCTGCCGGTGATCGTCACCCCAGCTCCGCCTTCCCCAAAGACTCTAGAGCAAATTCATCATTGATGTGGGATCATCGGTAGGCCAGGACTTGTCCTGGCGCCTTATTTCCAGGACACGTCCTGGCCTACGAGATATCTGAAAAGACTCTAGCGGCGTATCTCTGCCGAGATTCCGAAGCCTTCGAAGCCCAGGAAACCGAGGGTGGGTGCTCCGGCCTCCGCCCACAATTGCCCTTCATAGGTCCCCTGCAGCGCCACGTGTGTGCCGTTGCAAAGT
>JBFJVZ010000112.1:0-17694 GCA_041623895.1 Pirellulaceae bacterium | reverse complement strand
CTGGGGTTACACCACTTCGCTGTCGCTCGTTGGTTCACCCCAGGCTATACGCTGCCACCGCTCTGCGGTTTTTCTTCGTGATTGTTGAGCTAGGACTACACCTTAGCGGGTCGCCAAAACACGACATTTTTTGCAACAAATCGGCGCTGTCCAAGTAGAGCCATCAGCACCCCTGTGCGGGGGTTGTTGATATGCAGATTGCTTCGATTGTCCTGGCGACCAGGCAAGGCTTTCCCCGCAAATTGGGATTTTCCTTGCCAACTTAAGACGCAGTGCTAGTGTTCCGCGTGGCACCACCGCAACGACAGCGGTGGATCTAAAGATAACCCAAACGAAAACGAGGGCACAAATGTTTTCAATTGGACTTCTTGCTGACTCTTTCAGCATTCCGATCTTCGTAACGTTAGCATGCGCTACGACCTTAATCTACATGATTGGCCGCGTCGTTGAAGAACGATCGAAGAACGATCGGATTTAACGAACTTTACAAGGGCACACTCAGATGTTTATTGAATTGCTTGGAATGATCCACGGCATCTCTATTCCGCTTCCGGTCACTTTGGTGTGCGCGTGCGCATGTGCCTATTTGATCGGAAAAATTCCTGATGATCTTCAAAATCGCAATGGGTCATCGAAAGCCGACCGCAAGAACTCGCGAGGCAAGAAACTGGTGGACCGCTTGGCACAGGAACTGAATCTTCTACGAGAAGATCTTGAACTCCACGATCAAAGTGTTCAGCAGCTTTTGGATGCGATTACGAGAGTGGAGCACGGCGAGAATCTGCCGATCAATGACCAAGCCAAACAAACGTTGAGATCGATTCAAAAATACGCGACCGAGTTTCAGCAGAACTTTGATTCGATTCAAGCCAGCACGGCAACGGCAGTGAATACGTTGACGTCCGACGCAGTCCAGACGAAAGACATCGTTGCTGAAGACGGTGTCATTGGGCTGACAGCTCAAGCCGCAATGACGTCGGCAGCACTTAGATAAGTTGACCGGGGTGCGTCGCGCGACTCCATCGGCAGATTCCGCGGGGGGCCGGTGTTTTTTATTGGGAAGGGAGTCTCAGGACTGAATTGATGGCAGGGCGGGGCTGCGAGCCGAGAGAACCTGAATTACCGGCTCGTAGCCTCGCCCTGGGATGGTGAAGAGACGCGCGCGGCCAACCTCCGGGAGGGCGACGCTCCCGCGGAGCCGCAAAGCGTTTTTTTTTGTTAGGCGTGGGGGACAACAAGACAAGTTTCCCAACCTCCGGGAGGGCGACGCTCCCGCGGAGCCGCAAAGCGTTTTCCGACGCTTCAGCTCGGCGGGAGCCTCGCCCTCCCAGGAGACTCATGTTTGTCTTGGACGCAACAGCCGCAACGCATTTTCCCACGCTTCGGCTCGGCGGGAGCCTCGCCCTCCCAGGAGACTCATGTTTGTCTTGGACGCAACAGCCGTAAAGCGTTTTCCGACGCTTTAGCTCGGCGAAAGCCTCGCCCTCCCGATTCACACCTCAAATCAAGACTCCCGGAACGATACAACCGGCCCTATCGAGGCGAGAGTTTACGGATGGCCTCGCGCGGGACACCCCGGAAGTCTCTTTGCGCCGACCCTTTACGTTGACACGCGTTTGTCCCCAGGCAAAAGCGCAAGTCGTCCGTTTTGTTCGGCTATCCCGCCGTCGCAGCGTGAATCTTCATTTTCCATCTCCAGTGATTCTCGCCGTGGCTGACGTGGAAGAGGACCTTGCGTGCAAAAAACGCTGCACGGCTTTGCCTCGCCAGGCGGTAATGACAAGCCGTTCGGTGTACATTGTTTCGGGAACAATTCATCCTCGGATCGGAACAATGATGATTCGCAACTACGCAATCCTGATCCCGCTGGCTGCGGCGATCGTTTTTTCGCTAGACGTACAAGCTCAGAACACGCTTAACTTGGAATCGCAGTTAAAAGCGATGAAAACCGAGGTCCTTGTAAAAAGGGCAGTTCGGCGTGGGGACGCGCGACGCGGTGCACTTGTTTTTTACAAATCCGCCGCCGCTTGCAGCAAATGCCACGCTGACGCCGGTGATGCGTCACCGTTGGGGCCAAGTCTGACGAAGATCGGCAAGGATGTGACCGACGAGTACATCGTTGAGTCGATTCTGTATCCGTCAAAAAAGGTCAAAGAGGGATTCGAAACGTGCACCGTTCTGACAATCGACGGCGACGTCATTACGGGGCTGATTGATAAAGACGAAACGAACCAGCTTGTGCTTCGAGACGCCAAGGATCTGCAGCAACCGATTGTTGTTGCCAAGGATGATATCGACTCGATTAGCAAGAGCAAAGTCTCGATGATGCCCGAAGGCCTGGTTGCCTCATTGCGCGAAGAACGCGATTTTTATGATCTTGTTCGCTACGTTGGTGAAGTCGCGCGAGGTGGAGATCAACGCGCCGCCCAGCTCAGGCCGTCAGCCGATGAGCTCGTCGTCAAAGATGACACCAAGAACCTGGACCACGCTGGCATCCTTAGCAAATTGGATAGCAAAGATTTTACTGAAGGGAAACAGATCTATAGCAGCCACTGCATCAATTGCCATGGTGCTGACGGTAACACGCCGACGTTGGCGATGGCACGCGCGTTCGGAACTCAGAAGCTGAAGTTCGGTTCCGATCCGCTCAGCATGCTCGGCACGTTAACACGCGGAAACGGATTGATGACGCCGATGCAGCATCTATCGCCTAAGGAACGTTACCAGGTGATTCATTACATCCGCGAACAGTTCATGAAGTCGAGCAATCCCGATTATGCGGCGATCGATCAAAAGTATTTGAATCAACTGCCAAAGGGGACCGAAAGCGGAGAATTTCTGCTGGGCGGCGACCGTGATTACGGTCCCGTGCTCGGCTCGCAGCTGGGCGGATCTATTAACAATTCATTGACCTTTCGGCTGCCCAACAATGTTACCATCAATTACGACCTTCATCGGTTTCGATTGGGTGGTGTGTGGAGTGACGGATTCTTGGATCTCTCGCAGACACAGCACTATCGTCAACGCGGCGAGCGGATGCCGCAGCCTGTCGGCACTCCACTTGCCGGATTGGATGAGTACGCCTGGGAGCTGGGCGGGTCATTCGAGATTCCCGATGACGCCAAGCCACCGCGAGGACCGGTGCGCAGTGATTGGGCGCAGTACCACGGTCATTATTTGCACGGGGACCAAGCGATTATGAGTTTCGCGATTGGGGAACGTGATGTACTGGAGACGATCACATCCCAGCAGCTGGGCGAGTTCCCAGTTGTCGAGCATACGCTTAACGTGGCAGCGGGAGATCATTCGCTGCGTCTTTGCGTGGGAAAACAGACCCGCCCGGGTGAGTCGGGGGTCGACGTCGAAACTCTGTTTGGCTTCCTCCCCAACAAAGCAACCGGAGCTTACGAAAGCGAAACCAGCAACAATCAGGCAATCCATGTCGTGCCCAGTGAAAAAGCTCGATCGCTTGATCTAGGGACGCCGGGCCGCACGATCCTGGTGCGATTCAAAACGCGCAAGGGAGGCACGCTGATTTCATCCGCACCGGAAGCGGGCAAATGGGTACCCGGCGGCAAGACGCTGTTCATTCGCGGAAAGCGATTGGTGTTCGACATCGGATGGGTTGGCGCGATCACCGGCAAGACCGCTGTCACCAACAACCAGTGGCACACGGCTGCTCTTGTTGTCAGAGATGATCAAACTCGGCTGTATGTCGACGGAAAACTGGAGGCCTCGCGTAAAGAGTTTCGCCGCGAGCCGATCAAAGGCCACGCGCTAAAACTAGGAGCAACAGCTACAGATTTTGCTGGTGACTTCGGAGGAGAAATCGGCTGGGCAGCCGTTTTCGACCGGGTCATGTCCGATGTTCAAATCAAATCGTTTGGTGAAAAAGAAGTACCGGAGGCAGGGTCCGCGCTTTGGACCTGGAAACCGGGCGACGAATCGGAGCAGGCGGAACCAGCTGAACAGAATGATGCGTCGCCGACTTTCACCGCAGTGGGCCTTGTTGGCGATCAAGAGCTGGAATTGAGTCTCGACCAGGATCGACTGATTTTGGAAATACCACCCAGCAAGAACCCGCGCGTCTTTCGCATTCTTCGCTGTTCGGTAACCGAAACGCAGATGACTGCCTTTCAGAAGCAGCATGCTGAGCAGGCTGCCCTCTTGCGCGGAGATGTGCCGGATCCCAAACAGATGACGCGCGGCGGACCGACTCGCTGGCCGAACCGGTTGACGTTCTCCGGATCGCTGGGCGAATCGATCAACGGATATGCGCTCGACACGATTCCTGTTCCCTTCGAAAATCCCTGGAACGCTTGGCTACGTACCAGCGCCTTGGATTTCTTTGACGATGGACGCTGCGTCGTAACCACGCACGGGGGCGACGTCTATATCGTCAGCGGGATCGACGACCAGTTGCACAATGTAACTTGGAAACGATACGCGGCCGGTCTATTCGAACCATTTGGTGTCCGCGTGGTCGATGATCAAATCTATGTAACCTGCCGCGACGGACTAAAACGACTGCACGACTACGATGGAAACGACGAGGCGGACTTTGTTGAAGCATTTTGGATCGACGACGATGTCTCGTGCATGTTTCACGCCTACAACTTTGATTTGCAAACGGACTCCCACGGTAATTTCTACTTCGCCAAAGCCGGCCAATACACCCACCACCATCGTCCTGGAACCATCATGAAAGTTCCACCCGAAGGCGGCCGCGCCGATGTCGTCGCCTGGGGAATCCGCACGCCTAACGGGATGGGCAAGTTGGACGATGATCGCTTCACCGTCAGCGATAACCAAGGCCCCTGGATGCCGGCCGGCAAGATTTCGCTGGTGACAGCAGACGGATTCTTTGGGAACATGCCGATCAACAAAGAACAGGATGCCTGGTTACGCGACAAGCATGGCGGCGAATTGCCAAAGACGTTTGACGAACCTTTCATTTGGATGCCGCAAGAATTGGACAATTCATGCGGCGGACAAGTTTGGGCCGGCGACAAACGCTGGGGACCTTTATCGGGTCGCTTGATCCATTCGTCTTTCGGCAAGGGATGGTTGTACTACATGTCACTGCAGGAAATCGACGGACAAATGCAATCGTCGATTGTCACTCTGCCACACCAATGGCAAGCAGGTGTGATGCGGCTGCGCGTGAATCCGGCGGATGGGCAAGTCTACGGAACTGGACTCTCCGGCTGGCAAGGTCCCAAGGGCGGCAAAGATGGTTGTCTGCAACGGCTCCGCTACACCGGTGATCAAGTCAGAATGATCGATCGCGTTCGCGTTGTTCCCAACGGCATCGAGTTGACGTTTAACTTTCAGCTGGCGCCCGAAGCCGCTGATCCAGAAATGTGGGACGCGGAAATGTGGGATTATCTTTGGTCAGCGAAGTACGGGTCGGAACAGTTTTCGGTACTCAAGCCGGGGCAAATTGGACGCGATCAATTGGTCATCGAATCGATCGAATTATCCGACGACAAACGTACCGTCACGTTGATCACGCCTGAGCTGAAGGTCTGCGACCAGGTGCACCTGGAGATGGGTTTTGATGATGCCAGCGGTGTTCTTTTTAGCGAAGAAGTGTATTTGACGGTACACGCTGTACCGGAGACGTAAGGTGAAAACTGGGATTCAAGACTCGCGAGACTCAACTGCGGGACGTAATTTACCGTCGTTGGCAATTCATTTGCTCAGCGACCACACCAGCAGCTAAGTTAGGAGCTGCACCAAGGTCGCTGCAAACGAGGAATTGTCGGGTAGATGGGATCGAAACGCAAGAAATGCAAACTTGCTGTTGGAGATTTGCGAGACAGTATCGTCTCTCGCATCGACCGTGCGCTGAAGGCGGTGCAACAGACAACCTTGCCACAAGACGAATCGATTCACGATACGCGTCGCCAATGCAAGCGCATTCGCGCCTATCTGGATCTCTTTGCCGTGTTCGACAAGTCGCTTGCCAAGAAAGCTTCGCGGCATGTTCGCGACGCTGCCCGGCAGCTGTCACCCTATCGTGACTGTCAAATCATTCCGCAAGCAATCGATCGTGTGGGATCGAGAATTCAAGCGCAGTCGGCTACCGTCGATCTGATCGAAATCATGAGGTCGGTGACGCCCATAGAAGCGCCCTCAGTCGACAGGCTCGACAGAACTTGTCAGCCTTTGGAAAAGACGCTGCCCAAAGTGGCCAAGCAGCTACAAAAGGCAAGGCGGCTGATAAAGTCCATGACTGACTACGACAAGTTCTTGCTGGATGTTGATGCGCTACGGCGATCCTACGCATCGGGCCGCGACTTGATACAAACGGCTCGTCGCGAAGCTGCGCCCGAGGCTTTTCACAACTTGCGAAAAGCCGTCAAAATGCACCTCTACCAGTGCCAGTTCCTTACGCCCCTGAGCAAATGCAAACTGCAGCCCCGGATCAAAGCGGTTCGCGATCTGGGAGAATTACTCGGTTCAGCACAAGATATCATGGTTCTTCAAAACGCCATCGCCAGTGCCTCAAGTCTCGATTCAGACATCCGCGCCGAGTGTGAAAAGGTGTGCTGCGTCGTTGCTGCCGAGCTTCAGTCATCGTCGCTTGCCGAGGGCTGCGTGCTCTATTTTGACAGTCCTGATGATTTTATTCGGGAACTCGCTGGAGCATCGTGTTCTTGATAGCGCAAGTCGGAAGACTTCCCACTTCCTCTACCTCAGTGTGGCAGCTGAGGTTCTCACTTCAATGCGTTGTCAGCAACATTTCATGCTGGGCAGTTTGCGAGGTTTGACGCATTCCTTTGGGTGGGTTGACGTCGCTAAATGCCTGCAGCCGCCCGGCGGGAACATCTGATTTCAGCACCAATGGAGCGTTCGAGTAGGGCGATCGCCCGACCTGGATCTGACTTCCGTCCGCTAGTTCAAGTACGTAGCTGAAAAGACGCATTTTCTTTTCCTCAGGAATTGTCCGATGTTTTTCAGGTGGGTCCCACCTTGTGTCTTGCCTCTGGAGTAGTACGCGGACTCCGCCGTTCCAGCCCGCATTTCTCGGACGTTCATTTGTCTGAAAAGGCGGTTATTATCAAAGTCCCCGCTCAGAGGCCCTCTGGTTTTTGCTGCCTGCCCCCATTTTCCCACCGCACTGCTGACACCTACTTGTTGCCGAGACTCAGCCACCCATCGCGGTGATTGCTGAAGTCAGCAGATTCTGCTGCAATCCTTCCACGCCAGCGGGCGGTGGTGCTGTGTTGCTTGCCCCGTGACACGCCCCTGTCCGCTGGCATTCTTTCGGCTCCCGTTTTTTCAACGATATTCTGGGTCCAGTAGCTGTATATTTGTTGACTACCAAGATCTTGAAGCCCTGACCCCTTTTTCGGAAACGGCGACGTGAAAGATGAAATGCTCAAGTGCTCTGTCAACTTTTGACTTGAGGGTAGCCGGATTCGCCAGAATTCGGTTCGTTCCAGGTACCCCGAAGTCTGGCGACATCGGCTACGACCAACACCGTAAGATTGAATCTGGACAAAGCACTAGAGCCGAACGGGCATTTATCGCTCGCTTGCGATGGGACGCTGCGAAGTGGATCACAAACAGCGAATCGAATTCGGTGACTTCCAGACTCCGGTCGAACTAGCCAGCAAGTGTTGTCGAATCGCTGGCGAGCAGTTCGGCGACGTGCAGGTAGTCGTTGAACCGACGTGTGGCGAAGGTGCGTTCTTGGTCGCCGCTGCAAGCGAGTTTCCCACTGCGGAATTGCTGGGATACGAAATCAATGACCGCTATCGACATGCTGCTATGGAGGCAATGCGGTTGAGCCTGTCAGCCCGGCAGGCGCCGAGAAAGGCTTTGTCAAGCAAGCGGCGCTATCGAATCATGCAACGTGACTTCTTTCAGTGTGATTGGAATTCTGATCGCCGTAATCACTCGGGCGCGGTGCTGTTTCTTGGTAATCCACCGTGGGTCACGAATTCAAAGTTAGGAGTACTTAACGGTCAAAACCTGCCACGGAAGTCAAACGTCGACCTGGAATCAGGAATCGATGCTATCACGGGCAACTCCAACTTTGATATCGCCGAGTCGATGTTAATGTCTCTGCTGGGCGCGATGCAGCCGGACGTTGATGCCTTGGCGATGCTGATCAAAACATCGACCGCACGAAAAGTTCTCGCGCGCGCATGGCGAACCAATCAGCGGTTCTCTTTCATCAGCATCAGACGCTTTGATGCGAAAAAGTATTTTGGTGTAAATGTTGACGCCTGCCTGCTGTTGCTGAAAACGACCAATCATCAGACACAGACACAAATCTGTTATGGGTCGACATGCTTACAGCAGCCAGCCAGCTCAATCGCCTTCGGTTGGTTTGATGGCCGGATCGTTGCCGATCCAATAGCTGCCGCCGCCACTTCACATTTGTCGGCAGCGGGCAAAGTGGCCGATCAGCTGACTTGGCGAAGCGGCATCAAACATGACCTTGCGGGAGTCCTGGAGTTGACAATCGATGACGGTCAACTTGAAACCCGTGCGGGGGACGTCATCGACATCGAACCGGACTTGCTGTATCCGCTTGCCAAGGGCTCGGACGTAGCCAACGGTCAAGCAGATTGTCGTCGATGCCGAATCTTGATTACTCAGCGAACCATGAGCGAGGCTACAGAAGAACTAGCCAATACGCATCCAAAAACCTGGCGTTACCTACAGGCGAATGCTGAACGGTTCGCTGCCCGCAAATCGTCAATCTATCGCGGTCGCGACCGATACGCGTTGTTTGGAATCGGCCCCTACACTTTCGCCCCCTGGAAAGTTGCCATCTGCGGCTTCTATAAACGACTTTCCTTTACGTTGATCGGACCCGTCGAAGGTCGCCCGGTTGTGGTCGACGACACCTGTTATTTTCTGCCGCTGCGGACGCGATCCCAAGCAACTTTGGTACAACAGCTGCTGGAATCGTCACTCGCCGAGAAATACTTTCAGTCACGAGTGTTTTGGGATGCCAAGCGTCCGATCACAGCCAAGCTACTGCGGGGCCTGAGCCTATCGGTACTGGCCGAAGAGCTCGGCCAAATGCGGCAATGGGATCAGCATTTCGATCCGAAATTCGTGCTCTTCTAATTCGTCGATTGTTTTTTCTGATCGCTGATATCCTGGGCTCAAAAAAAGGATACACTGATTTCTTGGCCGCAGCGGAATCGGATGCGGCCGCAGTTCAGAGCGCTAATGTTTCTTCTTTAGCTCCTTGCATTTAGGAATGCGTCCATGCGAATCTCTTTCCAGTCTACGCTTTGCTTCATCGTGGCAATCACGGTTGCCGCCAGTCACTCACAACTGTCCGCCGCGGACGTTTACGGCCTGACTCCTGGTCCTCTGGAACTTCAATCGGCCGGGCCCATGGCATTCGGCCCCAGTAATGTGTTGTTTGTGGGTGATCCCAAAGCCGCGAAGGTTTACGCCATCAACACGGAAGATTCAGGCAAAGCGGACGGTGCGTACGACATCACTGATGTTCAAGTGAATCTGGCCAAAGCGCTCGGTGCCAAGGATGCTACCGTTGTCGACATGGCAGTGAACCCAGAAACAGGACACGCGTTTGTTTCGGTTAGCGGTGGCGGAAAAGGACATCTAGCCAGGATCGCGCCCGATGGAACCGTCACTCCGTTGAATCTGGACAAGATTGGCCACGCCACCGCAAATTTGCCCAACCCGCCCGAGGACAAACTCGTTCAGCGCGGTCGACGTCAATCGAATCCGCGGATGCAGTCCATTACTGATTTGGCTTACACAGAAGGAAAAGTGCTGGTTGCTGGCCTGCAAGCAGGCGACTCACCCAGCAGTGTTCGTGAATTCGATTTTCCGTTTCGAGATCGCTCGGAAGGCATGCGAGTGGAGATCTTTCATGCCGCTCACGGAAGAAGCGAAGATTATGCTGCGATCCAAACTTTTGTACCGTTCAACATCGGCGGCCAGCCAAACTTACTGGCCGGATACACTTGCACTCCGCTAGTTAAAATCCCTGTCGCCAAGCTGGGTTCGACCGAGAAAATCAAAGGCACCACGGTCGCCGAGTTGGGAAATCGGAACCGTCCGCTTGACATGATTGTCTACAAGAGCGATGGCAAAGATTACCTGCTGATGGCCAACAGCGCGCGCGGCGTGATGAAAATCAGCACCGATGATTTGGAAAAGAACAGCGGACTCAGTGAGCGAGTTTCTGGCGGCGGCACGGCCGGGCAACCCTACGAAACCATCGAGTCGTTAAAAGGCATCGTGCAACTGGACAAAGTCGACGACGGGCACGCCCTGGTGATGGCCGAAAACGACGGCGCCTTGTCGCTGAAGACGATTCATCTGCCGTAGCTGAGCGATTCGACAGCCGACACTTGCCACCAGTATGGGCTGGCTTTGAAAAGTAGCCCCGCGACCCAGTCGCGGGGCTTTTCTTTTGCTTGTCATCCGGAGCGAACAGGGTCCCGCGGCGACTTTGCTGGACAAGATCGCAGCAAGTCTGCATTTAGATTACAATTCGCACCCGTAGTAGCGGGCGTCTTGGCAATTGAAACACCCTTGACGGAATCGCAGGGTTACAAAGAGTGCGCTTGCTACCACATTGTCCGCGTTAAAACTTACAAGGGACCACGTATGTCTACTCCTATGGTATCCAAACAACAGCGACGAGCGTTTCTGAAAACAGCGGCTGCTGCCACCACCGTCGCCTACTTTCCTTGGACCGAGAAAACATTTGCCAATCAATCCAAGAACGACCGTCCCATCATCGGCGGAATCGGCTTGGGCGGCATGGGCAGCGGCGATTGTTCCGCACACTCCGGATTTGGCGACATCGTGGCCGTTGCTGACGTGGACGAAAACCATGCCCAGCGTGCCAAGGACCATCCGCGTATCGGCAAAGGAAAAGCAGATACCTACAAAGATTATCGGGAGCTGCTTGATCGCAAGGACATCGATGTGGTCAGCATCGCCACACCCGACCACTGGCACGTGAAAATCGCGATCGAAGCCTTGCAAGCAGGCAAGCACGTCTTTTGTCAGAAACCACTGACACTAACGTTAGAAGAAAACCAATTGGTCCGGGCCGCGTGCAAGAAATACCCCGACCGGGTGTTTTTCATTGGCACTCAGCAGCGCAGTGACCGCGGTCGGTTTTTGCGTGCAGTGAACATGGTTCAGAAAGGTTTGATCGGCGACGTGCAGAAAATCACCGTGGGAATCAACGGCGGCTCCGTTGGCGGCCCTTTCAAGAAAGAGAATCCGCCGCCCAATCTGGATTGGGACAACTGGCTGGGGCAGGCACCGATGGTTGACTACATCAAGCAGCGCTGTCACGGAAACTTTCGTTGGTGGTACGAATACTCCGGCGGCAAGTTCACCGACTGGGGCGCACATCACGTCGACATCGCCACCTGGGCCATCGGCCAAGATAAAGAAGGCATGGGGCCTGTCGAAATCGATGGCACCGATGCCAAGCATCCCGTGCCCTACAAGGACGGATATCCGACTGTCGACGACTCGTACAACAGCGCACACGACTACGCCGTGATCTGTAGGTTCGCCAATGGCATCGAAATGAATGTCACCAGCCGCGGCGATAACGGTATTCTCTTCGAGGGAACGAAGGGTCGGTTCTTTGTCAATCGCGGGAAAATCGTTGGCCAGCCAATTGATCAGAACTGGGATAAAGGCGAATTCGAAGACGCCGATCTGCAGCGGCTCTACAAAGACAAGCCACACGAAGGCCACAAGCAGAACTTCTATCGCTGTATCCGTGAAGGAGGACTGCCGGTTTCCGATGTTTTCACTCACGTTCAAGCCATGAACACATGCCACCTGGCCGCGATCGCCGCACGGCTGAATCGTAAAATCAAATGGGACCCCAAGACGGAGCAAATCGTCGGCGATTCCCAGGCGGCAAGCTTCATGGCGCGAGCACAGCGCGAAGGCTATGAGATCCCCCGGGAAGCGGTTTGACTCTAAATCTGGTAGCGGAATTCGGGAGCATGCCGACGCTGTTTGGCTGCTCGGAAGTCTGCCGACTTCCGCTACGAAACAATAGCCTCGACGGCGTCGGCAAATTCCAGCATCGAAGCGTAGCGGTCATCGCGCTCAATCGCCATGGCTTTGGCGATGACCGCCGCACACGTTACCGGCAGATCATGATTGATGCTGGCGGGATCAGGTCGTGGGTCCTTGAGGTGCGCCGCCGTTACTTCGTCGATCGTTGAGGCCAGAAAGGGAGGTTTCCCGGTCAGCAGAAAAAAGAAGGTGCCGCCCAGCGAGTAGATATCGGCGCGCCGATCGACCTCCTGCATCTTGACTTGCTCGGGGCTCATGTAAAGCGGTGTTCCGATCCTGCGTCCTTCGCGTGTCAGCCCGGGATCATCCAGATCTTCTTCCTGATTCTTGACGATCCCAAAATCACTGACCTTGATTTGATCGCTTGCCGAGAGCAACAGATTATCGGGTTTGACGTCGCGGTGTATCAGCCGATTGTCATGGGCAGCGTTCAGCCCGTGTGCCGCCTCGACGATGCAGCGGCACGCCTCGGCAAGGGTGAGTGGTCCTTGTTCGTTGGTTCGTCCTTTCAGGTTTCCGTGTTCGGCGTACTCCATCACGATATACAAAAAACCTTGATCCACGTTAACATCGTAAATCGAGATGATGTTGGGATGATCGAGTTGGCCGATCGCTTTGGCCTCCTTCAAAAACCGCTCCGTCCAGACACGGTCGGTGGAGTATTTTTCCGAGAGGACCTTGATGGCGACCTTGCGTTCGATCAGTGGATCGTAGCCAAGGAAGACCTTTCCGCTGCCGCCAACGCCAAGAGTATCGCGTAGTTTGTACTTACCAATGCTGCCTCCGACCGCGAGAGGTTTTGTTGGACGCTCCGCTGCTGCTAACTTCCCTTCTTGGCTCTCAGATGTGACGTCGCCGGAGTGATCGGTCGTTACTTCAGCGGTCCCGGAAGCGCTCTGGCTGAGCAGCAAACTCTGGTTCATTTTTGCAAGAGCCAGCGTTGCGTTACGTTCTTTCAGAGCGCGCTCGATTCGGGCGAGCGTGACGGGCATATCCAGCGGCTTCGTGACATAGTCGTTCGCGCCGCGATTGAGGGCCTCGACCACATCTTCGCTGTCCGACTTAGCCGTTGCCATGATGACCGGCAACTGGGATGAAGAAAAAGATTGCCGGACCACCGTCAGCATTTCCAGACCGCTCATCCCCGGCATCATGATGTCCAGGATCAGCAGATCGAATTCTTCATCATTCAAGATGGATAGCGCCTCATAAGCGCTGGCGGCCGTGACCACTTGATAGTCTCGTCGGGTCAAGCGACGTGACAGCAAATCGCGATTATTTGCCTCGTCATCAACTACGAGGATTCTGCCCAACATACATTCGTCTCAGCTGACACTCCAAACCATCCAACGCAAGACAGAGATTTTAACTTATTTGTCGGATAGCTGTCTGTAGCAGCACGCTACATCGTCAAAATGATCTTGCCAGCCAGACTTCCCTCGCAATTCAGCGTCGCTTGTTCTTGAATTCGGTGCGCTTCGGCGGTTTCCGATAGCGGCAACGTCTTGGCGATATTCGCTCGGATCTCCCCGGCGGCCAACCAGTTGTTGATTTGCTCCGCGCTGGCACGCATCTCTGTCGGTGACGCTTTAAACATAACAAAGCCATGCAGCGAGCATTCTTTTACATAAAACGGACCAACGGGAAACTCGGGCCGGGCATCGCGCCCCGCCATCACGATCATTCGGCCTCGTTCGGACAGCAAATCGATGGCGGTATCAAAATCGGGTTCACGACGAGTTTCCCAAAAAACGTTCACGCCCTCGGGAGCCGCTTTGCTGACGGCCTCGGCGATCGACTGTTGCGAGTAATCGACGGCAATGTCCGCTCCCAACTGCAAGGCGCGTTGGCATTTTTCCGGCGTACCGCCGGTGGTGATCACACGCGCGCCGGCGGCTTTCGCCATTTGCACGACCATCGAACCGACGCCACCTGTGCCGCCGATTACCAAAATGGTGTCGCTGGAATGCAAGTTCGCTTCGCGGAACAGTCCCAGGTGAGCGGTCACGCCAACCAGAGCGCTGGCCGCTGCATCAGCAAAAGAAACTGAGTCCGGCAACGGGAAACACCATTCCGCGTCGATCGCGATTTTTTCCGCAAACGTTCCCTGGCGGCCCAGTAACCCCTGATTGGTACACCAAACTCGGTCGCCGGGTTTTATGTCGCTGACCTGATCGCCGACCGCTTCAATCACGCCGGCCCCGTCGCAACCGACGATGTAGGGGTTCGGCAATTCAAATGAAACCAGGCCGGCACGAACGTAAGTATCAATTGGATTGACGCTGACCGCGTGGTTGCGGATCAACACTTGCCCGGGCCCTGCAAGCGGCTCCGGCAAGTCATCGTATTGAATCGTTTTTGGAGCGCCCGTCTGTCGAATGAAAGCGGCTTTCATCAGCGTAAATCTTAAGGCAAGAGAATGATTGTTCGCAGTGGCATTTCAAGATCGCCGAACAGCTTATCGTGAAGGTGGTCGACGCGAAAAGGGGCGCGAAAAGCGGCGGGGATTTGTCAACCGATAGAGCTCAGCCTTCATTTTCTCCGGCGGTAGCAAATCCAGCGCATCACGAACATCGGGATCAAGCTCCTTGTAGCGATCTAGCAGTGATCGCTCGTCCAATCGGAAGGATGACATCGAATTTCGATTGATGGCTTCTTGAGACCACAAGCGGAGGATGACAAGTTTCAGCGAATCACGCATCACGAAAGGCGCTGGTTCCAGCAGGGTCTCAAGTTTTTCTAGTGCATCGGCGTGCTTCGACATGTCGGCAAGCAAGATGTCATAGATGGACAGCAGTTCGTCGTCCGTAATGGTGCGAATCGTGTCAATGGGACTTGGCGGCCCCGATGGAACGCGGGAACCAGCTGACCAGAAAACATCGCCCAACATTCGCCGCATTGCCAATCGCCGCACCGCGTCCGCATTGTTGAATTGCTTTCCGAGTTCCTCAATTTTTTCCGCTAGTTCTTGGCTGTCGGAAACACGATTATTTAGAAACAGTTCAAGAGCTGCGTAGATTACTTCGGTGGTCTCTTCTTTCAGAGTCTTTGCAGACTGCCGCGTAATTTCTTCCAACGTTTTGCCGATCGCTTCATTAATCACTTTCTTACGCAGCTCACCATTGCTTTTCTCGATCCGCTCTCGCAATTCGTCGGGGATCGTATCGCGCCATACGGCGTACGTATTCATTGTCCCCAAGAGCACGTCCGCGTCCGGCTGCGCAGCAACAGCCTGGGCTGTTTTTCGCACCGCTTCGCGCGACGTTGAATCCATGCGCCGTAAGCGGTCCCATCGTGTCTCCAAAATCGCGCGGTCTTCTAAAGAAAGCTCCGTAATCGCTTCCGCGCGCTGGTCAACGGGCGCGTCCGAGATCAAGGATACGTTGTCCTGCGAGAATCCACCTACTTCCCGGGCCGCTTTGATCATGTTGTTCCATTGCGCATCAGCCCACAGATCACGCATCAGTTGCAGATCCTGCCCGTACAGATAGGCATCAAGATGCTCGGCCACAGCAAGATCATTGAGTTCCCGCCGCAACGTCTGTGCTTTCATCCAGCGGACGGTTGCAAAAGCCACGATGGCCGACAATGCGGCTATCGCAGTCAAGATCAGCGGCCACCGCGAGCTCTCCACGTGTGCCGCTCGAATCGAAGACTTGGAGACAATATCCTCAACAACCAATTCAAGAGTCGATTCAACAAGCTTGTCATTGGTGGTTGCTTCGGGCAAAGCCTCCAGCAAGTCCCAGCTCGCTTGAAGTGTCTGTAACCGCGACCGCAGGCTTTCTTCATCCATCAATCGTTGCTCGACGTCATCGCGAGCGGCAGAATCCAATTCGCCATCCAGATACGCGACCAGCAATTCATCATCCGGGTCGACGGGACGATCATCGGCAATTGTCGTGCTCATCAATCGGCCTCTTTGGAAATGATGCCCGCATCTACGTAGGGCTGCAAAATTTCTTTTAGATTCACACGAGCTCGACTGAGCAGCGATTTTACGGCTTTGGTGGTCAAATCCATCGTTTCAGCGATCTCCGCATAACTCATATTCTCGAATCGCGACAGCATGAGCGCCATCCTCTGTCGCTCGCCCAAAGCCGAGACAGCGGCGCGAACGATTTCGGCTCGCTCGGTGCCTTCGGCGAGTCGACTGGGCATCAACCCACTGGCTTCCAACACGGTTGCCGCAAGCAACTGTCCGCCGCTGGGCGCCTCACCGCTCCCGGTGCGGGCGTCCACTTCGCTGACTTCGTGACGACGAATTTGAGTGCGTTGTGCGTTGCGAGCGACGTTGCCGGCGATCGTGAAGAGCCAGGTCGAGAATTTGGCACCGGCCTCGTACCGCTTACGCGCGCGGAAGACGCGTAAAAAAGTTTCCTGAGCGAGATCTTCTGCGATGTCCGGTTTCGGACCCATCGTTCGCATCAGCCGTACTAAGCGCGGTTCATATTTGCGCACCAACTCCGCAAATGCACTCGCATCATCCTCACGCACGCGCAGCATCAACCGGACGTCCGGATCGGACTGCTGGTATCGCATTGCGGTCGATTCGCTGACAGCCAAGCGTTCTCCGTTGCTTTGGTAAAATATGCAAACTGCCGCAGGTCCCGGTGCTCACGTACGTCGGCTCGGCGGGAGCCTCGCCCTCCCGATTAGGTTAGGGGGCCGACGGCAGCGTTAGGACATGGCACGGCAGCAGCCTCGCTTTCAGCCAGTAACCCATAGTCTACTAATAACAAACCGACTTTTCTTCATCAGGTTCCGCCGGAATGCTCTCGCGCGGGCTATTTGATATCAGCGAAATCGCGCAACTGGTAGGGAATTCCCACATAATCGAGCACTCGGCAAAGTCCCCGCAAGGCGACTCCGAATCCATCCGGGCCGCTGAACCCACCGAATTGGCCGCCTCCCTTGACGTGTGGCTCGAGGTCAAAGAAGACACCATCGGCTCCCCGTGCCGTCATTCTGTTGTGAACCTCCGGCAAATAATCCTTTAGATCACGCAAGATTGCCTCGTGCCCCGTGTCACCAATATCAGCGGGGACAAAATTGCTCAAACTCGCTTCGTCCACGTGCTCGATGCGTCCACCAGGCGAAGGATCGTGATAATCCTTGATGTGGACCCAACCCAGACTCGGTTTCATCGCCAAGTACTGCGCGTACGTTTCATCGGCAGTGAATCCTTGGGTCACAATGTTGGCGCCATCAAAGATCGTCACCATCGCCGGATGATTGACCCGCGCGGCAATCTGTTTCAGCAAGTCCCCGGTCTGACCAACCAGATTGGCTTCGACTTCTAGACCAAACGTCAGCCCACGCCCATCGCAAACTTCCGCAATCTGCCCGAGCTGATCGGAGACTTGATCGATGTGATCGGATGCCTTGGTGCCTTTAGGATGATAAAAAGCAAATCCGCGAATCAGTTTGGCACCGAAGGCCTCGGCGCGATCGCACGCCGTGGCGACATCTTCCTTTAAGTACTGGTCAAACGGGATGAACTTGTTGTGAGTTCCATCGTCGACGTCCAACAACTTGACCTTGCCAATCGGCGACCCGATGCTGCTGACTTTTAGCCCGTAGTCACCCTGCATCTTGACCAGCTGCGTGATCTCCCCATCGTTCAGG
>JBFJVZ010000111.1:0-17794 GCA_041623895.1 Pirellulaceae bacterium | reverse complement strand
GGGTGAATCGCCGAAAGTCTTGGCGACTTCCGCTACCACGCATCCAACACTGGCACGGTTTCAGAGCTGGAAGGGCACCGGCATTTGGCCGCGATATCTTGCCGCGGCGTATTGCCGATACCACTGGGCGGCGCGCGCTAGGAACTCCTGGTGCCGATGACGTTCGACGACGTCGGTTTCCAACGCGGTTTCGATTCGTGAGGCGAACTGGTGCAGCGTCTCATGTGGCTGACGAATCAGCGCATGGCGTTTCACCCTGCGGTCGATGCGGCGCAGCATTTGCCTGCTCTGCACATCCATTGGATTCGATTCTTCCTTGTAACCGCCACGAAAGTTTTTCCAAAGCAAGAATGCCACCACACAGAACAGCGGCAGCTGTCCGAATCTGAAGATCAAAATCAGCGGATCCGTTGTCCGCATGGATGTCAGCCAGCCCCACACCAGGCTCAGCAAGGAGTGATCGGAACGATCATCGGAGTTGAGACTGTTGCTGCCGTCGAACAAACCATCGTCGCTGCTCGCTTGCCGCATTGACAGATAGATGCGTCCGGGCGTCGATTCCACGGGAAACCACTGACCGGTGAGATCGTCATAAGCCTCGACCCAAGCGTGAGCGTCCCGATTTCGCGCGATCCAATATTTATCCTCCTCACTTTTTTCAATCGTGACGTACCCGGTGACATATCGGGCAGGCACTCCCGCGCTGCGTAAAAGCAGCACGGAAGCTGTGGCAAAGTATTCACAATGCGCCGGGTGTTTGTCGGTCAGAAATTGAGAGATCGGATCGTCCTGCGACCGTGTTGGGATCTTGGTAAGCGAGTACTCAAAGTTCTCTTGAAAGTATTGGCTGATGGCTTTGGCCTTGGCAAATGCCGTGCTATCAGCTGCACATAGCGTCTGAGCCACCACACTGACTTGCGCACGTATATCCGCAGGCACCGTCAGCAAGGTTTGCCGCCGCTTCGGATCCAGCGTCTCCGGCTTCGGCGTTTTCGCAGCACCACAAACGTAAGGATCAGAAACATTGATGCCCGCTTGAACAATATCGTGATGGCTAATGGTGATGCTGCTCGCGTTTGCCTCCAACCAACGTGTCGCCAGGGGGGTGAAAATCACCGGCCCTTTCATCGGATCGTTGTGTATCTCGATCGATGTCACGCGATCGTCATCCGGCTCACGTGTGAAAAAACGCGTGAGCGGCCGATTTGTGCCGCCCTCAAGTCGCGTCAGTCCCTGGCCCGATCGCAACAATTCGCGCGCCCGCATCGCCGGCGACGCTTTGTCATTTCCAAGTTGTTCAAAGGAAATGGCGGACCAGCGACCATTGCTGTACCTGTCGAATGCCGTTCCACGCAAGTAACCGGGCGTGGCAGTCGCGTAAGCCCGCAGCGCCATTGACGCCGGATTTCCCAACATGTGTCGGCGAATCGATCCGATGCGGCTACCACGCACGTAGCGGGTACTGCCGATCACTGCCTCCCCCTGAACCGCTTCGATCGAATTCGTCAATTGACTATGCAAGGTGGTCTTGACGCCAGGCAACACGTATTCGGTGACGTGAGCAATCGCCGTGGTGGTCATCAGAATCGCCGATAGCACGAGCAGCGAAAACAGAATTCCAATTCGACTTGAGCCAGGGTTGGCCGCGCTGCGAGAACGGTCCACAGCGTTTGGCCTGGGTCTCAGGTCCAACCGACCGCTTTTTGAGTGATAACGATGCCCCAAAATGCAGTTGGAACCCAGGACGAATCCGATCGTAACCGCCAGTGCAACCGCCAGCTGAGCGGAGAATGAATGACTGGCACCACCGGCGGCAACGCACAACAGCACGACCAGCAATCCCAGCCCAAGCATGGCTGGGTGACCGGCGATGGGGTGAATGACCCACAAGATCAATGCGGAGACCATGGCTGCATGAGCGACGGCGTCAAAGCCAAAAGCGATGGGGTTGATCGTCTCGCCCGCGTACTCCCCAAACCTCCACGCACTGATCAGCAAAGCAATCAGTAAATAAAGCAGCGTGTTACCCAGCCAGCGAAGCAAGCGGGAAATGCGAACTTGATCCGTTTGCTGACTCAGCCGGCGGCGGCGGAGCTTTGCCGCAGCAGCAGAAATGCCAAAGCAGAGCAAACAAACATACCAGGTCGCGAACGTCGAACCGGCAAAGGAAGCCAGTACGACAAGCAATCCCGGAACCAGCCATCTCTCGCTAATCTTCATACCGACTCCCACTGGCAAAGACGGCATGCTGATTCTTGTCCGCTGGGTTTCGCCGGCCAGCATCGTGAGCAGGATCCAGGCGAGCTGGTCCGCTGCCGCTGGATGATTCGGTGACAACGTCCGCGATTTGGCTACTTTCGGCCTGGTCAATGCAGATCACGTTGATGTTGCCGGAGAGATGGTCAATCACATCCATGTTTCGTCGCGAGGTGATCAAGAGCGTTGGAGCGCCGGCAACTTCGTGAAGAAAATCGCGAAGATGTTGGTCGGCTTCGGCCGCAGGACTCGATTCCGCTCTGGCAAGTCGAATCTGCATCGATTCAGCGTCATTGGTCGAGCCGTGTACGATTGATTCAGCAAGTTGCTCAGCGGGTGATTCGCTGGTCACATACAACTGCACTCGAATCGATTTGCCTAGCAGATCGTTAATTGCCGATGCCGCCAGCGACAGTGCCCGTTCGACCAGGCGGAGGGCTTCGTCTTTGGGATGCTCGCAGGAAACCGCCGTGTCCACCAACAGCAGGACGGATTGAATCGATGGCGATTGGAATTCGCGCACGATCGGTTTGCCAAGCCGCGCCCAGGAAGAGAAGTCCCAGCGGCGAACCGGCATTCCCGGCTGATATTCGCGGCTACCGGTGTAGTCCAAGGCATCACCGGAAAGCAGCCGATGTGACCATCCACCAACAGCCTGCAGCAAGGCGCGTGCGGCGGCATCTTCGTCACCGGTTAGGGGACTTGGCGTTACGGCAATGGTCGCTGCCGAGGGAACGACTTGGGTGCTGCAAAAAAGATGAAACGGGAATGTCGTTGCTAACACAACGTCCGGCACGGGGTGAATGCCGCGGCGATGAAAAACGACGCTCGAAGCGACATCGATTCGATCCCCGGGTCGCAGTACCGCAACAGATAGCGGTGGGCTCGTTTCGGTCAGCGGCCGGTTGTTGCGATTCCGTCGACGAGAGCCCGCCTGATGCACAGCACCCAGCCCAACCGAAAAATCAAACGCCGGAAAGCGGCGCGTGTTGATGCCGTGCACGACGATCTTGCATGGCTGGCCGGCGGGCGTGAAAGAGGGAAGCGAAAAATCAATTCGCAATCGCGGCCGTAAACAAAAATTGACGAGCATGCCAATGCTCAGCAGCGAAATGCAAGCCGCAAACATCCCGGTCCAGGGGTAACCCCAAACAATATTTAATGTGGTGATGCCAACAAGCAACACCGACACTGACGCCGCCGTCATGTTTTGACGAATCGCTCGCAACAATCGAAAGGGGGCCAACACCACCCACACGGCAACCAGCGCCGACGTCCAAACCAGCCGAACAATTAACATCAACAGCGATTTTTTCTTGCCGGCTAGTCTCGTCCCGCTTGTGCTTAAAACATCACCGCGTGCGTCGACCGCGGAGCGAACGTCTTTGCCAATCAGGGCTTGGCTCACACCCGTACCTCGGTTTCATGGAGTAGTTCGGTGATCACGTGTGCGAGTTCTTGCGGATTAGCCGAAAGACTTCGTGGCGTCACCCGGTGTGCCAATACTTCGACCGCGACAGCCTGCAAATCATCGGGCAGCACGTAATCGCGTTTTGACAAGATCGCGCGAGCTTGCGCAGCTCGTAGCATCATCTTCGAACCCCTGGGGCTGCAGCCGACACGCAGTCGCGAATCCCTCCGCGTTGCGCCGATCAGGTCAACCAGATACTCGACAACTTTGCGGTCCACCCTCACGAGTCGGACCTGCTGTTGCAACTTCACCAGTTCGTCTCGGTGCATGACGGGCTCGAGCAAATCAGAAGGGTCATCCACGGCTTGATCCATGAGCAAATCGACCTCGCTGTCAGGGTCCGGATAATTCATGGACAACCGCAACAAGAATCGATCCAATTGCGACTCGGGCAGCGGAAAGGTACCCTCGAAGCCGCTCGGGTTTTGAGTCGCAATCACAATGAAAGGCTGTTTCAAGTCGTATCGTTTACCGTCAATGGTGACCTGCGACTCCGCCATTGCTTCCAGCAAAGCGCTTTGAGTTCGCGGTGATGCACGATTGATTTCATCGGCGATTAATAAATCGCAGAAAATTGGCCCGGGTCGAAATTGAAACTCTCCCGTCGCGGGCTGGTAGATCGAACTGCCCAAAATGTCTGCAGGTAACAGATCGGGTGTGCACTGGATACGCTGAAAATCCAGATCGATCAGCGTGGCCAGCGATTTTGCCAAAGTTGTCTTGCCAACGCCCGGCACGTCCTCCAATAACACCGAACCTTCGGCTAGAACCGAAGTCAGTACCGCATCAATAACGTCGGCTTTCCCCCGAATGACATGCTGCAACCCGCTGCGAACGGATTCGATTCGATCTAATAACTCGGACCAATCATTCGTCGTTGGTGGCGGCGACGTCCGAGCAGTTTGATGGTCCGGATACATCGATTCGTCCACAAAATCACGATCGTTGGTTGCGCCCAAATGATTCTCGCGAGTATACATTGGCCTCCTCCTTGTCGCTTGTATGCAGTTAGTTTTGAAAGCCGAACGTCGCCCGGCAATGGGGCTGAAAAGTGATCGAGGAAAAATTCCAAATCGGATTCGGCGAATGATGATGATAGATTGAGAAGAGGGCAAATTAGCCGAAAAAACTCCGCTAGTCAGGGGAACAGATCCGTGATGACCCCTGCTGACGAATAGGCGAAATAAGACGAGACAGTATGAAGGCCAGATGAACACGGACCGATGAACAGGGCGGCGATGAGAAATATAACCGTGTCATCAGTGATCCGCATGTAGCCTTACGCACATTGTAGGGAGAAGGTTTCCGCTGATGCAAATTCTTTCACGCGGGCAGATTCTTTCGCATCGGCACTCTCGTCGATGGATTGCCCGGCTGACTTGCTCGCAAAATGCCCAGCAGGCGAAAAACAGGGATTCGCAGCGGGTGCCCCCTCCGACCAGGCTGTGGATCACGGCCAGGAGGCGAGCAGGCTGGGACACTACCAGGATTTCGGGCTCGAACCGTCGCCGAAGTCGTGGGACTTCGTGGCGACTTTCGGCTGTTTTCGGCGTCAGCCGATGACGCTTGAAGAGGTCCATTACTCTAAAATCAGGCAGTGGCAAAGAACTGCTCGCTGCACCCTTCAAGGCGAAATCGGATGCCCGCTGGCGCTCGTCTCACCATCCCCACTCGTTTGCAGAACTTCGTCATTCAGGTCACCGATGATGGCAGCCGTACCCTGATTCGCACGGACACCGATGACGCCTACCACAGCGCTTCAGGTGCGATCTCCGAAACGCGTCATGTGTATCTGAATAACAGTGGCGTGTTGCAACGCCTGGAACGTCGCCGGCGAGCCAGTGTGCTGGAAATTGGTTTGGGGACGGGGATGGGACTTCTGATGACTGTTGATGCCGCCAAACGTGACGACGCAGAGCTACGATATGTCTCGATAGAAAACGAATGGTTGCCCGCAGACATCTTACGACAACTTGAGCCGACAACGTGGATCGATGATCACGAATTGGTAGAGAGCTTTCTGCGGTTCCGCGAAAGTCTACCGTCGCATGTGGGCAGCGGGACCTACCCATGGAAGATCGCTCCGCGAGTGCACGTCACCATTCAGGCTTGCGATGTCTGTTCCCACGATTTCAACAATTATCGCCAGTTCGACGCGGTGTATTTTGATCCATTTGCCCCGTCCAGCAACTCACAGCTTTGGCAGCCGGCCCTGCTGTCTCGCTTAATGCCGGTTTTGGCAGACGATGGTCGATTGGTCACCTATTGCGTCAGCCGGCAAGTCCGCGAAACGATGATTGATGTGGGATTCGATGTGCAAAGAGTTCCGGGACCGCAGGGCGGAAAACGAGAAGTCCTGATTGCAACCAGACACAATCGATCGTCGCTCCCGTGATCCCGAAAAACACGACCCTAACCGCGGTATCCTCCTGCCCGGCAGAAAATTGCGGACGTGGCATCCGCCGTGTTGCGAGAAACCGAAATGACGCGGCAGGATGCTGCGTCTACGGTTGGCCAAAGCTGCGGGACCGATTAGGTTTGAAACCAGCTTGAATGATTCTTTCCCATGCCCGTGAGCAGTTCCAGGTTTCATGAATTCCGTCGCGAAAAAATACGGGCGAACGTTTCCGCTTCATCTTCCGCCGATCGATTGGTACTTCCTGTGCGATGACAGCCCCGAGTACCCGATGGTGTTTTATATCGAATTGGAGTTCTCAGGACATTTAGATCGCGGACGATTCGATGCCGCGATGGAGGAGGCTCTGGAAAGGCATCCCCTGCTGTTCTCAATTGTTCAGCCGGCGAAACAAAACAAACCGTGCTGGGTCTTGGCTGCCGATCAAATGCCCAGGATCGATTGGGCCGACGCGAACACTCCGCTTCAGTTTGAGGGCGGAGAATACATCGACGTTCGAACGACGCCGGGTCTGAGGGTTTGGGCGCGGCAAACAGATGCCAACACGAAAATGACACTGCAGTTCCAGCACGCGGCCACGGACGGCACGGGCGCTTATCGGTTTATCGGCGACTTGCTCGGCTGCTACATGAAACGACTGGAGTGTTGTGCCGGCAAAGTTGAAATGGGGGTCTTTGACGCCGCTCAACTGAAAGTCCGCCGCACCAAGATGCGAAGCATCCGCGCGGACGACAAAGTGATTCATAAAATTGGGCAAGCCCTGCTGGAGGCGCGGAAACAATTCACGACCCGAGTCGCCGCGCTGCGGATTCCTTCGTCAAAACCGGCCCAGACGGTAGTGCCGGGAATCGTCAACGAAGAATTTTCTAAAGAGCAATTGGCAGCCCTGCGTCAATCGGCAACGTCTCGCGGGGCAACGCTTAATGACTTGTTGTTGTGCAAGATGTTTCAAACGGCGCGGCAGTGGAATGGCAACTCCAGCCGTCGCAAATTTCGCATTCTGGTCCCTTCGGATATGCGCGACGGCGAAGATTTTGAGATTCCCGCCTGCAACATGACTGCCTACACGTTCATCAGTGTGCGTCCATCCGAGTTGCAGGATGAAGATGAATTGTTGGCTCGAATCTGCCGGGAAACGCTGGAGATCAAAAACGGAAACTTGCAAAAATCTTTCATCAACGGCCTCAGTTCAGCGATGGTCGTGCCGTTTCTTCTGCCCATGATCCTGAAGCGAAATGTTTGTTTGGCCACCAGTGTCCTGTCCAACGCCGGTGACCCTTCGCGGCGATTCACTTGTCGTTTGCCGAAGACACGTGGCAAGGTCGGCTGCGACGAATTCACACTGGATGCAATGACCGGCGTCCCGCCGCTGCGTCGAAAGACCCATTGCACGCTTTCCAGCAGCATCTATGGACGCAAATTGACGCTGTCGATGCGATGCAGCCCGCAATTTTTTTCGGTCGATGATGCGCGGGAGTTGCTGAAGCTGTATTGCGGCCAGCTGAGACCATTGGTTCAGTAGGGTGCCGCGAATCCATGGTCGTCGCAGCGGGCACAAAGGAATCGCGATGCTCGCGAGTTCGCTTGCAATAGCCAGCCACTGAAAACGATATTAACGATATAATTGACTTCGCCCGTCACTTTCCCCTCGCTCGCGAGACACGTCATGCGTTTCATCCTTGTGCTGATCGGAATCCTTACCTTGAAGCTGGCGGTCGCCGGTAATCCCAACGCGTTAACCCCCGAGGAACAAGCCGCGGGGTTCAAGGCTTTATTCAATGGTGAGAATTTGGATGGTTGGAAACACTCGGGGAACTGGCAGGTCGAAGACAGTGTGATCACACGCGGGGGTCGGGGCGGCAGTTTGGTCTACATCGCCAGAAAAGTACCTGATGATTTTGAATTGCGTTTCGAGTGGAAAGTTGCCCCCGGCAGCAACAGCGGTGTGTACTATCGCCCCACTCAATACGAGTACCAGATTCTGGACAACGCTGCTCATAACGATGGCAAGAATCCACGTACCAGCGCCGCCTCGTTGTATTTCTGCATGCAACCCAGCAAAGACGCCACCAAACCGGTGGGACAGTGGAACACGGGCCGCGTGGTTTGTAAGCGTACCGTGGTGCAGCATTGGCTCAACGGCGTCAAGGTCGTCGGATTTGATTACAGTGACCCGCAGTGGGAATTCAACGTCGACATGCTCCGCAAACGAGGCGGGAATCTTGAAGCCCGTGGTGCAAACCTCAGCTTGCAAGATCACGGTGATCCCGTCTGGTATCGCAATATCAGGATGCGAGAACTTTCGGCCGACGACAGCATCGACGATTCGCCAGTCATTCCCGCGACCATTCCCGACGACGTGCTGGAGGCAGAACGCAAAAAGCTGGAAGGGATCATCAAGCGCCGCGAGGCGAGCAAGAAAAAGCAAGACAAGTAGTGATTCCCTGCTATGAGGCTGCGACGGTGTACAAACGCTCGAACGCTTCGGGAACTTTGACGTCGCGATTTCGCATTCGATGCCGCAGCAATCCGATCCACTCACCCGTTTCCAAGTACTCCAACGCGTCTTCTGCAGCCAACTGGTACGGCACCAGTCTCAGGTTCTTTGCCCGTTGGTGGGAAGAAAGCAAGCATGCCCGGGCTTGCTCCTGCTGGCCTTGCAGTCGCAAGCAGTTTCCATCGGCAAGGTCGGCTAACACATTTGTGAACGGAATGTCATTGTCGCGCAATTGATTGCTGCGATGTTGGGCAACACGCAACCAATTGGTTTTGGACACCGGCCCCGCCAAGGATCCGCTCGTCAGCGACTGTGCCAGGTGCAGTGCCGTGAGCGTGCCAAACGATTGCGTCATGACGCGGACCACTTGAACTCGGGACAGCGGCGAATACCTGAGTCGCCGCTGCAACGTTCGGTATCCGTGCCAGGCATCAGCAAATTTTCCGACGTACAGATCGTGCTGCGATTTGCTTAGCCACTGCAGGAAGTGAACGAACTGGGTGCCTGTGGATTGCCGCGTCAATTCTTCGTTTCGCTGTTGCCACAGTCTTAAATCCTCGAGTCGGTCATCCGCAAGCAGTGACGAAGCCGTAAGACCGCTGGTGAACAGCAGCATTCCGGTCAGGTCGTTTCTTTGTTGAGCGTCCTGCAGCATGTCACCGGCGATGGCTCTGATATTCCGCCAATCACCCAGATGCCAGCTTGCCCACACTTCCAGCCATCTTGTGTGTGCTTTCTCGAATCGATGCCGTTTCTCAACCGCCTCATATTCATTGACGCTCATTCGCACGGCGTCGTTGACTTCATGCCATCTTAACGACAGTGCCTTGCTTGTCGCGACGGCCGCCCAATAGTCCCCACTGATCTTTGCATCCTGCAACCGGGTGACTTGGGAGCGCAACTGCTTCAAGACCATTTCTCCGCGCGTTCGCTTGGCTCCACGATTTCCGCACGCGAAAACCGCGGCCCCAAAGGCAAAGTGCATCTGTTGCGCGATGCTACTACCTTGCGCGGCTTGGACGGCACCAATTTTCAGTAGTCGAGCCGCTAAGACTCCATCAAACAGTGACAGCGGGCGAACCAGAGCAGCACACATATTCAGTCGATGTTGCTGACGAGTCGACGTGTGCGCGTCGGATCGCGTGCGGGCAATTTTTGCGGAAGCTCGCAATCCTGCCAGCCGCAGGGAGTCTGCAACGAAGGATAACGGGTTTTGAGACGCGGGCTTTGGCCCGGGCAGGCGAAGCTTGCTGCACAGTTCGACTAATTCATCGCGAACGGATTCCAAACGACCACTGCGAAGCAATAGTTCGGTTGCCAAAATCCGGCAAGCCAGTCTTTCATTCGGATCATCAACTGTATCGGCCAATTCACGGTAAAGCCTGGCAGCGTCCACCGGCTGATCAGCTTGCTCGTAGCAGCGAGCGGCATTACGAAGATATTTGAGACGTTCTTTGCCTTCGACCAGATCCAGCACGCGCACATACCACTTTGCCGCTTCAGTTTTTGCGAACAGCCGTTCCGCGTCCTCCGCTGCCTGGATCGCATATGACAACGCTCGGCTCGGCTCTCCCGCGTCAAACAAGTGATTGGCGATTCGCGCTGACATCTGCTCCTGGTTCTTGCTGCGGGAAAGCAATTGCGCCCAGGCCCTGTGTGCCCGAAGCTTTTCCGACTTGCGCAAGCCGGAAATGATGCCCGCGGAGACACGGTCACTGACGACCGCTATGCACTCTTCACCGGTTGCTTCATCCGAAACCAACCTGACGTGGGCAAGCTCGGTGACCGCAACATCAACCTCATTAGCATTCAGCTCCGCGAGTTCCCCGAGTTGCGCGGACGAGACGGGCCGACCCGCGGTAGCAATGAAGGGGAGGACTTTTCTGGCCTGTTGGCCAAGTCGTTTTGCCCGTCGTTTCCACAACTGATCGATACTGCCCAGGTTCGAAATTGACGAGTCGCTGGAAGGTTGCAGTGTCGCCAGCGCTCCGCCCGGCCGAAACTCTTCGGTCAACTCCTTCAGGCGAAATGGATTTCCGGCCGCCGCGTCGGCAAGTTCACGGATCGCGGCGCGGTTGATATTAACGCTGCACCTTTTGGCCGCATCAGCAAGCAGCTGAAAACTAGCATCACCACTAAGCGGTTTGATCTCCAGCACACGGCCGGGCGATTTCCGCTGATTGGTCGATCTGGTTCTGCCAACGGTGATGATTGCCAACATCTCACCACTGGCCGCTTGCAACCTGTCCAGAATGCTGAGGCTGTCGGGATCTGCCCATTGAACGTCATCGATAATCAAGATCAGGGGGCCCACTTTTCGCAGTTCGACGGTCAGTCTGGCGACCGCCTCCAGGGCATCAATGCGATCGACTGTGGAGGCAATCGGAGGCAACCGCAGACTGGCGTGCACAACATCTTTGAGCACGGGAAATGCCTGATGAAGGATCGCGGCGCTGGCCACATCCACCTGCAGTTGCTCACGATCATTGAAAGATGTGTATCGATTGGCGATTTCGTCAGCAATCTGATCAAACGCCTGCAGCGGTTCGTCTTCGCGAGGCCGGCAGTTGGCTCTAAAGACTTGTCCCCAACGCAACGCACGAAGATGACGCTCCACTTCATCAATCAGCCTGGTTTTGCCGATTCCCGATGGACCGTGAATGTGCAACCGCTCGATCTTTCCTTCGTAGATCGTCCGCAGCCAATCGCAGATTTCTTCCAATTCACGTTCTCGTCCGAACAATTGATGGCCAGAGTGCAGGACGAAGCTTCTGGCAGTCGGCAGTCCCAGCCGGGAAATGTATTGTGCCGACGGCCGGTCTTCCGGCTTGATCTGCAGCATTTCCAAACAGGCATCACGCAGCACATGCGGTATCGACTGAGACAGATCGTCAACGGCTTCACTAATCAGCTGAGCATCCTCGTCGCGATCTTCCTCTGATCGCTGCCAAACTTGTCGACCGGTGATGGCATACAAGGCTTCCAACATCACCAGACCCAAACTAAAAACATCACCCGAAGGTGTGTAGAACTGATTCCGCAACGCCTCTGGTGACCAGTAGCGCGGCGTTCCGGCCAAATAATGACGGAAGCCATTGGGGTCCGATTCCGGATCACACGTGCCGACCAATCCATAGTCGATGACTCGGCCAATCTCGCGTGAATCGACCATCAAGTTCTGTGGCTTGATATCGCGATGAACCAGGGCGTGGGCATGCATCTCAGCGAGCGCGCCGCCGTAGTGACGGGCCAGGGCCAGCAAACGCTTGAAAGCAACGTGCGGGGGCAGCGTCTTGTAACGTTTAAGTGTTTTGGCCAGGGTATCCCCATGAACTTCTTCCATGGACATCGCCACGTGGCCATCCAAGACGTGAATCAGATCAACACGCATTAAACTTGAATGATGGATCGTCATCATCCGTCGAAAGCCGAGTTTGTTGCGGCGCAGATCTTGGCTTGATTCGGGTGTCAGAATCTTCAGGGCGCATCTCCGCCTGGTTACCAAGTCAAGCGCCCGAAACACGTAACCACTGGAACCTTGGCCCAGCAGCAGTTCCAATTGAAAGTCGCCCAGCCGCTGGCCATGTTGCCAGGGCGGCGGGAGACGGCGCGAGGTCATGCCGGAATGTTGCGTTTCGTGACCACCCGGGTCTTGGGAAACCGTATCTGACGAACGCCGCCGCAGGGGTAATTCGTTGGGGTCTTCCATCGCGGCACTTCTCTGGCGAGTCCTGTCGAGTTGAATCGATCGGGTCGGTCGGGTTGCGAGCCCCTATCTTATCCTCTTGCCGCCATCAAGCGCGTGAATTTTGAATCATTCCTTTTTCTCAGTTTTTGATGCCATCGATGCACCGGCAACCGCTTCCATGGGTGTCCCGGGCAACCCACAATGTGAGCCGCAAAACCGCGGACGCTTTCGGCACGATTGCCAATCACGATGACCTCTGCGAAATCCCGTCAACGCAACGCCCCTCAAAACGACAAGTCATGATCATCGCGTCTTTTCTGTTTTTTACTGCTCTTGTGGCTGTCTTGACTTACCTCATTACTCGAGGAAGGGGGATCAACGATGACGAAACCGGCTACTTTCTCGCCGGTCGCGGCCTGACGGGAGGCTTTATCGCCGGTTCGCTATTGTTGACCAATTTGTCGACGGAGCAACTGGTGGGGCTCAACGGTGGTGCTTGGAAAGAAGGCTTGTCCGTGATGGTCTGGGAAGTTGTCGCCGGTATTTCGCTGGTGTTTCTTGCCCTGTTCTTTTTGCCGCGTTATTTGAAGTCCGGCATCGCCACCATCCCTCAGTTTCTGGAAGAACGCTATGGCGGCGGCGTCCGCTCTTTGACCACTGGCGTCTTTATCGTTGCCTACACGCTGATCCTGCTGCCGTTTGTGCTGTACACCGGCGCGTCGGGCTTGTCGAACATGCTTGATCTGCAGACCAAGTTGGGGCTGAGCGATGCGGGCACGATTTGGGCGGTCGTGATTGTGATTGCTTCGCTGGGATCGGGTTATGCGATCTTTGGCGGGCTGCGTGCCGTGGCAGTCTCCGACACATTCAATGGACTGGGTCTGCTGGTGGGCGGAATTTCGATTACCTACTTTTCACTCCGCTACGCCGCCGGTGACGACTCGCTGCTGAGTGTCTTTGAAAAGATTCGCGAGGCAGATCCGGATGCCCTGCAGTCGATCGGTGCCAAAGGGGAAGACGTCTATTGGCCCACGATGTTTACCGGCGTGTTGCTGTTGAATTTCTTTTACTGGACAACGAATCAGCAGATCATCCAGCGCACCTTTGGGGCCAAGAATCTGGCGGAGGGTCAAAAAGGTGTTTTGCTTGCTTCGCTCTTCAAGATCTTGGCGCCGCTGATTCTGGTCGTTCCCGGTATTGTGGCTGCCTACATCGCGACCAACAACGCTGACTTCAGCGCGCAGATCGACGGCAAAGACTCCAAGGTCTACGGTGCCCTCGTCCGATTGGTATTACCGGAGGCACTCACCGGATTCTTTGCGGCCGTGATGGTCGGTTCGATCCTGTCCACATTTAATTCGGTCTTGAATTCCAGCGCGACGCTTTTTTCGCTGGGAGTTTACCAACGCATTCTTCGTCCCCAGGCCTCGCACAAGGAAGTTGTACGTTCCGGACAGATTGTCAGCGCCGGTGTTGCCATCTTTGCCGTCATCTTTGCACCCTTGATCTTCATGGACGCGAGTGAAGGAATTTTTGGATTTTTTCAGAAGCTGAACGGCGTTTACTTCATCCCCATTTTTGCCGTGATTATTTTTGGGATGTTTAACAAAACGGCTGACGGAAAGTCGGCACTGATCACGCTGATCGTCGGTTTGGCGATCATGTTGTGGGGCACGCTGTTCGACGGAACGGTCAATGAGGCAGCCGGAGTCGAGAAGGCTGACGGCTGGGTCACCACGATCTTTGGGTCCGGCTATCATTTCATGGGCGCCGTCTTCGTCGGGCTGCTGATTCTGCAGGCAACCCTGGGATCGTTCATGAAACGCGACCAACCGTACGAACAACAAGATGCAAAATTGGTGGACCTGACGCCATGGAAACCCGCTCCCTATGTTGGCGGCGGGCTAATTTTGCTGGTGGTCGGAATCTATATCTATTTCTCGAGATGATGCCCGCAGCTACAGCGTGATCATTTTTCCGCCCGCCGCATCGCTTTTTCGACACGCATCCAAGACGGCCTGCGTCTTCAGCGCAATGTCCGGATAGCTCGGATCCGATTTACCATCAATCACGCGCTCGGCAAATCGACGAACCAAATTGACTTCCGCCGCGTTACGTTCGCCCGACGGGTACTCAGCGATTGCCTGACGTTGACTGTGACGCCGGAAATTCCATCGGCAGTTGTCGATTTCCAAGACATGCCGGTGCTCGCCCCATGCAGCTTCTGCATCGTAAAACGGCAAGACAAAGTCATCGACCGAAATGAAACCATCAGAGCCGGAGACGATAGCCGTCTGCTGGTTTTCGGTCAGGAACGAGCAATAGAATCCGGCTGACAGCCCCTCGTCGAATCGCAGTTCCGCTGAGAATTCGCCGGGCACCTCTCCAGGGGATTGGTCACCTTTAAGCGGTGTGATGGTTCTCGCTGAAACGTGCGTGGGTAACTTCTTCCCCGCGGCCCAGAGTGTGAAGCGAATGCAGTACCAGCCCAGGTCACCCAGACAGCCGTGCGGCTCGAGCACGCTGTCAGTGCGAATGTTTGATTTTTGAAAGGTAGCATCACCGGCAAAGGAAAAGTGCGTGTAAATACGTCGCGGCGTTCCCACCACCTCGCCGTTTTGAATCTTGTCGCTGACGATCTGCACTCGGCGGCTGTGATCGAACATCACGCCGTCCATGAATTGGGTGCCGGCTGCAGCGCAGGCATCAACCATTTCCTGAGCGTCCTGCAGGTTGACAGCGATCGGCTTTTCCACCAACACATGTTTGCCTGCCTTGGCGGCCGCCAACACCCACTGTTTCCGCATCCCGGTGGGCAAGGGAATGTAGACGACATCCACATCGCTGCGGTCCAGCAGCTGCTGATAAGATCCAACGGCGGCAACGGGCGAAAGCTGTGATACCTCTGCTTCACATTCGTCGATGAATTGTTGTGCACGGGCCTCGGAGCGGCTGGCGACGGCCGTCACCCGCCCGTTGCCGCTCAGCCGAATTGCCTTCCAGTTCTTGCGGGCGATTGCAGCCGTACTCAAAAATCCCCAGCGACATTCAGAATTGCTCATCTTGTTTTCTTGCTCACATAACACGACGTCGCTGACAGTCCCGAGAGCAAGAAGATAGCAGAGTGCTGTTGACTCTGCGATGACTGTGAGACTGGGACATTCGGCAGGCGTGCCAGTCAAAAAAACTCACTCTGCCCGGCGGTCGTCGTGCATGGCCGCTTGATTAGCAGTCCATGAATTCGACTTGAATCGTTACGATTTCGGAAGCACCGCGGAAAAAGGCGTCCAAGACATCGGGATCGAAGTGGGTCCCGCGGCCGTCGCTCATGATCTCGAAACACTTTTCGCGAGGCAACGCTTTTTTGTAGGGCCGCTCCGACGATAACGCATCGTAGACATCGGCCACGGCGGTGATGCGGCCTTCGATGGGAATATCTTCCCCGGCCAGGCCGATCGGATAACCCGACCCGTCGAATCGCTCGTGATGGGTCTGGGCAATGCTTGCTGCAAGTCGCATCAACGAACTTCCATCCTGAAGCATTTGTGAACCGATCACCACGTGGCGGCGCATGACCATGGCCTCATTGGCGGCGTAGGGACGAATGATCTGGCGGCCGTACTTAACGTGATTTTGAATGTTCTCGTATTCCTCCGGTTCAAGCTTTCCGGGCTTCAAGAGAATCGAATCGGGCACGGCAATTTTTCCGACGTCATGCAATTGCGCAGCCAGTTCAATGTCGGATACGAAGTTTTCGGGCATACCCATGTTCTTGGCAACAATTCCGGCGTATCGTCCGACACGGATCACATGATTGCCAGTATCGTTGTCTCGTAATTCGGCGGCCCGAGCCAGGCAGTAAATCACCTCGCGGCGCGAAAGTTCCAACTCGCGAGTGCGTTGACGAACTTTCTGCTCCAGCTCCGCGGCGTGGTTTTGAAGCCGATCCTGATAAGACTTCATCTTCAGAGCGTTGCGAACTCGCGGCGCCAGCTCCATGGGGTCCACCGGCTTGACCAAAAAGTCAGTGGCGCCCAGTTCCAGGCATTTCAGTTTGATGTCTGCTTCACTATTGGCTGTCAGAATAAGAACCGGCAAGTGCTGAAACTTATCGATGCTGCGAATCTGCTTCAGAATCTCGATACCGTCCACATTGGGCATATTGATGTCCAACAGCAGCACGTCCGGATTGGACGAGTGTGCCAGGTTGATTGCGATCGAAGAGTCGGTTGTCGTTTCAAACTGGCTGTACCCGGCCCGCTCCAGCAGCTTACGAGCGACCATCACGTTGGCGATTTCATCGTCAACAATCATGATCCGTCCGGACAGACGGTTGGTGCTTGAGACAACAGCGGCGGCAGGCGTCGACGATTGCGCGCCCGCCCCCATTCCTGCCTGGTAACCAGCGTTCGTAGGGTTTGATTGAATACTCATCAGTGCTTACGTAAGAATTGGTCTGATGAAGAGTTGGTTGTACAAATGACAAGAAGCCCACAAAACCAAGCGGATTTGTCAGGCGGCCTGATTGGAACTCCGCATCTACCGATTATTCGCGATGGATGGTTTTTGCCGAATCGACGTGCGTTCAGGTTATCGAAGGTTCTTTCCCACTAGTCGCGCGATGCCGTCGGCTCGGGCAGCACGATACGCTGGCGGACGGCGATGACCTCCTTTAGATGCTCAGCCGCCGCCTCCGCCTGCTTATTGCGGGTCGCTTCCAGCAAGGCGACGGACGGTTCGGTGAACTCGCCAAACCCGACCGTTCCACCTGCTCCTTTTAGCCAGTGCGCTTCGTTGGATAGCTCTTCGAATCGGCCTGCGGACAGCAGTCCCTGCATGTCTTCTAATCGCGAATCCAAGCGACCAATGAAGTCAACCACGATGCCCAAAAAGTCCGGATCATCCAGCGGCAAGTCGCAATGGATCGGATCGCTGACAGTGGCGGCGTCACTGGCATTGACGGCAACCGAAAGTGGCAGGGGTGGCTGTGTTGCCGATGTATGCTCCGCTGGCGGGGAAGATTCAGCCTGCCGCAGCGGGCGGACTAATCTCGATCGAATCTCCTTGATCGTGCTGAGGATTTCAGTGGCTTGATCTTTGTTGCCGGCTCTGGCTGCTCTTTCCAAGGCTGCCGCCGGTTCACCGAACTCCGCAAACCCGACCGTTCCTCCAGAACCTTTCAACCAATGCGCCTCGGAGCAAACAGTTTCGTGGTCGTTGTTGTTGCAGGCTTGCTGAATCCTATCCAGTCGCACATCCAGGCGATCGATGAAGTTAGCGACGATCTCTCTGAGCTCTTCATCATCCAAGGGAAGCGACGAGTGAATCAGGTCGCCTTGGCTATGGTCTTCAGCAGCCAATGAAGACTTGCACGCTACAGCCGGCTTGGCGACGCGGGTCTTATCAGTTGGTTCCTCTGGAGCGTTTTCAACACGGCCCAAGTAGCGAACGCTGCAACCAATCAGG